>NZ_JBIVLI010000031.1:0-101778 GCF_044751205.1 Streptomyces sp. NPDC088732
ATCGAGGTCGGGACGTCCGCCTCGATCCGGTCCAGGACGAACGAGCCCGCCTTCTGCTGCGCCACGCTGGTGTTGATGCCCTGGAAGCTCGAGATCGAGATCGGGAACTTCGTACCGGCGGGGACCTGGAACGTCGCGTACTGCCAGTCGCTGCTCGCGGCCAGTCCGGTGCCGTAGATGCCGACGCTCTTGCCCGACGAGTCGGTGTAGTTCATGTACGTCAGGCCGTTGGGCACGCTGATGCTGGATTTGATGCGTACCCGCAGACGCAGCGGCTGGCCCTCCACGGGGATGCGCGTCGTGGTGCTGATGCCCACGTTGCGCATGGCGTTGAAGTCGATCCGCAGGCCCTCGGGGGCCTTCGAGAACGTCGTGGCCGCGGTGCTGTTGTTGCGCCAGCGGGCCAGCACGTCGTCGTCGAAGTCGTAGACCGTCTTGGTCTGCACACCGATGGTGATCGGCAGCTGGGCGGTCTGGCCGCCGGCCGAGATCTTCAGGATCGTGCTCGCGTTGGCCAGCGGGGTGATCCGCAGCTTGCCGTCGACGAACTTGATGTCGACCACGTCGTGGTCGTAGTCGAGCGAGAGGTCCTGCGGGTCGATCGGGGCCGTGTAGCCCTCGGCGTCGCGGCCGGTCACGGAGACGGTGGTCGCGTCGGCGGGGGTGGGGGAGGCGATCGACAGCAGCTGGGAGGAGGGCTCCACGCTCGCCAGCGGGCCGAGGACGGAGACCGTCGCGTGCCCCTGGACGTTGCCGGACTTCGCGTCGATGGTCACCGGGCCGTGTGCCTGGGGGCCCGTGACCGTGGCGCCGTCGACGGACGCCTCGCGTGCGGACCACTGCACGGAGGACGGGTCGACCGTCACCGGCGTCTGGTGGTTGTCGACGCCGACCGCGGTGAGCGTGCGGTGCAGGCCGGGGAAGACCTTCACCTCACCGTCGGCCGCGGTCTGGCCGGGCGCGGGCTTGACGAGCAGCTGGTTCAGCTTGCCGTCGCCCTTCGTCACGAACACGCCGACGCCGTTGGTGTTGCTGCGCTCCTGGCCGTCGGACGGGGTGTTGCGAATGGTCACGTGGTCCTCGCCGAGCGGGCGGGCGACCATCTCGCTGGAGCCGCCGCTGTCGAGGACGACCGCGGTCTGCACACCCAGTGCGGCCATGTCGTGGGCCATCTTGTCGAGCCCGACGCCGCCCTTGCCGGTGCCGCCGGGGCCGTTCCACTCGCCGAGCACGAGCGTGTGCCCGCCGTCCTTGAAACCGAAGGAGGTGCGCGGGGAGATCGAGGTGTCCAGGTTGGCGCGGGGCTTGCCGTTGGAGACGATGATGCCCTCGGCATTGCCGCCGTGGCCGAGCGCGAACTTCATGGTCTTGGCGACCGGGTCGGCCAGCTCCCAGTTGAGCTTCACCGGGTCACCGGGCTGCAGCGCGCGGATCGCGGCCGCCGAGGCGTCGCGTCCGACCAGGTAGAAGCCGTCGTCCGGGATCGTTCCCGAGCCCGCGGGACCGTTCGGAGTGACCTTGACAACCTTGTCATTCTGGACGAGGACCTCGGCGAGGTCGCTGTCCACGCCGATGAACGGGCGGTTGCGGCTGTAAGTGCCCCACGTGGAGGTGAACGCGACCATGCCGTCGGCCGGAACCGGGTGCGGCTCGGGGTCCGCGGCGTTGACCGACAGCAGCTTGTGGTCCGTGCCCGCGAAGGTCGCGGACGCGTTGACCATCGCGTTCACGAGCTGCGCGATGCCGTCCTTGCTGACGCCGACGTGCGGCTGCGCCTGGGCGGCCTCCGGGCCGCCGAGGTTGGAGGTCTTGAGCAGCTTCCCGTTCTGGATCTCGGCACCGTGCGCCGCGGTCGAGTTGCCCAGGTCGTAGAAGTCGCCGTTGACGCCCGCGACGGCACCCGCCTTGTCGGCGGCCACGGTGAGCGCTCCGCCGGACGCGACCGGTCCGGCGGTCAGCAGGTCCGTGTCGACCGCGCTGTTGGACAGGTCCACCGTCAGGAACCGCGCGTCGTACCAGCCCTTCTGGTCGAGCGCCTGCACGTGCTGCAGGTTGATCCCCGGGCCGATCTTCTCGGACGTGTTGATCAGCGGGATGCCGCCGGTGACGGGCGCGGGCACGGTGCTGTCCGCGTACGCCACGGCCGGTGCGGCCGCCAGCGCGGTCGCCGTGGCGAGCACCACGAGCAGAGACCTCGAGCGCCGTTGGTTCACGACCATCAATTTCATGGGAACCTCGCGTCGGAAGGGACACGGAGGCACGCCTCCGCTGCACCCATGTCGATCATGGGTACAGATCCGATTAGAGATTTTCAGTGCGGAATACACATGACGTCTTCGCGATCGCCCAATGAACCCTGGTTGTGGCCTTGTGTCTCCCGGGCCCCGGGTGACGTCCCCTCAGAAAGCGTGGTCATGCGGTGTGTGGCAGCCGGCGGGACGCAGCTACGCCGACGAGCCCAGATCGGCGGTGAACCAGCGCTGCGGCCTCATGCGGACCACGACATGATCGGCGAGTTCCGCCTCGGCCATGGCCACGAACCGCTCAAGCGCGTCACCCGAGAGGTACCGGGCGGCCATCTCGCGGTGCAGGGCGGTGGTGCCTTCCGTGATGTCGGCGACCGGTCCTTCGACCGACACGTACCGGGGCGTCGGCTCCGTCCGCTGGACCAGCAGGCTGAACCGGCCCGCCGCCCCGATCAGCTTCATCTTCGCGGAGCGCGCGCCGGTGAGGATCCACGGCAGCCGGCCGGGCTCATAGGCGTACCAGATCGGGATCACCAGCGGCCCGCGGTCGGCGCCGGCTGCGACGCCCAGCGCGGCGACGCGCGGTTCGGCCAGAAAACTCTCGCGTTCCTCACGTGACAGTTCCATGCCCCGACTGTAGGCCCGGCCACCGGGTGTTCGGGTGGGCAGCGCAAGTAAGTTCCGTCGGCAGTCGGCGGTCTTCCACCGTCTCGCGGAGCGTTCGGCCGCACCGCCGACGCCAATATCGTGGTACGAGCCCTCAGGAATCCGTCGCGGCCCGGTCGGACTCGCTGCGCAGGACGCAGAACTCATTGCCCTCGGGGTCGGCGAGGACGGCCCAGCCGGAGCCGTCGGGATTGCGGTGGTCGGCGACGAAGGCGGCGCCGATCGCCAGCAGGCGTTCCACCTCCTGGTCGCGCGAGGTCTCGGGACGCAGGCACAGATGGATCCGGTTCTTGATCCGCTTGGGCTCGGGCACCTGGTTGAAGTACAGCACCGGGCCCTCCGGCAGCAGGACCTGGGTCTCCCGATGGCCCGGTCCGTCCTCCGGATGCAGCGGACGGCCGGTCACCCTGCTCCAGAACAGAGCCAGTTCATAGGCGTCCGCACAGTCGATCGCCACGTTCTGCACCACCGAGACCATGTACGTCAGCCTTCCCGACTTCCGCTCCGGACGCCACCGGGTTCCGCTTGTCGCCCGCGTACACGGTGGGGGCGGGGCCGCGTCCGGCCCCGCCCCCACGGTGGTGCGGACTACTTCGTCAGCGGCGACAGCTTGGGGTCGTTGGCGTACGCCTCGGCCGCGTTCTCCTTGGTGACGATGATCGGCGGGAGCAGGTAGGCCGGAACCACCTTGGTGCCGTTGTTGTACGACTTCGTGTCGTTGATCTGCGGCTTCTCACCCTTCTGCAGCGACTGGACCATCTTGACGGTCTCCGCGACGAGCTTGCGGGTGTCCTTGTTGATGGTCGAGTACTGCACTCCGGCCATGATGGACTTGACCGACTCGACCTCGGAGTCCTGGCCGGTGACGACCGGGACCGGCTTGCCGGAGCCCTGCACCGAGGTGATGATCGCGCGGGCGAGGGTGTCGTTCGGGGACAGGACGCCGTCCAGCTTCTTGCCGCCGTTGTACGTCGACGTCAGCAGGGAGTCCATGCGCGACTGGGCGTTCTCCGCCTTCCAGCCCTGGATGGCGGTCTGCTTGATGTCGGTCTGGCCCGACCCGACAACGATGTCTTTCTTGTCGATCAGTGGCTTGAGGACGTCCATCGCGCCGTCGAAGAAGACCTTGGAGTTGTTGTCGTCCGGCGAGCCGGAGAAGAGCTCGATCGTCCAGGGGCCCTTCGGCTTCTTCGCCTTCATGCCGTCGATGAGGGCCTGGCCCTGCAACTGGCCGACCTTGAAGTTGTCGAACGCGATGTAGTAGTCGACGTCCGGGGTGTTCGTGATGAGCCGGTCGTAGGCGATGACGGTGGCCCCGGCCTGCCGGGCCTGCTCGACCTGGGTGGAGAGCTGCGAGGCGTCGGTCGCGCCGATGACGATCACCTTCGCGCCCTTGGTGACCATCGAGGAGATCTGCGCCTGCTGGTCCGCGACGGTGGTGGAGGCACCCGCGTACTGGACGTCGGCCTTGAAGCCCGCGTCCTTGAGGCCGTTGGTGAACAGGTCGCCGGCGAGCACCCAGTTCTCCGAGGTCTTCGAGGGGAGGGCGACACCGACGAGCGAGTCCTGCGCGAACCCCGCCGTGGCCTCACCACTGGCCTTGGCGGACGTGGAGCCCTCGCGGTCGTTGGAGCAGGCCGTGCCCAGGAACAGAAGCGTGGTGGCGCCGATCGCGGCGATACCTCTGGTGATGGTTGTACGCATGGTGGGATGAGCCTTTCCTGACGATGGGGGAAGAGTCGTGCACCCCGCGGATGCGGCACCTTGCTGTTGTGTCCGGTCGGTCATCCTGCGACCGAGGTCTTGTCGGGACCGGCGGCCGCCTTCGGCGACTGGGCGGCCGTGCTCGTGTCGCCGGAACGCGAGGGGCGCGTGAGCGTCCCGATGATGGAGAAGCGTCCCTGGCTCTTGCTGTAGACGTCGAAGGCGACGGCGAGGAGGAGCACCAGGCCCTTGATGATCTGGACCATGTCCGAGCCGACGCCCTCCAGTTGGAGGCCGTTGTTGAGCAGCGCCATCACGAGGCCGCCGACGATGGAGCCGCTGATGGTGCCGAGGCCTCCGGTGACCGCCGCGCCGCCGATGAAGACGGCCGCGATGGCGTCGAGTTCCCAGCTCAGACCGTCCTGCGGACCGGACGCCGCCGAGCGCGCCACGAAGATCATGCCGGCGAGCGCGGCCAGGACGGACATGTTGGTCATGACGAGGAAGTTGACCCGCCGCAGCTTCACGCCCGACAGTTCCGCCGCACGCGAATTGCCGCCGACGGCGTAGATGTGCCGGCCGCCGATCGTGTTGCGCGTGTAGTAGGAGTACGCGAGCACCAGGGCGATCAGGATGATGCCCGAGATGGGCAGGCTGGTGCCGATCCGGCCGCCGGCGAAGCGCAGCGTCGCGAAGATGACGATGGTGAGCATCACGGCGAGCCGTATCCCCGTCACCCACAGCGGAGCGGCGTCCGCGTGCATCGCGCGGCGGGTCTGCCGCGACCGCCACTCGCGCCACACCACACCCACGCAGGCGGCCAGGCCGAGGAGCAGCGTCAGGTTGTTGTAGCCGGTGTCCGGCCCGACCTCGGGCAGGAACCCGGCGCCGATGTCGCGGAAGCCCTCGGGGACCGGCACGGTGTCGGCGTTGCCGATGAACTGGTTGCCGCCGCGGAACAGGAGCATCCCGGCCAGGGTGACGATGAACGCCGGCACCCCCACATAGGCGACCCAGAAGCCCTGCCAGGCACCGATCGCCGCGCCGACGAGCAGGCCGAGCAGGATGCCCAGGGGCCAGGGGATCGAGTACTCCTGCATCGCCTTGGCGACGACGATCCCGGTGAAGGCCGCCACCGAGCCGACCGACAGGTCGATGTGCCCGGCGACGATCACCATCAGCATGCCGATGGCCAGGATCAGGATGTACGAGTACTGGCTGACCACGGCGATGAGATTGCCGGAGGTCAGCGTCAGCCCTCCCGTCCAGATCTGGAAGAGCAGCACGATCGCGACCAGCGTGGCGATCATGCCGAACTGGCGGGCGTTGGAGGTCGTGCCTCCGAAGAGGTTCTTCTGAAGGTCTGTGATACGGCTCATGGGCTCGGCGTCTTCTTCGTAGAGGTCATCTGTTTCATGAGGCGTTCCGGGTTCGCGTCACGGCGCGTCACCTCACCGGTGACGGCGCCTTCGAAGACGGTGTAGATGCGGTCGCACAGTCCGATGAGCTCGGGCAGCTCCGAGGAGATGACGATGACGCCCTTGCCCTGGCCGACGAGCCGCTGGATGATCCCGTAGATCTCGTACTTGGCACCCACGTCGATGCCCCGCGTGGGCTCGTCGAGGATCAGCAGGTCCGGGTCGGTGAACATCCACTTGGCCAGGACGACCTTCTGCTGGTTGCCGCCCGAGAGCTTCACGACCTCCTCGTCGACGCTGGGGGTCTTGATCCGCAGGCTCTGGCGGTACTCCTCGGCGACCCGGTGCTCGCGGACCGGGTCGACGACCTGGCGGCGGGCGACCTTGGAGAGCTTGGCCGCCACCATCGAGGTCTTGACGTCGTCCAGCAGGTTGAGGCCGATCGTCTTGCGGTCCTCGCTGACGTACGCCAGGCCGTGCCGGATGGCGTCCGACACCGACTTCAGATGGATCTGCCTGCCGTCCTTGAAGACCTGGCCGGACAGGAACGTGCCGTACGAACGGCCGAACAGGCTCATGGCCAGCTCGGTGCGCCCGGCGCCCATGAGCCCGGCGAAGCCGACGATCTCGCCGCGCCGCACGGTGAAGCTGGACCCCTTGCAGACGAGCCGTTCGTCGGAGGCCGGGTGCCGTACCGTCCAGTCGCGGACCTCGAAGAACACCTCGCCGATGTCGGGCGTGTGGTCGGGGAAGCGGCTGTCGAGCTCGCGGCCGACCATGCCGCGCACGATGCGGTCCTCGTTGACGCCGTCGGCCTGGACGTCCAGGCTCTCGATCGTCCGGCCGTCGCGCAGGATGGTGATGGTGTCGGCCACCGCCTCGATCTCGTTCAGCTTGTGGGAGATCATGATCGAGGTGATGCCCTGCTCACGGAACCCGCGCAGCAGGTCGAGCAGATGCCGGGAGTCCGTTTCGTTGAGCGCCGCGGTCGGCTCGTCGAGGATGAGCAGTTTCACGTCCTTGGCGAAGGCCTTGGCGATCTCGACCAGTTGCTGCTTGCCGACACCGATGTCCTTGACCAGCGTGTCCGGGTCCTCCCGCAGACCCACCTGCTGCATCAGCTCCAGGGCCCGGCGCTGCGCGGCCTTCCAGTCGATCCCGCCGCGCCGCCGCGGTTCGTTGCCGAGGAAGATGTTCTCGGTGATCGACATGCCGGGCACGAGCGCCAGTTCCTGGTGGATGATGACGATGCCGGCCTGCTCGCTGGCCCGGATGTCGGGGAACCGGACCGCCTCGCCCCGGTAGACGATCTCGCCCGCGTACGTCCCGTGCGGGTGCACCCCGCTGAGCACCTTCACCAAAGTGGACTTGCCGGCGCCGTTCTCGCCGCAGATGGCGTGGATCTCGCCTTCCCTCACCACCAGGTTGACGTCCTCCAGGGCCGTCACGCCGGGGAACGTCTTGGTGATGGAACGCATCTCCAGCAGGATCCGGTCCGTGATCATGCGCGGAGCTCCGTACGGCGGGCACCGTCACGGTCGCGTGGCTCCGCCGCGCCTGGGACACGACGTTTCGTGGACATCAGGTTGCCTCCGATGACACTGCGCTGTGCCTTCACTTCCAGCCGGTTACGGCTGGGCACGGACTTTAAATCCATTTGTTTTACTAAGTCAACGCCCCGTACCACTACGATTGTTGCGGCTCTTCGAGAGAGGAACTCGTGTGCGGCAGGCAGGGACAAACCTTCCCAAGGTCGGACGCTACAACCGAGCGGTGGTCCTGGATCAGATCCAACTCGCCGACGGCATCAGCCGGGTGGAGATCGCCCAGCGGACCGGGCTCACCCCGCAGACCGTCTCGGGCATCGTGCGCCGCCTGCTCGACGAGCAGATCGTGCGCGAGGACGGCGCCAGCCGGGTCGCCGGCGGCGGCAAACCGCGGACCACGCTGCGGGTCAACGCCGATGCCGGCAGCGCGGTCGGGCTGGTGCTCGACCCGCTCGAACTCACCTGCTCCGTCGTCGACCTGCTCGGCCGGCCGCTGGTGGTCAAACGGCGCCCCACCCCGCCCGGCACCGATCCGTCGCACGTGGTGGCGGCCATGGCCGAACTGGTCGCCGACGTGCTCGCGAAGGCGGGGGTGCCGCGTGACAAGGTCCTCGGGCTCGGCCTGGTCACCCCCGGGCCCATCGACCAGCAGTCCGGCGTGATCGTCGCCCCGCCGCAGCTCGCGCACTGGACCCGGGTGCCCCTTCAGCAGATGCTCGGCGACGCCACCGGCCTGCCGGTGACGCTCGACAACGACGCCACCGCCGCGGCCGTCGGCGAGCGCTGGGCCGGCCGGGCCAAGGGCGTCGCCAACGTCGCCTACCTCTTCTTCGGCACCGGCATCGGCGGCGGACTGATCCTCAACCACCAGGTGTACCGGGGCGGTTCGCGCAACGCGGGCGAGTTCGGGCACTCCACCGTCCTGTCGGACGGCCCCGAGTGCTACTGCGGCAACCGGGGCTGCCTGGAACGTCTGGTGAACCCGTCGGCGATCGTCGCGGAGACGCACCGAAGACTCGCCGCACGGTCCGGAACCGGCGGCAGCGCGCTGGCGCGCTTGTTCGACCAGGACCCGGCCCAGGTGGACCACGCCGCGATCCAGCGCGCGGCGGGAGCCGGCGACCCCGTCGCGACCGCCGTCGTCGACGAGGCCGCGCGGCACGTCGCCTCGGTCGCCGTGAGCATCGCCAACTTCATCGACGTCGACCTCATCATCCTCGGCGGCCAGGGCATCCAGCACGTGGAGTCGCGCTACGTCGAGGCCGTTGCCTCCGTCCTGGCCGCTCGGCCGCTCGCCCGGCACATCCGCGTCGTGGAGGTCGCCGCCTCCGCACTGGGCACGGACGCCGCCGTCGTCGGCAGCGCCGCGCTGGTCCTGCACGCGGCGTACTCACCGCAACTGTCGGAGCTCGTCTCAGCGTGACGGCGGCCTGGCTGTGCCGCCGCGCGTGCATCGGCGGTCGGTTCACGTCGGGGACGGTCGGATTGTGTCGGAGACGCGCTTTCGGAGCGAGACGATCACCAGTGCGGCTACTCTCTTGCGCCAGACCGGCCACCGGCGCCGGTCGCACACGGCTGACGCAGGAGCGCTGACATGCCCGAGACCCGACTCAAGTGCCGCAGTGCCGCCTCCGCCGCGGCCGTCGTCGCCGCGAGCGCCGCTCCCGGCGACCCCCGGCACACCGTCCGGCAGGACGGCCGCCACGTCGTCATCGGCTACGAGGACAAGTGGTGGCCCCTGGACGTCGCCGAGTGGGCCGCACTCGAAGGACACGCCCGAGACAAGGCCGTGGTGCGCATCATGACCTCCCTGTGACGGGCGCGCGCCGCACGGCTACTCCTGGGCTGCGCGCCATGTGCGCGTGAGCAGGTCGGCGGCTCGTTCGGCGACAGCGATCGTCGTGGCCTGGGTATTGGCCCGTGGGACGGTGGGCATCACCGAGGCATCGGCGACGGACAGTTCGTTCGCGCCCATGCGCGCGGTACCGGTCAGGTGCCAGTACGGGTCGGCGTTGCGGGTGGCGAACTCCAGCAGCGCGCGGTCGTCCGCCCATTCCTCCGGAGCGGGCCGGGCACAAGGGCCCAGCAGGGCCCGCATCGCGGGCGTCTCGAAGATGTCCTTGAGCCGGCGCAGGCCCGCGACCAGGGCGTGCCGGTCGGCCGGCTCCCGCAGGCAGCCGGGGTCGATCGAGGGCGGGACATCGGGATCGCTCGTGGTCACGTGCACGGTCCCACGGCTCTCGGGAGCGAGCAGCGCGACATTCCCGACCACGCCGGGGCCTTCGTCGCGGGACGGGGCAGACCCGGCCGCGCAATCTGTTCGGTCTCCGGTATGTGCGACACTGCCGCGGGATCCGGCCGGACTCCCGTGCGGGAGAGGCGACAGCTTCCCGCTATTGTCGCCCGTTCGGGCGGAGCGACATGTTCCGTAATGTACCTTCCAATCGCCGGGGGCCCGAAAGCCTTCACTGAACGAAAGTGTGGTGCTGTCCCGTGGTGACGTCGGGGCCTACCGGGACGGCGACAGTCCGCGGACTTGCTCTGCCCGCACTCCTGATGTCTCTCATCGATTGCGACCTGTGGCGCAGCCCAGGCGATGCCGTGCTGGCAAAGGCCGTTCCGTGGTTCGAGGATTCGCTGGCCGTCGTGAGCAACCCTGAGCAGATGACGTACGCGTCCCAATTCCTGGACCTGCTCGCCGACGATCCGCACTCCGACTACTTCAGCGTGGGGCGCGGAATCCATGCGTCCGCCCCGCTCGAACTGCCGTGGCTCGACGCCGACCAGGCGGTGCTGATCGCCATCACCCGCAATCCCGGCGACGACGGCGCCTTGGCGCTCGACTACCGTACCGACCACTCGAACCCGCGCGTCGTCGGCAGTGACTTCTGGACGAATCCTGATCGGTGCCAATGGCGGGTCGTCGCACCTGCCTTCTCCGACTTCGTGACGAGCGTCGGCCTGTAGAACAAGCCCTCGTACCACGATCGTGTCAGGCTTCGAAGTCCTCGGCCAATTCGTCCCAGGGAAGGCGCAGGAGTTGCGGGTGCGCGTTCTTGCCGGAGGGGATTTCCGTGGTGTCCTGGAACCAGACGACCGTGAGGGCGGACGAGTACCAGCCGTTGTCGTGGGCGGGGTCGATCTCGCTCGAGTCGAAGGCGCCGATGCAGACGACGGCGGGAAGCCGTTCGAGCGGGTGCCTCAGATGCACGGGCGTGTCGGGGTAGGTGCGTTCGGGGGTGATCAGATGGACGGGACGCCCCGGACACGCCTCCTTGGCCACACGCAGGCGGCTGCTGACGATGAAGTCGTTGACATGCTGCGACGGTTGGCCCTCCAGCAGGCCGTCGTAGGTTGCGGAGATCCGCAGCTCGGAGAGGTCGATCGACCGGCCGGACGACAGGATGAGGCGGCTCAGGGGCATGCCCGAACCCTAGCCGCGGACACTGGTTTTGACGCTCCGTAAGGTACCGCCCCTGCCCGGCGGGAAGCACCGGACAGGGACCCGTGATGCGTCACACCGCGGCGGCGAGACGGCGGCGCAGTTCCTCCTCCGAGACGTCCTCGACGTGGGTGAGGAAGACCCAGATGTGCCCCGAGGGGTCCTGGAGGACGACGGTGCGGTCGCCGTGGAACATGTCCGTCGGCGGCTGGAGGATCACGGCACCGGCGGCTTCGGCGCGTTCCGCGAGGCTGTCGACGTCCGTTACGAAGACGTGCAGCGTGACCGTCGTTGCCCCGTTGAGGGCGGTCGGTGCGGTGAAGGAGGCACCCTCCGCCTCCTCCGTACTGGCATCCCCCAGCATCAGTACCGACCGACCGATGCTGATCTCGGCGTGCAGGATCCCGCCGCCCGGGGCGTCGACCCGGACGTCCTCACGGGCGCCGAACGCCCGCTGGTAGAAGTCGACGGCCGCGGCGGCGTCGTCGACCATGATGTGCGGGATCACGGCGTAGCGGTAGCGGTCGGGGATCTCATTGCCGTCTGAGCGCTCGGTCACAAAGGACCTTCCTGGAAGACAGCGCAGGCCGGTTCCTGCGGCTGTCGAAGCAGGCTAAAAACTCGAGTCCGGTTGAGGTCAACCGTCGCCCGGGGCACGCTAGGACGCAGCTCGGTGCGTCGCCAGTCGAACCCGTCCCACGCCGTCCCGCTCATGTCCGTACTCCCACGGGCTGCTCGATCCAGCCGTCGTCCACGGAGAGGTCGCTGTCGTGGAGCACGAACTCCCGCTCCACGCCCAGCACCACCGCCCCGTCCAGCTCCGTCAGCAGCCGCTCCAGGGCCCGCCCCGCCCCGTCGGCGCCCACGTCGCGGCACCGCTGCGTCACGAACCGCTCGTGCCGTGCGCCGGCCCGCACCCGCAGGGCGTTCCACGACAGGTGGGCGCCGTGCGGCACCACCCGGGCCGCGAGTGCGGCCAGGTCTGTGTCCGCGTCGAGCAGCAGCTTCACGTGGTGCTCAAAGTACCGTTCGTCGTCCCCGTCGAGCAGCGCCGGCACCTCCGCGGCCCATGGCGCGGACTCGGTCTTCACCCGCACCGGCGCGAAACCGTCCGCGCGAAGGCCCGCTACGACGTCCCGCGCGTGCGCGGCCTGTTCGGCGTAGGACGGGGAACCGGACAGCGTGAGCATGGGCTGCTCGCGCATCCTGCCGCGTGCCAGCACGATGTGCGTCAGCTTCAGATCACGCGATGCCGCCCATCGCCCGAGCCGCCCCCACTCGCCGGGGCCGGAGCAGCGCACTGTCACATGGGATTCGTACAAGGATGCGGACACCCGCGGATCCTGCCAGACCACGGCGCCCGTTGCACCTGCGGCACCCGTGTCTCCCCGTGGAACACGGCGGAACGCAATGGAACGCCGCAGGGGGAGAGACGAGTTCGACCTTTCCTGGGAGACACGGCGTGGGTATCTCGCGAAGAAGGCTACTGACGACGACCGGAGTGGGCGTGGTGGCGGCGGCCATCGACGCCGGCGGCTTCCGTGCCGCCGCCGAGGCCGCCACCTCGGTACGCGGCCGCAAGGCGGCCGCCGCCACCGCATCGGACGCGCGGGCGGTCACCACCTGGGACCAGACGGTGCAGCGGGCGAGCTACGCGCCGGGCACGGGCTACCAGCGGCTGGTCGCCGGCCCCGGGGAGCCGCACACCATCCGCACCGACCTCTGGTACCGCTTCGGCCCCCCGACCATGGCACTGGCCGCGTTCGCCCAGCTGACCGATCTGCACATCGTGGACGACCAGTCTCCGGCCCGCCTGGAGTTCATGGACCGCTACGCCGACGACGGCGCCCCGCACTACGCCTCGTACCCCACCGACTCGGCCTACCGGGGCCATGAGTTCCTGTCGACGCAGGTCGTGGACGCCATGTGCCAGGCCGTCGCGGCCGTCGGCAAGGGCCCGCGGAGCAAGAAGCCGCTGCAGTTCACCATCGTCACCGGCGACGCGATCGACAACTGCCAGCACAACGAGAACCGCTGGTACATCGACCTCCTCGACGGCGGCCAGACCATCGTGCCGGACTCCGGCCAGACCGGCCTGGACCAGAGCTTCTCCAGCGGCGCCCTGACCGGCGGCGGCCCGGCGGACAACCACTACTACTACCCGTCCGTGCCGCCGGCGCAGGTGCCGGGCAACCAGTACACCGGCACCTCCGGCCTCGGATTCCCCTACGTCCCGGGGCTGCTCGACGCGAGCGGCGTGGTCGGAGCGGCCCGCAGGCCGTTCGTCTCCCACGGCCTCGGCATGCCCTGGTACGCCGCGTACGGCAACCACGACGGCCTGTGGCAGGGCAACGAGCCCATCGACAACAACCTCGTCGACGTGCGGGGCATGACGGTCGGCTCGTCCAAGACCACCGGCACCTCCGCGGACCTGCCGGACGACTACGACGACCTCGGCACCTTCGGCAAGCTGATGGTCGCCTGGGACCTGGAGGGCACCCGGGTCGTCCCGGACCCCAACCGGCGGCTGCTGACCCGCAAGGCCTTCATCCAGGACCACTTCAACACCGCCGGCCTGCCGGTCGGCCACGGCTTCCAGGGCGTCGGCATCGACAAGGCCTACTACGCGATCCCTTCCGGCTCCGGCGACCTGATCCGCTACATCACCCTCGACTCCACCAACACCAACACCAACACCGACGGCTTCGGCTCCGGTGCCGCGGGCGGCTCGATCGACACCGACCAGCTCGACTGGCTGGAGCAGCAGCTGCGAGCCAACAGCTCGCGCTACATCGACACCAGGAACCGCATCGTCACGCAGACCGGTGTGCAGGACAAGATGTACGTCCTGTTCTGCCACCACACGCTGAACACCATGGACAACCTCGACGACGGCATCTTCGGCGGCATCTTCGGGGACCGGCACACCGGCGACGAGCTGAAGGCGCTGCTGCTGCGCTACCCGAACGTCATCGCCCTGGTCAACGGGCACACCCACGCCAACAAGATCGTCCCGCACCCCACGCCCGCGGGCAGCCCGATCTCCGGCGGCTTCTGGGAGATCTCCACGGCCTCCCACATCGACTGGCCGATCCAGAGCCGCATCATCGAGATCATGGCCAGCCCCGACGCGCAGAACGCGGGGGAGTTCGGCTCGGCCGCCGGGCCCGCCACCATCTCGATCTTCACCACCATGGTCGACCCCGCCGCGCCCCTGTCCTTCGGCGGCGACACCAGCACCCCCGCACAACTGGCCTCCCTGGCACGGGAGCTGGCCACCAACGACCCGCAGGAGGTGAGCCACGGCATCACCCGGCGCATGGGCGTCAACCAGGACCGCAACACGCAACTGCTCCTGCCGGCCCCCTTCCCGCTGCACGCCCCGCACCCGCTGGGCTCCCCGATCGCCGCGGCACGCAACAAGGACGGGCGTCTGGAACTGTTCGGCACGGACGCCCAGGGCAACCTCTGGAACACCAGCCAGGCGACCGCCGCCGGCGACCTGCAGCCGTGGACGAAGCTCGCGAGCGGACCGGGGTGGCAGTCCGTCACCGCCTCCGGCCACCAGGACGGCCGGGTCGAGGTGTTCGCCATCGACCAGAACGGATCCGTCAGCCGCCGCGCGCAGACCAGCGCGGGCAGCGGCGCCTACACCGCCCCCCAGCAGTTCGACGCCGCGTTCACCTCGGCGACCGCCGTCCAGGACCAGTGGGGCGGCATGCAGGTCTACGCGACCCGC
Organism: Streptomyces sp. NPDC088732; assembly: GCF_044751205.1. Classification (NCBI taxonomy): domain Bacteria; kingdom Bacillati; phylum Actinomycetota; class Actinomycetes; order Kitasatosporales; family Streptomycetaceae; genus Streptomyces; species Streptomyces sp. NPDC088732. Next base: position 14,763 of record NZ_JBIVLI010000031.1, read on the forward strand.
GGCGACAACACCATCCGCCACCGCTGGCAGGACTTCCTGAACGACGACACCCCCTCCAACGGCTGGTTCACCCCGTGGACCCAGCTCGGCGGCACCGCCATCCAGCTCGCCGTCGAGACCGGCGCCGACGGCCGCGCCGTGCTGATCGCCATCAAGGAGGACGGTCTGCTCATCCAGCGCAAGATGAACATCGCCAACGCCCAGACGGAGAGCGAGTGGGGCGGGGTCTTCCCGCTCGACGGCATCCTCGACTCCGTCGACATGGCCCGCAACCTCGACGGACGCCTGGTGATCGTCGGCACCAACCCCGACGGGCAGCTCTGGCACCGGTTCGAGACTGCGCCCGGCAGCGGTACGTGGCAGCCCTGGGCCCTGGTCCCGACGCAGCTCGGCACCACCACGCTGCGGATGCGGCACGTCTGCGCAGAACGCAGCGGACCGGGGCGGATCGAGATGTTCGCCGTCGACGACACGGGCATGCTGTACCGCAGCAGGCAGAGCGACCCCAACAGCACGACCTGGTCGCCCTGGGAGTCCTGCCAGTTCACGCTGCGCCCCACCCACACCCTCACCGGCCTGTGACGGGCCCGTCCCGTCCTGCTGTCTGAACCCAGGGGTGCCGGCCCCCGCCCAGCGGCGGGGGCCGGAGTCAGGACCCGTGCGTCAGCCGCGACGGGGCCGGCGATGCGTGTGCGAGCGACCGAGGCGGGCGGCGTCGAAGTACAGACACGGCCGGACACGGCGTGCGCCGGCTGCTCGGCCCTCTCCGCGTCGCAGAAGCCGACGTAGCGAGCCGAGAACAGGGCGCGGACCGCGTCGGGATCCACCCGCCGGTCGCCCGGGACGACCACCGGCACATGGCGCGTGACCTTCCTGCCAATCCTGACGCTGGGCACCAGGCACTTCGCCGCCTCCGGCACGGGATGCCCCCGCAGTGCGCTGACGGCCCCGGTGCCGCCCTCCGGCGCGTGGTCCAGGAGCTTGTATCGGGTCCCGGCACTGTCGAGCAGGCCGATCAGACGTTCGTAGGGGCCGTGGTCGGCCATGAGGTCTCCTTCTTCGGACAGCGCGGATCCTTGGGTCCGTTGCCGACGCGGCGCGCGCGTTCGCCGGACTGTCCCCCAGTACGTGCCGACGACCATGAGCGCGGTCCCGAGGCCGTGACCGCGGAGAGCCGCTCACCGCCCAGGGCAGTGCGGAACACCACCGCCCGGACGGGCTCCGTGCCGAGCAGCAGACTGGCCCGGTTCGCCGAGGTGCGCTGCACAGCCCAGGTCTGGGCGAGGAAGGCGAACACGCCGCACATCAGGGCCAGGTGAAGCGGCAGGGGCAGCACCTCCCGGGGACCCCCCTGTGCGGGGATCGCCTGCTTTCCTGGCCGCACCGCAGGTTTCGGGTGTACCGCGCGGCCCGGGTCACTCGTACGGGTGAGGTCACCAATCCCGGGCCGCAGGCATGACGAATCACCGGCGTGCAGATCTTGAGCAGGCGGCGACTGACGGGCAGTGCCATGGGCGCACTGTGCGGGCTGTTGACCGCCGGTGCCGCACTGGCGGCGGCGGAGTTGATGGCGGGTGTGCTGCGGCCGGAGGCAAGCCCGGTGGTCGCGGTGGGCGGTGCGGCGATCGATCGCACGCCGGCGGCCGTGAAGGACTGGGCGATCCGCTCGTTCGGCACGCACGACAAGCTGGTGCTGCAATTCGGCATTCTCGCCGTGCTCGGATTGCTGGCAGCCGTGCTGGGCCTGCTGGCCGTGCGGCACCGGCGCGCGGGCGCGGCGGGTGTGCTCGTCTTCGGCGGGGTGGGAGCGGCGGCAGCGCTGAGCCGGCCGGACTCCGCCGGAGCCATCGATGTATTGCCGTCCCTGGCGGGCGGGCTGGCCGGTGCGGCCGTGCTGTGGCTCCTGACCGGTCGCCTGACGCGGGTCGGTACGCCCGTCAGCGAAGCGGAGTCGCGTGCGGCCGGCGACCGCCGCCGCTTCCTGCTGGCCGCGGCTTCGGCGGCCGCGGGGTCCGCCGCGGCCGGAGCACTGGGACGCGCCCTGGCCTCCTCCTCCGGCAAGGAGGCAGTAGCCTCCCGCGCCGCTGTCCGGCTGCCGTTGCCGGGGTCGCCCGCTCGTTCGTTGCCGCGTGGTGCGGCACTGCGGATCCGCGGGATCAGCCCACTCGTCACACCGAACGCCGATTTCTACCGGGTGGACACCGCGCTGGTGGTCCCGAAGGTCGACGCGACGCGGTGGCGACTGCGCGTCCACGGGACCGGGGTCACCCGGCCGTTGGATCTCGGCTTCCGGGATCTGCTGCGCCGTGAACTGGTCGAGCGGGACATCACGTTGACGTGCGTCTCGAACGAGGTCGGCGGCCCGTACGTGGGGAACGCCCGCTGGCTGGGCGTGCGCCTCGCCGACGTGCTGCGCGAGGCCGGCGTGCGGCCGCCCTCGCGGGGCGGCCCGGCGGACCAGCTGGTCTCCCGCTCGGTGGACGGCATGACGATCGGGACGCCCGTCGAAGAGGTCATGGACGGGCGCGACGCGCTGCTCGCGGTCGGCATGAACGGCGAACCCCTGCCGCTGGCACACGGCTTCCCCGTCCGCATGGTCGTTCCCGGCCTGTACGGATACGTCTCGGCGTGCAAGTGGATCGAGGATCTCGAACTCACGACCTTCGCCGCCTACGACCCCTACTGGGTCAGGCGCGAGTGGGCGCGTGAGGCCCCGGTCAAGACGCAGTCCCGCATCGACACTCCCAAGCCGTTCGCCCGCCCGAAAGCCGGGACCATCGTGGTCGCGGGTGTCGCCTGGGCCCAGCACCGCGGCATCGAGCGCGTCGAGGTCCGCGTCGACGACGGCCCGTGGCGGGACGCCCGCCTCGCCGCCCAGGTCACCACCGACACCTGGCGGCAGTGGTCCTTCTCCTGGGAGGCCACGCCCGGCCCGCACACCTTGACCACACGAGCCACCGACGGCACCGGAGTGGTCCAGACCGCCCTGCGAACGCGGACCGTCCCCGACGGCGCCAGCGGCCGGCACTCGGTGGTGATCACCGTGGACTGACCCGGCTCACCGACTCCACCTCCGGCGGGCACTCCCCGCCTTCCCCTCCCTAACAATCAAGGAGAATCCCTGATGAACACCCTGCACCTGCGCCGTGCCGCGATCGCCGTGGCCGTTGCCGCCGTCCTGCCGCTGGTCCTGACCGCCTGCGGCGGCGACAACCAGGACAAGGCTTCCGACGCCTCGTCCATGACGGCGTCTTCCGGCCCGGCCGACGACGGCCGCCAACCAGAGCCCCGGCGACCCGATGGCCATGGACAAGCCGTTCGGTGCGGCCTGTTCCGCGGTGCCCAAGGACGGCGCGGGCAGCTTCGACGGAATGGCTCAGGACCCGGTGGCCACGGCCGCCTCGAACAACCCGGTGCTCTCCACACTGGTGGCCGCGGTGAAGAAGGCCGGCCTGGTCGACACGCTCAACAACGCCCAGAACATCACGGTGTTCGCGCCCACGAACGACGCGTTCGCGAAGATCCCGAAGGCCGACCTGGACAAGGTGCTGAACGACAAGGCCACGCTGACCAAGATCCTCACCTATCACGTGGTCGGGCAGCGGCTCACCCCGGCCCAACTGGCCAACGGATCCTTCGAGACCTTGGAGAAGGGCAAGCTCACCACGGCCGGGTCCGGCGAGGACTACACCGTGAACGACTCCTCCCACGTGGTGTGCGGCAACGTCAGCACGTCGAACGCCACCGTCTACATCGTCGACACCGTCCTCATGCCCCAGTAGGCACTGCTCTCCTGGCCGGGCCCGCCACGCGCGGGCCCGGCCAGGCGTACGAGAAGACAGGCGAGGGAGAGCGGTTCAACTACGACCTGATCGACGTGCGTCCGGGCAGGCCTGGCGGCGAGATCGCCGTCAAGGACCAACCGTCACGGACCGGTGTCCCTGAGTCACGGTTTCCGGCTCACCGACGGTCCTGACGGCAACCCTGTCCACTGGGTGAGCGCTGTGCGGCCTTCCGTACCCCGCACGGGGACGTATGATAGATGTCGCTTGACATTTAAAAGAAAGGTGGGTGCTCGCATGGGCCGCGTTTCGAAGGCTCAGGCCGAGGGGAACCGGGCCGGTGTCGTCGCTGTGGCTGCTCGGTTGTTCCGGGAGCGCGGCGTGCAGGGCGTCAGTGTGGTGGATCTGATGAAGTCCGCGGGGCTGACGCATGGCGGGTTCTACAAGCAGTTCGCGTCCAAGGACGCTCTGGTGACCGAGGCAGCGGCGCTGGCGTTCGCCGACAGGGACGCCTACCTGGCTGGTCTGGATGAGAGGCGCGCCGACCGGGCCGGGGCGCGCAGGGCCCTGGTGGAGGAGTATCTGTCGCAGGAGCACCGTGACAGCCCGGGTGCGGGATGTCCTTCAGCCGGGTTTTCCGGTGATCTGGCGCGGGCGGCGCACGAGGGGCACGTCTCCTCGCAGCAGGTGTACGCGGATGGTGTGGGGCGGTTCGTCGACTGGATGACCGAGGACGGGGACGACGGGCTTGTCGCCACGTGCACCTTGGTCGGGGCGATCCTGCTGGCTCGCGCCACGTCGTCCACCGGTATGTCCGACGAGATCCTGCAGGCGGCACTCGCGTCTCTCGCGCAGTCCCTGGACCGGGACCGTCTGCCGGGGGGCCACTCCTCAGAGGCGGCGGCGCCCGCCCGCGGTGAGGCCTGAAAACCCGGCGTAAGGTTCCGGCGGGCGTGCGTCGGGGGCTTCGTCGCGGATCCGGCGAGCCGCGCGGAATGCCGTGACCGCTCAGTGGCGTGGCGACGGCACGATGCCGGCTGCCGCGACACCCGGTCCTGTCGGGGCCGGGGCCTTGGGGGTGAGCTGGTCGTCGGATGCCAGTCCTCGATGCGGCGCCGAAGACTTGCCTCGATCCCGCCTCCGCCTTCCCAGCGTTTGTTGAAGCGGCCACAAACGTGCAGGTCAGAGACGCGAAAGCGATCGTTTGCCCGTAATGGATTATGGTTGTAATCTATTTCGTCATGGGGCTGACCACCTGACGAAGGTCATGCAGTGACCGCATCAGGCGGCCTCGGGGACGTAGCGGCGTCATCCGGCCGGCCTCGGCCATCGACATCAGTGACACAGTGAGGAAGCACGCATGACCACGATCCTGATCACGACCGCTGCCGGTGATACCGGCCGCCCGATGGTGGACCACTTGCTCAAGGAGGGTTTCCATGTGCGGGCGATGGTCCGCAGTGATGACGAGCGGGCCCAGCGGCTGCGGGACAAGGGGGCTGAGGTCGTCATCGGCGATCTGCTCACCCTCCGCGACGTTCGCGCGGCCCTGAAGGGCGTGCAGCGCGCCTACTTCAACTACCCCGTCGGCGAGGGCCTGGTGGAGGCGGCGGTGATGTTCGCGCAGGCCGCCAAGGAGCAGAACCTCGAATACATCGTGAACATGTCGCACATCCAGTCGCGGCCCGACGCACGCAGCAAGGCGACGCAGAACCACTGGCTGACCGAGCAGGTCTTCAATTGGTCCGGAGTACCGACGACGCACCTGCGCGTCACCTTCTTCACGCAGTGGCTGCTCTACATCTCCGGACTGATCCGCTACGGCCGCTACGCCATGCCCTTCGATGCCGACAGCCGCTTCGCGCCGATCACCGCCAGCGACATCGCCCTGACCGCGGCGAAGCTGTTCACCAAGCCCGCCGAGTATGCCAGGCAGGCCCTGATCCTCACCGGGCCGGTCGAGTACAGCCACGAGGAACTCGCGGCCGAGGTCAGCCGGGTCCTGGGCCGCGACCTTCCCTTCGAGCGGGTCACCGTGACGACGTTCCTGGAGCTGATCGGCATCCCGGATGACACCGCCAAGCTCAAGCACTTCGAAGCGGTCGCCATCGACCAGCAGGAGGGCCGCCTGGCAGGGGTCACGGACACCGCCTCGCGCATCACCGGGCGGCCCCTCCAGACCGTCGAGGACTTCCTCAACGAGCACCGCTCGCTGTTCGAACTCGACTACGCGGCCGCAGCAGGCTGATGACGGGAGCGCTTTGCGCCGCCGTATCGGACGCCCCGCGGGGCGTGGTGAGTGATCTTGACGGGGCCTGTGGCGCTGCAATTGCTGGGTGACGGCGACCCAGCGGTGGTCGCCGGCCCTGGCGTCGTGGACCACTACGACAGGCGGGACCGTGAGGTGTCTGCTCCACCGGTGCGGCAGCGCCGGGAAGGCCGCCTGCGATCAGGGCGAGAGCTCCCGTGGCTGCGCCGGCCGCAGGGGCGACACGCATGCGGCGCGTGATGTCCGCTCTGATGCCAGGGGTTTGGAAGCCCGTTCACGTTCGTCGGTGTTGACGGCGCGGGGAAGACTTCGGTCCGGGCGCCGTGCATCTTCGGGGCGCCACCTTGCGCACCCGGCCAGTCAGAACCCCATGCCCCGCAGCCACTTGAGGGAGGACTCGGCGACGGCGCGCCATACGTGATCGATGCTGAGGGAGTGGCCGCGGTCGGGGAATCCCTCCGTGCCGCACACCCCGGATCAGGCTGTCGGGACGGCGGTGGGCGGAACGACGACCTCGACGGCTCCGGAGGACACGTCGTACACCGCCCAGAGACGCCGACCGCTGTGGCGCGCAGCTCTTCGCATGGTCGGCCAGTTACCTGGCGCGAGGCGGCCCGGTCGTCCTTCGCGGGTACTTCGCGGCAATAGGGACGGACTACGCCTCGGGACCTGACATCGACCAGCCGGGCGTGTTGGGGGTCCAGTGCAGGCCTCGCCCGTCGATCGTCTCCCCGCAGACGCTGCACACGGTCGTGGCTTGGACCTGATGGCCATGGTGTTCGACGATCATGGGCGGCTCTTCGACGGCCCAGCGGTCCCCCCATGCCAGGAGGCTGATGAGCAGGGGGAAGAGCTCTTTGCCTGCCTGGGTCAGGTGGTACTCGAACCGCGTGGCCTGGTACTCGCTCTTTTCGAGGATGCCGTTGGCCACGAGGGATTTCAGTCGTGCGGCGAGGCGGTCGCGGGGGGCGCCGGTGTTGCGGGCGATCTGACTGAACCGCCGGTTGCCGAACATGATCTCGCGGGCGATCAGCAACGCCCAGCGGTCACCGACCAGCTCCAGGGTTGCGGCGGCTGCGCAAGGCCGTCCGGGGACTACTGGATTTTCGGGCATGTTTGACTCTATCAATTTACGGTTTGTGAACCAAACTGTTCACCGTCGGTGCCATGGAGGCAGTGCGCAAGCACTTCCACCTGGGCTGCCGCCCCCTCGCACTGCTCGGCCTTGTTGAAGGCCGTCGAGTCCCACTGTTACGGTTTGAAAAGCAAACCAAACGAAGGGGACGATCATGACCGCTCGAGTCACTCCTTACCTGAACTTCGCCGGCAACGCTCGCGAAGCGATGGAGTTCTACCAGTCGATCTTCGGGGGCACACTGGACATCGCCACGTTCGCGGATCTCCACAGGGCTCAGGCCGCTGAGGAAGAGCACCTGATCGCGCACTCGATGCTCAAGGGAGCGGCAGGCGTCGTGCTCATGGGGTCGGACGCGCCGGCCTCGGAAGAGCGCAGGACCGGCGGTTCCTTCTCGGTGGCGCTCGGCGGTGACGAGGCGGACCTCACTGAGTACTGGGGCAGGCTCTCCGACGGCGGAACGATCACGGTGCCGTTCGCCACGTCCGCATGGGGCGCCCTGCACGGACAGTGCGTCGACAGGTTCGGTACAGCGTGGCTGCTCAACGTGACGGCGAAATCGGCCGCCTGAGCTTCGCGCACTCGCGCTCACGGAACAACCGACTGCCGGCGAAAGGGCGTCCAGGCTCGTCGTCACACACGAGCCGGCGGACGCCCTTTGTCCTGCTTGCGGCCCGGGACCTCGGCCCGAACAGCCGGGTGACTCAATACGGCGTTGCTTCACTGCGCTGCATTGAGTCACCCGGTCCCATGGTCAGACGTGGGCCCGTTCAGTACGGACCGAGCACAGAAGTCTCAGTTCCCGGAGGGTTCGGCACCTGCTCGCAGGCGGGGCAGGGACTGGACGACACCTGCGGCAAGGCCGAGAGCGGCGAACACCCACCAGATGTGCTGGAAGTTGCTCACGGCTGGGCCCAGCTTGGACGTTCCCAGGAGCGCGACGAAGATGCTCACCCCCAGAACCGCGCCCAGTTGCCGGAAGCTCGAGTTGATCGCGGAGCCAATGGCGAACTGTGCCGGAGGGAGCTTCGCTACGGCGGCCCCGGACTGCACCGGCAGCGTCAGGCCGATACCGACGCCGGTGAGCAGGGTCCACGGCAGCCAGTGAGTGACCCAATGCGGGGACGCGTCCACGAACAGGGCGAAACCGAGGCAGCCGAGGGCCCAGGTCACAGCGCCGGCGAGCAGTACACGCCGATGCCCTACGACGACCGCGAGCTTGGTCGTGGAGCGTGCGATGACAGTGACAACAATCGGCCCCGCGGAACTTGCGAGCGCGGCACGCAGCACAGAGTAATGCCATTCCGTCTGGAGGAATATCAAGTTGGCCAGCAGCAGGCCGAAGAAGGCGGTGGAAAACAACAGGGTTGCGATGTTGATGTCCCGGAACTGACGCTCCTTGAAAAGGGTGAGGTCCATCACCGGACGTGCGGCCCTGGAAGTCCGCCACAGGAATGCGGGGAGCGCGAGAGCCGCTCCGACGAAGCCGCCCACCACCCAGACGTCGGACCATCCACGAGAGGGGCCCTCGATGATGGAGAAGCTGAGAAGCGCGGGAATTACAGCGACAAGGAGCGCGCCGAGAGGGTCGGGCATACCTGAAGCATGCGGGTCACGGGACTCATGGAGCAGGCGCCTGCCGAGTGCCACGATCACCGCAGCGATCGGGACGTTGACCAAGAAGATCCAGCGCCAGGAAGCGTATTCGGTGAGAAGCGCGCCAAGAGTGGGGCCGACCGCTGCCGCGGCGGCGGCCATCGCGCCCCAAACGCCGATGGCGACATGCCGACGGGCCGCGTGGAACTCGTGGAGGACGAGTGCCAGCGAAGACGGAACGACGAGTGCGGCGAAGACCGCTTGCAGGGCGCGCGCCGTGATCAACACGCCCGCACTCGGCGCGAGTCCGCACAGTGCGCTCATGAGCGCGAATCCCGCGATGCCCACGATGAATATGTTCTTGCGCCCGTACCGGTCGGCCACTCGACCCGCCGGGATGAGCATGGCGGCGAATACCAGGCTGTAGGCGTTGAGGACCCACGCCAGGTGTCCGGCTGTGGTGTTGAAACTGTGACTGATCGTCTCGAAGGCGATGTTCACAATCGTGGTGTCCAAGAAGACCACGAAGGCACCGAGACTGCCCAGGGCCAGCACCCAACGAGCCCGTCGATTGTCGGCAGGTGCCTCTTCTGGAGATCCGCCGAGAGGCCGGATCGGACTCTCCTCGGCAGGCGCTCGCTCTGCATTGATCACCGTTCACCACTCCTAGTCTGTTGTGAAGTTGCGGCGTGCTCGGGTAACGTAACAACGTATGGTTTGAAAGTCCAACCATGAAATGCCGTGGATCGAGTGGTGACCGGACCGCCCGGGTTCGTCCGAAAGTCCGGTAACGGCCGTGTCGAGTCACAGCGTCCGCGGCGTCTTTTTGTTGTCCGAGTGGAAGGGTCCAAGCAATTGAAAACTCCGGAAAACCGGCTGCCTACGCTGATGGTTGTTCACGCGCACCCGGACGATGAAGCAAGCCAGACGGGCGGCACTCTTGCGAGATACGCCGCCGAAGGGTTTCGAACGGTTCTCGTGACGTGCACCGACGGCGGCCAGGGCGACGATGCCCTCGGCCGCGGGACCGGCCATCGTGACCACCGGGCGAAGCAGGTGGCCGCGCGGCGGTCCCGTGAACTGGCGATGTCCAAGGCCGCGCTGGGCATCAGCGACGTGATCGAACTGGGTTACCCCGACTCCGGCATGCACGAGTCCGTGAACGACATCGATCCCCGCGCGTTCAGCAGACTCGAGGGCGAGCCGATCGTCCGGCAACTTGAAGCGCTGATGGGGGAGTACCGGCCGGAGGTGATCGTGACCTATCCGCCCAACGGCCTCACCTACCACCCGGATCATGTCCGTACGCACGAACTGACCGTCGCCGCGATCGGGCGCGTTCGGGAGGCCGGCGGATATCCGCCTCAAGGCGAGAGCGGCGCATCTCCCCACCGGCGCATGCCGAAGCTGTACTACATCGCCCTTTCCCACTCCCGTCTCAAAGCAGTGCGAACCCGCGCGGAGGCGGCCCTCGGAGCCGGTGTCTGGACGCCGCCCTTGGAGATCGGCGTCGACGATGGCAGCGTCACGACGGTCGTGGACGTGTCCGGCTTCTGGGACCGCAAACTGCGTGCCCTCGCGGCGCATGCCGGCCAGGCGGATGCCGCCGCCCTGTTGCGGGTGTTGAGCGTCAGCGGGCACGAGAATCCTGTCGAGGAGTACGTACTGGTGGACCCGTCCTGGAAGGGCGGCGGAAGGAAGGAGAGCGACCTGTTCGAGGGCATCCGCGAGGGCCGCTGAACACGTCGGCGCAGCATGGTCTTTCGGTCGGGCCGTCCTGTGCGGCGGTCCGGCCGTCCACACGTCAGTGCGTCGCCACCCCTCGCCGGACGTGAGCGGTTCCCCGACGTGCGGGGCCGATCTGGAGTGGTGTTCCTCTTCCGGTGCGGTGGGACTCGGAGCGGACGTGCTCCCTGGACGTGAGGAGGACCCGTCACGGCGCGGCCGACGCGCCAGGGTTGATGCGCGGCGCGGGACAGATGCGTGGTCAGCGGACACGACGGTCGCAGCATCCTCCCTCGAGTAGTGTGGTTTGAATGTCAAACCACACGAAGCATACACGTCATGGTTTGGAATCCAAACCTCAAAGGGATGTGCTGGCAGTCGCCTTGGACGCGATCAGCGATCGATGGTCCTTGCACATCGTGCGCGCCGTCGCCTTCGGCGCCTCCCGCTACACCGACATCCTCCGGGACGTCGGTGCTCCCAGAGACGTCCTGTCCTCAAGGCTTCGAAAGCTCACCGCGTCAGGGATTCTGCAGCCGCACTCGCCCGAGAAGGGCCGACTGGCCGGGTACGAACTCACCCGGAAGGGGCGGGAACTCGGACACGTCATCCTGGTGCTCAAGCGATGGGGTGATACCCATGGCGAGGAGGCAGTGCCCCGGGGCGACTTCCTGCATGACGTCTGCGGCGCGGTGTTCGTCGCCGAGGTCTGCTGCCAAGCGTGCGGCAGGCCGGTCCGGTCGGGAGAGATCTCCGTCCATGCGTCCCAGGGGTGCTGACGAGGCGCAGGTTCCCGACTTCGGGCCCCGCGGGCCTCAGGTGGCCTCGTAGAAGGCCCGGTTCTGGGCGACGAAGGATTCCGCGGTAAGGGGGTCGGCGCCGCCGATCCTCTTCACCACGTCGTTCATCCCGGAGAAGACGCCGTTGCGGTAGTCGACCGCCACGGCGAGGAGGTGCTGGACGAGGTGGGGCGAGGCCCCGCGCTTGTCCAGGATGGCGGTGAACTCCTCAAGTTCGATGGGCGTGTAGGTGACCTTTCGGCCCAAGGCCCGGGACATCGCCTCGGCGATCTCGTAGTGGTCGAGCTCGACGGCTCCGTGGAGCGGGTAGGTCCTGCCGGCGTGCGGGTCGGGATCCGCGAGGATCGCCGCGATGACCCTCGCCTGGTCGGCGGCGGCGATCGGTGCATGCCGCGCGTCGGCGAACGGAAGACGCAGTTCGCCTGTCCCGTCCCACATGTTGGTCAGCCATTCGGCGAAGAACGTGGGACGCAGGTGGGTGACTGCGGCCTGAGCGCGGTCCAGCAGCCGCTCGGCGACCCAATGCTGCCGTGCCGCGTTGCTGCCGGCCTCGCGGCGAGCGGAGATCTGGGACATGTTGACGATCGCGCCCACCCCGTTCTCCTCGGCAGCCTGGGCGAGGTTCGCGGTGGCGTCCATGAGGCCGGGGGCGATCGGGTAGGTGAAGTAGACGGCGTCGATTCCTTCGGTCGCCCGAGCGAGGGAACCGAGATCGTGGACGTCTCCGATCGCAATCTGCGCACCGAGGCCGGCGAGCTTCGCGGAGCGCTCGTCGGCCCTTCGGGCGAGCGCGCGGACACGGTGGCCGCGCTGGAGGAGTATTTCGGTGGTGTGCCGGCCGGTCTGGCCGGTCGCTCCGATGACCAGAAGATTGCGCGTCATGGACAAGGGTCTCCTTCTCCTCGATGTGCTCCGCTCCCCGCGTTCAGGGGCGGAAGGTGGTGTGCGTGTGCTTGCGGGGCGGGGCGCGTACGGCCATGACCGGCGTGGTGGCCGGCATCAAGGCAAACCGTCGAGGCGTGCCCGTTCGGGCTCGCGCACCGTCGCCGGAGGCAGGATCAGTGAGAAGGCGCTTGATGGCCGTCGGGCAGGGTGAACAGCGCAAAGAACAACCGTGCGGTGGCAGGGTCGCCCTCGACGACGAGGTCTCCGCGAGCAATCGCGCCATCGACATCGGCCTGGCCCTTGGCGAGGGCGAAGAGCGTGGTCTTCCCGCAGGTCAGCCGCATACCCGGTGCCACCGGTGCAGGCCCGATCCCGGCCCGAACCTGCTCACCGTCGCCTTGCAGCCACAGAGTCTCCTCGCCCACGACCAGCTCCGTGAGCGTGGTGAAGCCTGCCGCCTCCCCGGGAGCGGTGAGGCGCATGGCCACCAGACTCCATGCGGCACGGTCGGTGTATCCGGGCGGCGAAGGCTCAAGGCCTCCGCCCCAGGAGGCCAGGGAGGCCAGGAGCGGCATCAGGGCCTCGCCCCGGGTGCCCAGCTCGTAGGCCGCGGCGCGTCCCGGGCCGGGCAGTGTCGTACGGCGCACGACGTCGTATTCGCCCAGGTGCTTCAGCCGTGCGGCGAGAAGGCTGGTACCCATCCCCGGCAAGGCATCGAGCAGATCGCTGTAGCGGCGTGGCCCCAAAGTGAGCTCTCGCACGATGAGCAGCGTCCACCTCTCGCCCAGCACGTCGAGTGCGCGGGCGATGTGACACACCTGCTCGTAGGAGCGGCTCATGACGCGTCCCGGACGAGTGAGGCGCCCGACCCCTCGAGGGGCAAGGGGGCGGACAGTCCGACCCTGCCCAGCGGGTCCCGCACGACGCGCTGCACCTCCACGTGCAGAGTGTCGTGCGCGGCACCGTGCCGACCCGCAAGATCGGCAGCGTGCCCGGCCTCGCTGACGGCAGCGCTGCGTGCTTCCACGACGCTGACCGCCCCGTCCACCAGGTAGAAGTGGCGGACTGCGCTCCGTGCGGCAGAGGGGAGGCGGACTCCCACCATCCACGTGCTTCCCCGGTCCATGAGCCCGTCCTTCCGTGTGCGGTCAAGCATCTCGACGCAAGATCGAAAGATGCTTCTAAAACATATAGTCAATGCTACTGGTTTTAGAACTACCGCACGAGCGGAAACCTTCCCGACCGGCCTAATGGAGATTCGTTCGTGTTTCAACATGTCATCGGTCCGTCGGTGACCAGGAGGGAGCGGCATGAACGTGGCGGGCACCCGGAGTAAGAGGCGCGCGGGGTCTCCGTCCTCGCCGTCATCTGCCTCGCCCGTGTGCGGGTCGAGCAGCCGCCGGACACGGCACGGCCGCGAACTGCTTGACGGCGGCGTCGGTGTACAGGCTGTCGAAGAGCACTACGGCAGGGCCAGGCCGAGTGCGTCGAGCCTGCCCTGTCCGACATGGCCGACTCAGTGGCAGGTCCGCCTGCGATGCCGAAGTTCAGCGGGAGGACATGCTCCACGACGTCCTCGGCCAGGATCGTCGGCCCGGGGTGTCGGACCAGGAGCCACGGGCGACTCGGGTCACCAGGTCGCTCGCAGCCGGCGACGGCGTTGGCCGTGGCCGACCGCGGCGCCACGGCGGATATTCAGGCTTCGGATCCCGGGATGTTCAGCAGGGCCAGTGCCTCGGCGCCGGGGGATCCTGGTGGCGCGCTGTAGAGCACGAGGTACTGGTCGCGGTCGGTGAGGGCGAGCGTGTCGCAGTCGACGGTGATCGGTCCGACGACCGGGTGGAGGAAGGTCTTGGTGAGCATGGGTGCGGCCTGTACGTCGTGCCGTTCCCAGAGCCGCGCGAAGACGGGGCTGGCGTCGCGCAGTTCGTCGACGAGGCCGACCAGTACAGGATCCGTCGGATAGTGGGCGAGGGCGGCGCGCAGCTGCATGACCACCTGGTGGCGGAATTCGGCGGCGTCGGAGATCCCGTACAGCGGCGCCTCGGTGCCTTGCGGCTCGAGGAATGCGCGGCGTGCGAGATTGCGGTCCTCGGGGGCGCGCTGGGCGAAGTCCTCCATGAGTGCGGCCGCGAGGTCGTTCCATGCGAGCACCTCGAACGCGGCGGACATCACGAAGGCCGCCGTCTGCGGCAGCCGCTCGAGGAGCGCCAGGATGCTCGGGCGGACGTCGCGTCGGTGCATCCGGTGACGAGTCGGCGCGGTGCCCGCGAGGACGTGGAGGTGGTCGGACTCGGCGTCGGTGAGCCGCAGCGCGCCCGCGATCCCGGCGAGGACCTCGCCCGACGGCCAGGGGGCCCTGCCCTGCTCGAGCCGGATGTAGTACTCCGTGGAGATGTGCGCGAGGACCGCGGCCTCCTCGCGGCGCAGCCCCGGTGTCCGGCGTCGTGGTCCGGAGGGAAGGCCGACATCCTCCGGCCGCAGCCGCTCGCGACGGCTGCGGAGGAACGCCCCGAGTTCCTGCTTGTCCATACCCCGAGTCTGCACGCTGTGCGGTGAGGCATCCTGGTACAGCCTGTGCCTCCATCCGGCCCGCGGCCGATCTGACACTGGCGTCATGACGAACACCACTGACCTCGCACCCATCGGCCTGCTCACCGGCAAGGTCGTTTTCATCACCGGCGCCAGCCGCGGCATCGGGGCGGCTGCGGCCCGGCTTTTTGCCTCCGAGGGCGCCGCCGTCGTGCTCGCCGCGCGCAGCACCGACGCCCTCGATCGCCTCGTCACCCAGATCCGCGCCGACGGCGGCCTCGCCGACGCCGTCACCCTGGATCTCGCCGACACCGCGAGCATCCGCGCAGCTGTCGACCACGTCGAAAAGCTGCACGGACGGCTCGACGGCGCCTTCAACAACGGCGCGGTCCCTCAGCAGCAGTTCGGCCCGGTCGAGACCACCAGCGACGAGGACATCGACGAGCAGTTCGCCGTGAACTTCCGCTCGCACTGGACCGCCATGACCGCCGAGGCCTCACTCATGCGACGGGGCGGCGGCGGGGCGATCGTCAACACCTCGAGCATCGGCAGCCGCCGCGCGAACCCCGCCCTGCCCGCCTACGGCGCCATGAAGCGCGCTCTCAACAGCCTCACCGAGACCGCCGCGGTGAACTGGGCCGGTGACCGCATCCGGGTCAACGGCATCACCCCCGGTGGCACCTCCACGGAGATGATCGACACTTGGGAGGCGGCGACTCCCGGCGTCGTCGAGCAGATGACCGCGAAGATTCCGCTCGGCCGGATGGCCGAGCCGCGCCAGATCGCCGAGGCGGCCGCGTGGCTGCTCAGCGACCGGGCCTCGTACGTGACCGGCGCGATCCTGCCGGTCGACGGGGGCGCCGGCGCCTGACAAGAACGGCCCGGGCCGTGGGCCGCCGGGTCCCCCTGGGCGAGAGCAAGCCCCGCAGCGCCATCGCGGCGGGGTCCGGATCAGGTGTCGTAGGAGCATTCCCAGGGTGCGCTGAGTCCCAGGCGGTTCGGGTGGACCCGGACGTTCACAGGTCCTGTGTCCATACCCCGCCAGGGTGTTTGTCGGGGTGCAGGTCCAGTCGGGGTTGGAGATCCAGGAGGTCTTCTCCGCCGGACTGCCAGGGGTAGGTTCCGTCGCGGTTCGGCCAGACGACTTGGAGGAAGGGGAAGGGCGGCTTGGTGTAGTAGCCGATTGCGGCACCGAAGAACGCCTTGTACCAGCGGTAGTCGACGGTCTTGAGCACGACGGGCACGCTCGCGGCATCGTCCCGTTTCTGGTCGGCCCCCAGGGAGTGCCCTTCAACAGCGCGCTGTCCGAGGTCGTTGAGGACCGTCTGCATCAAGCGGATGTCCAGGCCGAACATGGCAAGCCCGGGCATACGGTGGTTGTGCCAGAGGCCGATGGTGTAGGCCCAGCCGGGTCCCCGGTCGTCGGCGGGGACCATCATGACCTGCCACCCGTGCTGATGGATGGCGTTGACAGTCGCTCGGGTGCGGGGATCCAGTTCGGTGTTGTCCTGGCAGACGACGCAGTGGCAGGCGGTGTGACCGGTGGGCATGGCCGTGAGGATACTTGTATGGCTTGGCCCCAACTCCCGATTCCTCGCGCCACAACGACCCCGCACGTGCGCACACAACCACGGACGCTCGCGGACGGTCCGCCCAGGTCACAAGCGGTTCGGCTGCAAGTCGCACAGTCGCTCGCAGTGCTTCGGGACGAAGAAGTCCCGGGCTAAAGGCCGTCGCGTTCGATGAGTGAGCCGTCAGGGCCCAGAGAGAAGAAGCGTGGTGGGCCCATGACTTCCATGGCTCTTTGCAGTGCCGCTTCCCGCTCCGCGGGGTCAGGGCCGTGCGGGTCCCGGACCCGGAAGCCGTGCAGTCGGATGCTGTTCGCGTTGATGTCGGCCGGCTCGGGGCGGCCCTCCCGTACGAAGCCGCAGAGCGCGCGCAGTGCTTCTTCGCCCAGTTCCAAGGGGTGGAACGGCAGCGGGTAGGGCTCTTCGTCCTCGTCAGGCCAGGGGATGACGTCGGCCGGGCGGTCTCCGGCCCAGTAGGGCAGCTCGAAGGGGAGAGGTTCGCCGATGTTCTCCATGATGCCGCTGTCCGGGGACAGGCTCAGAGAGCGGACGAGTCGGCCGTCCTCCCAGACAGCGAACGCGAGCCAGTCCACAACGCTGTGCATCGCGTGCAGCACGAGCCGCCGGCCGGCGCTTGCCGCCACGAGGTGTTCCGGGAGCTGGGAAGGAAAGTCGATCATCACCCTCTGGTCGCCGATAACCTCGACGCCGGGCCAGCTCGCCGCGTACGCCGTCCCCTCCGGGGGGTATACGCCGTTCCAGAGAGTCGAGCCCGCGCTCTCCTCTATCTCCCAGCCCGGGTAGAGCAGTCGCATCATGTCGGCCGTGCGTGCGAGGTCCGCTGCGCCCGCTTCTCGCAGCAGCACCGGTACGTCGCCTTCGGCGTACACGAGAAAGCCCGTCTTGGCTCCCAAAACCCCTCCTCAGGGCGTGGCCCTCGTTGGTGGGTGCACAGTAGCCGCCCCCACTGACAACGCGAGATGGGCCGGCTCCGGTCCATTCGACTCCGGGACGAAGGGCGCACTCGACCAAGGCCCGATCGGCAGTCAGCCCCAGCACCGCCGGGCCCACCGACCCTCATCCGGGGAGGCATAAGGGCCAGGCCAGGTCCGCGCCACATAGAGCGCGTCAAGCGGAGCGACCAAGAACCGAAGTTCACGCGCCGGCCGTGAAGGCAGAGCATGAAGCGCGAGTTCGAGGACTGCGCGTTCATCGGTCTTGTAGAAGGGATTGCACAGCGGGCAGTCGCGGTCGCCGGACAGTCCTAGAGCCGGACGGCGAGCTGTACGTGACCATTGGAGGAAGGCTTGGGCCAGCGCACCCGGCCACAGCCGCTCGCGTTCCAACTGGGCGGCAGCAGCGAACAGCGTGGGTGAACCACGGGAGAAGCCCGGCTCCGATGGTTCACCTGGCCGCCGACGAGGTGCCCGACCGGCGGCCCGGACTTGAGACGGCCTCGTCGCGCGTGTCGCCGCAGGCCAGGCCGGCGCTCGTGGCCCGCAGCAGATCCGGGCTCCATTCGGGCCGCTGCACCCGGCCGCCGTCAGTCCGGCCAGTACGAGCAGCGGACGCCGGTGTGGACGGCGTGCCGCAGGTGTTCGCCGATCACGGGGTCGGCCGCCGCGATCCTGTCCAGGGCCCGGCGGACGGCCTTGCTCACCGCGACCCGGGAGCGTTCCTTGCCCTCGGGGAAGCGGCGGGCGCGTCCGTTCAGGCCGGTGGCGCCGACGAGTTGGCCCTTGAGCCAGTCGTGCTCGGCCTGGGCGGCGGCCGCCCGGTCGTCGTCGCCGGCCGTCCTGAACTCGTCCAGCTCCGCACGCAGCCGGGCCAGGCGGTCGCGGTACTCCTGCGTCGCCACCCGGTCCAGCACCGGCTGCCCGGACAGGGCCGGACGCTCGGGAGCCTCGCTGAGCGCGGTCAGCCCCGCCACCAGGTCGACGGCCCGGATCTCCTGGCGCGGATTGGCGATCAGCACCACCAGGTGCAGCATCCCCACACTGTGCTCCACCAGCACGCTGCGCCCGCCGAGCCCGATCCGCCATTTGCGGCCCAACCGGGTGCAGACCGCCGTCGGCGACGGGGCGCTTCCGCGGTCGTCCACCGGTGGCCCCGCGCTCTGCTCCGCGACCGCGGCCATCTCCTGCCGGACGGCGTCCGCCTCCGCAGGCCGGCCGGCCCGTTCGAGTGCCGTCGCCAGCCGCTCGCGGGACGCCGTGACCGCGGGCCAGTGCGCGAGGGCGAGGTTCTGCCGTACCGCGTCCCGCAGATGGGCCACGGCACGGTCGACGTCCCCCGTGGTCAGTGCCGCGACCCCCAAGGCGTGCTGGGCCGAGCCGAAGCAGGCCACGGCGAGACTGCCCACCATAGGCAAGTGCCCGTACGGACTGAGCAGTTCGTACACCCGCGCCGCCGTGGCGGTGTCGTCGAGGAGGTAGGCGGCCTCCGCGACACCGTGCATCGTCACCATCCAGCTGCTCGACCGGGGCAGGTCGCCGAGGTCGCGACCGCACAGGGTGGCCAGCGCGCTGACCGCCTTGCGCCGGTCCCCGGCCGTCACCGCGGCCACCGCGAGGGCGGCCAGGGCATGGTCGTCCACGGCGCTCAGCGTGGGGGAGTTGACCACTTCGCTGAGCAGCGGCACCAGTTCCACCACCCGGCCCTGGTACCAGCGGATGGTCACCAGCTGAGCGGCCTGCCACACGGTGGCGTTGACGTCCCCCGCGGCGGTCCCGCGCTCGGTGCAGGCCCGGGCCAGTTCCTCGGCCTCGTCCAGGCGGCCCGCGCGGACGGCGAGCATGACGCCCATCGCGTTCACGACGAAGCCCACCGCGAGGTGGTCCTGCTCGGCCAGCAGGCCGCGCAGTTCGGCCAGGCAGCGTTCCGCGTGCGGGTCGCCGTCCAGGAACATGTCGACCGTCTGCCACAGCAGGCCCATCAGCAGATCGCTGCGGCGCGAGGTGCGGAAGCTCTCCGCGACGAGTTCGGCGGCCAGTTCGCGGCGCAGCGCGCCGTGCTCCGGGCCGATCAGGCAGTGGTGGGCCAGGCTGAGGGCCTCCGCGCGCGCCATGGGACTGCGCCGGGACCGCGCCTCTTCGAGCAGCGCCAGCACGGCCGTCTGGTCGCTGCGGCGGTAGTCGCCCTCCCCGGCCAGCCGGATCCGCAGCCGCAGGGCCAGCGACGACTCGGGGTCCAGCACGCCCAGTGCCTGGCGTATCCGTGATTCCAGGAGCACCGAGCCCGCCACGGTGCGGTGCTCGTGCACCCACAGGCCGCCGAAGCCGAGGGCCGCCACCGCCATCGCCCGCGCGTCACCGGCCGACTCGGCCATCCGGTAGGCCCGTTCGAACCGGTCGCGGCCGGCGCGCAGATCGCCGTCGTCGACGACGGCACGGGTGCCCTCGTCGAGCAGCGTCCGGAGTTCGGCGGACCGTTCCGCCGCCGGCGCGTCCGGACCCGTCGCGTCCCGCGCGGGCGCATCGACATCGTTCACGGCAGCGTTTCTCTCCTGGGTGCACTCGACAACGCCAGGGGGAAGCCCGCCGGACCGCCGTGTCGGTCGTGATCGGTGGCCTTGCCACAGGCGGAGGACGGCGAGTAAGGCTATCGCAGAGGCCGGATCCGGGGAACAGCCGCACGTCGTACGGCGGGTTGACGCCCCGTGAGGTCCTGGCTCCGGCCGCTTCCGGGGACCGGCGGGGAAAGCGGCGGCACGGCGCGGCACGGGATGGCACGGCCTGGAACGCCCACCTGGCAGGGGGCAATCCATTCGTCCATTCCTTCGAAGGGGACTCAGTCGTGGGCTTTTTCGGGCTTCGGCGCTCCGCCTTGGGCGGCGCCGTGGCGCTCGCGTTCGGGCTGCTGCTCGGCGGAGGTCCGGCGGCGTCCGCCGCGCCCGCCGCGGCGCCGGCCTTCTCCATCACCTCCAACAGCCAGCAGGACCTGTTCGTCCAGGCGATCGCGACACCGGACGCGGTGGTGCGCATCGCCGGGAACGTCGACCTGGACCTGACCGGCCGGGAGTCCCTGCCGGTCGCCCCGGGCGTGCAGATCCTGGGCGACCGTTCGCAACGTCCGCGGGGGCCGCGGCTGCTCACCACCTCCTTCCCGCGCATCCTCTTGATGGTCGGGAACGACGGGGACGGCACACACAGCGACAACGTGCGGATCAGCGGCATCCGGTTGCAGGGCGGGGAGAGCGACGATCCGTACTCGGCGGTCGACACCAGCGACTCCGACGGAATCCGCGTGAATTCGAGCCTGAACGTGGAGATCGACCACAGCGAGATCGACCACTGGCGCGGAGCGGCGGTGAGCGTCCTGGACGGCCAGAACCGGATCGGCCTGCAGAACGCCCGGACCGTGTGGGTGCACGACAACTACATCCACCACAACCAGCACCCCACCGGCACCTTCTGCTGCGGTCACGGCGCGGGCTACGGCGTGGTGATGAGCCACGGCGCCTACTCCCTGGTCGAACGGAACGTGTTCGACTACAACCGGCACGCGATCACCGGCGACGGTTCGGCCGGCGACGGCTACCTGGCGTACCGCAACCTGATCTGGGGCGGCGGCGGGGACAACTCCCATGTCTGGCACACCCATGAGATCGACATGCACGGCAACGACTCGTCGTGCAGCTACGAGTGCGGCTCGGCCGGCGAGTACATGGACGTGGAGTACAACACCGTCTGGTACACCAACGGGACGGGCGTCAAACTGCGCGGCACCCCCAGCGTGGGCATGACGGTGTCCCACAATGTCTTCCAGCACTCGAGTCTCTGGGTGGGCTCGATCCTGCCGATCCACGCGGCGCTGGACCAGACCGAGACCGGGCTGCACCAGTCCGCCAACACCCTGGACTCGTACACCGGCGGCCAGCGCAAGTACTGCGACTTCGACGGTGACGGGGTCGGCGACGCCTTCATCGCCACCGGCATCACCTGGTGGTACCAGTCCAGCTCGCTGGGCGGCCGCTGGAGTTACCTCAACCAGTCGACGACGCGGCTCGCGGACGTCTCGCTCGGCGACGTCGACAGCGACGGCCTGTGCGACGTCGGCTATCCCGGCGGGGTGTTCGTCAACCCAGGGCAGGGCGTCTCCTCGACCACCGCGACCGCGGCCGTCTCCAGCGGCGACTTCAACGGCGACGGCCGCACCGACATGGCGCTCAGCGCCTCGGACGCGTGGCAGGGCCTGCCCGTGGCGTCCTCCCAGGGTGACGGCGGCTTCTCCCAGGACTTCGCTGCTGCCGGCGACTTCCCCCGCCTCGCGGCCGCACCCGGAGCGCGGACGTACAGCGGGGACTTCGACGGAGACGGCCGCACCGACCTCGCCGCGCTGGGCGCGGAGGGCTGGAACACCCTGCCGGTGGCCCTCGCCGCCGGCGGCGGGACGTTCCGGGCCACGAGGACCAGTGTCGGCGACGTCGCCGGCTGGGCGTCCCTGCCGGGGGTGAAGCCGCAGGTGGGCGACTTCGACGGGGACGGCCGCTCGGACATCGCGCTGGCCGGCGGTCCCGGCTGGGGTTCGGTCCCGGTGGCGTTCTCCAACGGGGACGGTTCCTTCCGCATCACCAACGGCTCCGTGGACAGCTTCGCCGGATGGGCTCAGGTCCCCGGGGCGCAGGTCGTCCCCGGCGACTTCGACCACGACGGCCGCACCGATCTCGCGCTGGTCGGCGGGAACGGCTGGGGTTCGGTGCCGGTGGCGTTCTCCAACGGGGACGGTACGTTCCGGGTCACGAACGCCTCCTCCGTCGCCTTCGCGGGCTGGGCCTCCGTGCCGGGGGCGAAGATCGAGGCGGGCGATGTCGACGGGGACGGCCGCACGGACATCTCCCTGGTACCGGGGCCCGGTACGCCGTGGTGGTACACGCTGCCGGTGGCGTTCTCGGGCGGCGACGGCACCTTCCGGGTGACCAACACGCCCTCGTCCGACTTCGCGGCGTGGGCTCAGGTGGCGGGGGTGCAGCCGGTCGGCGGCGACTTCAACCACGACGGGCGGGCGGACGTCGCGCTGGTCGGGGGGAGCGGCTGGGGTTCGGTGCCGGTGGCGTTCTCCAACGGGGACGGTACGTTCCGGGTCACGAACGCGTCGTCGGTCGACTTCGCCGGCTGGGCCTCCGTACCCGGAGTGAGGGTGCAGGCGGGCGACTTCGACGGGGACGGCCGTACGGACGTCGCCCTCGTCCGCGGCCCGCACACCCCGTGGTGGTACACGCTGCCGGTGGCGTTCTCGGGCGGCGACGGCACGTTCCGCGTCACCAACGCCCCCACCGACCGCTTCGACCGATGGGCATCGGCCCCGGCGCACACCCCGGACCCGTCGAGCTCGGATGCGCAGGCCGTCGCCGGACTCTGACGACCGGCGCAACCTCCCTCGGGTTGCCGCGCACCGACACGTCGCCCTCCCCAGCACGGGGGGGGCGACGTGTGCGTTCCGGCCGTCGCGCGGGGGAGGGCTTCGCCTCTAAAGAAAAACGAACGTTCGTCTAGACGCTCAACCGCCCGGTGCCTCAGGATGGGCAACGCGAAACGAATGATCGTTCTCGGAAGGGAGGGGGTGTACGTGCGAGCAAGGACCCGTTACGCGGCCGGACTGCACGACAACGTTGCTCACGGCACCCCGGCGCGATTAACGGCCGCCTAACATCTCCTGGCTAACCTCGGGGAAATCAACGGTCGAGCGAGTTTCCGCGCCGCACCAGAACGTGCCGTCGACGCACATCGAGCAAGTCGGACGGCCGGTCGACGCGGCGCTGATTTCCCGTACTCCGAGTCGTTGAAAGCGAACGGGCTCCCGGAATTCCCGGACGGTATCCGCCGAGGGAAATTCCGGGACGACCCGGCAGGAGCGGGCCATGCACGACGGTACTCGGTGAAGTGGGAAGGCGGCATTCAATGCGAACTGGCGACCAGTACTTGGAGTCCCTCAGGGACGGACGCGTTGTCTGGGTCGGGGGCGATCGGGTCGACGACGTCACGACGCACCCGAAGACCCGTGCAGCGGCCAAGACCTTCGCGAAGTTCTACGACCTGCATCACGAGCCCGGGATGCAGGACGCCATGACCTTCGTCGACGACGACGGGGTGCGTCGTTCGATGATGTGGTTCAAGCACGGGGACGCCGAGGGGCTGCGGCGCAAG
Source organism: Streptomyces sp. NPDC088732 (assembly GCF_044751205.1). Lineage (NCBI taxonomy): Bacteria > Bacillati > Actinomycetota > Actinomycetes > Kitasatosporales > Streptomycetaceae > Streptomyces > Streptomyces sp. NPDC088732. Next base: position 38,200 of record NZ_JBIVLI010000031.1, read on the forward strand.
CGGGTGTATCTGGAGACCGTGGTCCGCGAGCTCGACGGCGGATCGATCGGGCGCACCCCGTGCGCGAACAACTACGGCCTGGTCACCTACGAGGAGGACCCGCAGCCGTGGAGCGACCAGTCCGTGGGCACCGGCGGGCGCGACCTGACCGCGGGCATCCGGAAGTTCCTGGAACTGGTGAAGGAGTGCGACCTCAACTGCGCCTTCGCCTTCATCGACCCCCAGATCGACCGGTCCAAGCAGCACGCGGCCACGACCGCGCTGCGTGTTGTGGAGACCCGCGACGACGGCATCGTGGTCAACGGTGTCAAAGCCGTCGCCACCGGTGTGCCGTTCGCCGACTACATCCACATCGGCGTCTTCTACCGCCCTGGAATCGAGAGCGAACAGGTCATCTACGGCGCCTGTCCTGCGAACGCGCCGGGCGTCACGATCGTCTCCCGCGAGGCGACGGTGCGAGACGACCCCGACAACCACCCGATCTCCTCGGCCGGCGACGAGCTCGAATGCACCGTCATCTTCGACAATGTGTTCATTCCGTGGGAGCTCGTATTCCACATCGGAAGTCCCGAGCACGCTTCGCTGTACCCGCAGCGCATCTTCGACTGGACGCACTACGAGTCGCTGATCCGGCAGATGGTCCGGGCCGAACTCATGGTCGGACTCGCGATGCTGATCACCGAGCACCTCGGCACCTACCAGATTCCTCCGGTGCAGGCCCGCCTGGCGCGTCTCGTCGAGTTCTACCAGACCATGCGCGCCCATGTGATCGCGTCCGAGACGGAAGGGTTCATCTCGCCGTCGGGGCTCTACAAGCCGAATGTCCTGCTCTTCGACTTCGGCCGTTCGTACTACCTGGAGAGGTACGCGGAAATGAGGAACGAGGTGGTCGACCTCGCCGGCCGCGCCTCGCTCCTGTTCCCCACCGAGGAACAGTGGAACAACCCCGAGCTGCACCAGTGGCTGGAACCGCTTCAGGCGGGAGCGGCCGGCGAGCCCTACGACCGCGTGCGCATCTCGCGCGTCATCCGCGACCTGTTCCTCTCCGACTTCGGCGACCGGGTGAGCACCTTCGAGCAGTTCAACGGGACCCCCCTGCTCGGGACCCGCATGCGCACGATGACCCGCTCGGAGCTGTCGCCCACCGGGCCGCTCACGCAGCTCGCCCGGAAGGTCTGCGGCGTCTCGGAGCCCGCCGCCCCCGAGGCGACGGCCTACACCCAGCAGGCCGAGTACGCCCGGCGCCTCGACGGCGCACAGCTCGAGGGCTCACGGGTCCGCTGAGCCGCATGACGGTGCGGGGGGCGGTCCGCGGCGGCGGCGGCCGTCCGCGGACCGCCTGTCCGCCCCGTCGCCCCGCGCGGCTCCCGAACAGGATCAGCAGCAACTGGGCGAGGGACGCCGGCACCGGCGCCCTCGCGTGTGAACGGAGAAGTTGACATGGCTTACTACATCTCACGCGCGTCGGAGCGGACGTTCTCCGACGTCGAGGGCGTGCCGGGGCTGCGGCAGGCGCTCCTGGTCGGACACGAGCACGGTGCCGCCCACCTGGAGGTGAGTCTGTACGAGCTGGCTCCTGGGGCGACCGCGGGCTGGACCCGCTGCCCCTTCGAGGAGTCGTGGTTCATCACCGGCGGATCCGGCGAGGCCGCCTTCGCCGGATTGCGCTACGAACTGGGCAGCGGTGACTACGGTGTCGCGCCCGTCGGAGTCGCCCACGCGCTGTCCGCCGGCGACGAGGGACTGACCTGGCTCGGGGTCCGCGCACCCAAGCCGCCGACCTTCGACGGCGCCCGCAGTCGTATCGCCGCCACGCCCGCGCCGGGGGAGAACCTCGGCCGCCCCTCGGAGACGGACCCCCGGCACCGCTTCGTCGGGCACTTCCAGGACTCGGACATGGCCCCGTACGCGCAGCTGTCGATGCCGGGCTACCACGGCCCCAACGTCAAGAACATCAGCCTGAGGATGATGGTCGACCAGCTCCTGGGAGCACAGCACCACACCGTCTTCGTGTGCGAGATCGCGCCGAAGTCCGGCCCGGGCCAGGCCGCCAAGGTCCACTACCACCCGTTCGAGGAGATCTACTACTTCACCTCCGGCGGCATGCGGGGGACCCTCGACGGCAAGGACGAGATCGTCGAGACGGGCGATCTGGTGTGGGCGGGGACCAACGGCACCCACGGTTTCGTCAACGAGCGTGACGAACCGGCCCGTTGGATCGAGGTGCAGTCGCCGATCCCTCCGACCTCGGACGGCTTCTTCTTCCCCGACGACTGGCGCAGCCTCCCCGAGGAGCACTAGCGCCTCGACGGCGCGGGCGGTGTCCGGGGGCCGTGCGGGACGCCGGACCCGGACACCCCCGCGCCCGCGGCGGCACCCCCGCCGGCAGGCCGCTGACCGTCCCGGGCCAGGGGCCACCGGCCGCATCGGAACCACTCGCCCAGGGACAACGGAGGCGCGACCACCGATGGATGACTCCGGATCAGACCGGCCCCGCGGCCCCGCGGCGCCGGGCCGCCGCCCTCGCGCGATCATCAGGCGGAAACTGGCCGCGCCGCGGCCGGCGAAGGACATCGTCGTCCGCGAGCGGCTCAACCAGCGGTTGCGGGACGTGCTCGACCGCCACACCGTGGTGAACGTCTTCGCGACCGCCGGGGCCGGCAAGACCACGGCGGTGGCCCTGGCCGTCCAGGGCCTGGACCGGCCCGTCGCCTGGCTGTCGCTGGACGGTACCGAGCGCGCCGCCGGGCGCCTGCTCGTCTACCTCGAAGCGGCCGTCGAGGGACCCGTCCCCGGCGCCGCCGAGGTGGCCTCCGACGCGGTGGGCAGCGGCCTGCACATCGGTGAGGCGGCGGGTCTGCTGGCCGAGAGCCTCCAGGGCAGCGGGCTGATCCTCGTCTGCGACAACGTGGAGCGGATCGCCTCCGACGAGGCCTGCATCGCGGTGCTGTCGTCCTTCGCCCGCTACCTGCCGTCCGACGTGAACCTCGTCCTGGTCTCGCGCGTCGACGTCCGCCTCGACCTGGGCCCGACGAGCGAACGCGACCGGGTGGGCGAACTGGTCGAGAGCGACCTCGCCTTCGACGACCAGGAAGCCGGCGCGGCGCTGCGCACCGTGGGCCAATCCGACGTGCTCCCGGCCCAGGCGGTCGCGGCCACCGGGGGCTGGGTCACCGGGGTGCTGTTCGCGGGCTGGCGCCATGCGCAGTCCCACGAGCCGGATCCCGACTCGCTGCGCTCCTATGTCGCGGCGAACGTCTTCAACTCGCTCTCCCCGGCGGAGAGAACGTTCCTCCTGCACACCAGTCCGCTGGACGAGGTGTCCGTGGAGGGCGCCCGCGTCATGGGCCAGGAGAACGCGGCACAGGTCATGGCGGACCTCCGCGCCCGGCACCTCCCGGTGACGTGGTCCTCCGACGGCGCGCGCATGACGCCGCACCCGGTCTTCCGCGATTTCCTCCAGGCCTCCCTCGGACAACAGGACGCCGAGACCCTCGCCGGCGTCCGCCGCCGGCACGCCGAGCTGCTGATCGCCCGCGGCGAGCGCGAGGAGGCGGTCGACGAGCTGCTGCGGCTCGGGGACGTGGAGGAGGCCGGGCGGCTGGCCTCCGTCACCCTTCCCGCCCTCGTCGCACGGATGGACTTCGCCCCCGCGGCACGCTGGCTCGACGCACTGGGGGCGTCGGTCCGCACGCCCACCCCGGAGATCGGAGCGGTCATCCTCCGTGTCGCCTTCGCGCTGGAGCAGTGCGACCGGGGCGTGCAGCTCGTCGACCGCCACGGGTACGGCTGGCTACCGGAGCCGGGGTCGCCCGACTTCGAGGAGGCCCTCGTCCTGGCCTGCTGGTGCCTGTGGCACTCCGGCCGGATCGAGGAGGCGCGGTCCATCGCCGATCAGCTGTCCCCCGGCCGGAACTCCTCCATCGCGCACACGCTGATCGCGCTCGCCACCGGCGAGGAACCGCCCCCGTTCCCCGAGTACTCGGCGACACCGTCCGGCCCCCTCGACGGTCTCCTGATGCGACTGGCGTTCATGCGCGGCCGCCTCGAAGGACTCGACGAACCAGGGTCGTTCGACCCCTGGCGCACCACGCTCGGCGGCCCCTGGGTCGTCGCCGCGCTGCGCGCCACCGGGCGGCTCGACGCGGCGATGTCGATGTTCGAGCCGCGCAGCGGTTCCTCGCAGCCGGCCTGGCTGCACGCCATCGACGCCGTCGACCTCATGCTCGACCTCGGCCGCGGCGAGGAGGCCCGCGCGTCCGTCGTGCGGGGAAGGGACCTCATCGCGGCGACCGGCTCCAAGGTCTACCGGAACATGGGCCTGCTCGCCGAGGCCAAGCTGTTGCTGCGCTTCGAGCGCGACACACGGCGTGCCGACCGGGTACTGGCGGAGGCCGCCGCGGGCGGGATCGCGGAGTACGTCCTCACCCGGGAGGCGTGGCTGATGTGGTCGGGCCTGTCGATGCTGCTCCAGGACAGGGACGCCGAAGGGCACGAACTCCTCGCCGAATGCGTCCTGAGCATGCAGAGGGGCGACCGCCGCCTCGATCTGCCGACGGCCGCCGTCTACCTGGCCGAGGCCCAATGGCGGCTGGGTCGCGAGGACGAGTCCGACGCCACGGCCGACCTGGCGATCGCCTCGGCCACGGCACAAGGGTCGCAGCACCTGCTGCTGACCGCCCTGGCGGACGTGCCGTCCGTCGCGGCCAGAGCCGCGGACACCAGGTCCAGCCGCATGTCGCCCTGGCACGAGATCCTTGCCGCGCTCTCCGGCCAGGATCCCGTACGCGTGAACGTGAGCAGGCCCCGCCTCGTCCTGGAGGAGTTCGGGGAGCCGTCCCTCACCGTCGACGGGAACGCGGCTCAGCCCCGCCTGACCAAGAGCGTCGAGCTCCTCAGCTATCTGCTGGGAAAACCCGGCCGCAGTGCCACCCGTGAAGAGCTGCTCGGAGCGCTCTTCGGCGGCCGCAACGACGCCGCCGGCCGCAGCTACCTCCGGCAGGCCCTCTACCGGCTCCGCGAGGTCCTGCCCGACGACCTGGGCCCGACACAGGAGGGCGACGTCTTCCGGCTGGCCGGCCCCGCGCTGGCCATGGGCTCGGCACAACGCGCGGTCGACCTGGTCGCCCAGGCCGGCAGACAGGACGGTGAGACCCGCCTGCAGACTCTGTCGGACGCCCTCACCAGCGCCGACAGGGGCCCCTACCTCGCGACGGTGTCGGGCGTCTGGGTCGCCGAGCGGCGCGCGGCACTGGCCGAGACCTTCCTTTCGGCCCGGGTCGACGCGGCCAGGCTCGCCTACCGGATGAACCGGTACCGCCAGGCCAAGGGGCTGGTCGACCGGGTGCTGCGCGAGGACCCGTACCGCGAGCAGGCCTGGCGGCTGGCCATCCAGCTGGCGCACGCCAGCGGCAGCGACGACGCCGTGCTCGCGCTCTACCAGCGGTACGTCGTACGGATGCGGGAGCTCGGTGTGCCGCCGTCCGACGAGGTCCGCCGGCTCGTCGCACAACTGCGCCTGTAGGCCCGGCCGATTTCGCGTCGATAAACATGTCGCCGGTCACACTCGGGCCACTCGGCTACAGGCGACGCTCAAGCCGTCTCGTCACAGGCAACGGAGGGCCACATGGGTACATCGAGCACGCAGGGCATGGCCGCCACCTACCGCGCGGCGATGGCGCGGTTCACGACCGGGGTCACCATCGTGACCACGACGACGCCGAACGGACCGGCGGGGATGACGGCCAGCGCCGTCGCGTCCGTCTCGCTGGACCCGCTCATGCTGCTGGTGTGCGTCGGGAACAACCTGGCGTCGAGGGACGCGATCTCGCGCTCCGGAGTCTTCGCCGTCAGCGTCCTCTCCCGCGGCCAGGAGCACCACGCGCTGCGGTTCGCGAGCCGGTGCGACGACAAGTTCGCCGGCATGGCGCTGCGCCCCGGCCACGACCTTGCCGTCGTCGACGGCGCCGCCGCGTACTTCGTCTGCGACCTCAGCGAGGAAGTCGCCGCGGGCGACCACACGATCTTCATCGGCGAGGTGGCCCACTGCGGCTACGCCGCCGACGCGGACCCCATCGTCTACTTCGGCGGACGATTCGGCAGCCTCTGCGATCCCCAGTCCCACGCGCGGCTCGCCTTCGACTGGCACCTCGCCGCATCGATGTAGCGCGCGGCTCCGCCCCGGCGCCCCGGGTGAGTACAACAATCAGGAGATGAACGTGAACGTATCCGTACTGGGCCTCGGTCAGATGGGATCCGCCATCGCCGAACGGCTCGTCGAGGCAGGCCACAACGTGTCTGTCTGGAACCGGTCGAAGGGCAGGGCGGACGCCCTGGTGGCCAAGGGCGCGGTCGAGCTCGACACCCCCGCGGAGGCGTGGGACCGGTCGGAGGTCTGCATCACGATGGTCGCGGACTCCCGCGCCCTCGCCGATGTGGCGCTCGCGCCCGACACTGGGCTCGTCCGGTCCGCGTCCGGCAAGGGGCGGACCCTCATCGAGATGAGCACCGTCTCCGCGGAGGTCTCCGACGAGGTGGCTGCCGCCGCCGACAGCGTCGGGGTGCGGTACCTGCGCGCTCCCGTGAGCGGCAACCCGGGCGTCGTGCGCGCCGGGAACCTCACGATCATCGCCTCGGGCGAGGACGCCGTCTTCGCCGCCGTGGAGGGTCTGCTGCGCGACATCGGCCCCCATGTGTTCCACGTGGGCGAGGGCGAGGCCGCCCGCATCATCAAGCTGGCCCTCAACCTCATGGTGGCCGGAACGGCCGAACTCCTCGCCGAATGCGTCGCGTTGGCCGAGGGCCACGGCGTGCGGCGGGACAGGCTCCTGGAGGTCGTCGGCGCCTCGGCCGTCGCGTCACCCTTGGTGAAGTACAAGATCGGGCCCCTCCTGGCGGACGACTACACGTCCACCTTCAGCTCGCGGCTGATGCGCAAGGACCTGGACCTGGCCCTCGACGCGGCCGCGGCCGGCGGGGTCCCGCTGCCGGTCACCGGCGTCGTCCAGCAACTGCTCCAGGCGTGCATCTCGACCGGCCTGGGCGACCTGGACTTCATGGCCCTCCTCGTCCGGCTGCAACGCGAGGCCGGCCAGGTCCCCGCCTGAACGCGAGCCGCGGCGGCGCCCGGTGGCCGGCTGCCGGGCGCCGCTTCCGGCGCATTGGGCGGCTCGCGGCCCGGGCGGCGACGGCGTCCGGCCGGCGAGCATGGACAGGCCGCCGTACCCGGTGATCGCTCCGGATTCCGTGAGCGCCTCCCGGGTCCCCCGAGCCCAGGTGACCGGCTGGCCGGACCAGGAGGCGAAATCCTCGGCTGCGGCGGGGGCGTGCGCGGCCCCTACCAGTGGTGCCAGACTTCTGCGGGGGCGATGTCCCAGGAAGTGCTTGCGATCGTCCCCGTATTGAAGAACAGGGCCCAGGTCACCGCTGTGTCACCGGCACGCTGAGCGCCCAGCTCGATCTCGAATTCCTCGACGGACAGATCGCCTCCGGGGCTGGACCGGAGGCCGGCGTCGTGCTCGATCGCGTAGGTTTCCATGTCTTGGAACAGCTCCGAGGGCACGCGGCCGATCAGACGGATCCCCTTGTGGGTTACCTGCGGGCCGAGCAGGCCATCGACCAGCACGCACGTCAACCCCGCGCCTTCGATGAAGTAGCACTTCACCCCACCGGGCCGACTCCGGGCCACCCGCCTCGGCTTGAGGAATTCGATGCGCCACTGAGTACGCCCTGTCGAGTGCCAGCTTCCCATGTCGGCCTCCTTCGCGGCGAAGCCGTGGGCCGCCATGGCGGTGACGGCATCCTCCCGGTCCATCCCGAAGTGCAGCGGCCCAATGGCCTGACGTGGGACATACGTCCACTGATCCCGCTCGGAGTCTTCGAGCAGCGTCCAATAGTCCATGTTCATGACCTGATGATCGTCTACGTGGCCTCGCCGGTACGCCGGGGTGGGGAGATCCGGAAGGACGTCTCCGGCCGCATGGCCGGCCGGCATCCGGGCCGCGCCCGGGGCGGACAGTGTCGACACCGACCGCGCCCGCCAAGGGCCGGCGTCCCTCGGATCGTGCGTCGCAGCGCGGTCTCCACCGCGTCGGCCAGTGGGTCGCCCTCGGTCCGTCAAGGCGGGCCCCGGACACGCGATGAGCCGCACCCTTCACGCCCGTGACCATGACCGGATTACGCCGTTGTCATTTGTCATGGACACTGCCAATCTGGTCGCGTCCGCGAGACCGTAGGCGATGCCCCGACCACGGGGTGCCGCCCTGTCCGGGAGGCCTGATGAGGAAGTCCTTAAGCGCTGGAATCCTGTCCGTGGTGTTCATGGCGGCCGCCAGCCTGTTCGGCGCGGCCCCCACGGCCTCCGCCGCCGAGGTCCCGTGCAACGGCTTCACGAACGTGCTTTCTTGGGGGTCGTGGTACCTCCATGTGCCGTCGACGAGCAACGGCTCGGGAAACTACAACTGCGTCGTGGTCCGGGGGAACCACAACATCGCCGTGCTGGTCGTGCAGGAGAGCCTGAACGCCTGCTACGCCCAGAGCATCGGGGAGGACTCGGACTTCGGCCCCGCCACCGAGCAGGCGATGAAGAACGCCCAGACGAGGATCAACCAGTACTGGGGCACCAACGTGCTGAGCGTGGACGGCCGTTTCGGTCCCAGGACCAGCTCCTACTTCGAGTTCCAGGCCTACGACTACAGCGGCGGCCAGGACGGCGGCCACACGGGCATCTGCTACCAGCGGTAGTCCACGGCGTGCCCGTACGGCGCTCCGCCGTACGGGCACGTCGCCTGTCGTGCCGCCGGGCGATCGTGACGACCCCCTGCCCCCTCATGACGAGGCGGTCGGCGATCCGGCCGGGGCCGCGGAGTCCGGCGCCCCCGCGTAGTCGGGCAGTTCGACGCCGTTGATCGCGCGCCCGATCAGCTCGGTGAACCACTCGCCGGTGAAATCGGGGGCCGGCTCCGCGTCCGGCCCGGGGAGGTCGCGGCTGCGGGCGTTCAACCGGCCCATCTCCTGGTTGGCCTCGACGAACGAGCGCATCCGCGCCTCGTAGCGGGCGAACCCGGTGTCGGGGTCCCACTCGGCGGCGGCCAGCTCTCCGGCCAGCACGTACGCGCCGACCAAAGCGAGCCCGGTGCCCTGCCCGGACATCGGCGACGAGCTGAACGCCGCGTCACCGAGCAGTGCCACCCGTCCGTCCGACCAGCGGTCCATCACCACCTGGGCGACCTGGTCGAGGTAGAAGTCCGGGGTGTCGTCCAGGTGCGCGAGGATGTCGGGGGCGAGCCAGCCCAGGCCCGCCATCCGCTCACGCAGCAGGCGCTTCTGGGCCGCGACGTCACGGTAGTCGACGTCGAAGTCAGCCGAGCCGAAGTAGAACATGGCCATCGCGCGAGTGGCGTCCTGGATGGGCCGCAGGAGGGCCGAGCGCCCGGACTCCTGGTCCTGGTACTCGAGCAGCCAGCGGTCCAGCCCGAACTTGTTCGGCACACTGTAGAAGGCCAGCACGTGCCCGAGGTGGCGGAGGAACCGCTCATGCGGCCCGAAGACCATCGCCCGCAGCGGTGAGTGCAGCCCGTCGGCCCCGACCACCAGCTCGAAGCGGCGCCGGCTGCCGCCCGCGAAGACCACGTCGACCCCGTCCGCGTCCTGGGTGAGCTCTGCGATCCGGTCGCCGAAGACGTACTCGACGCCGTCGCGGGTGTCGTCGTAGAGCACCTGGGACAGGTCCCCGCGCAGGATCTCGACGTCCGCGATGAACCCGTCGCCACCGTCGTCGTCCGCGCGGAAGGTCTCCAGTACCTGCCCGTCCGCGTCCACGGTGTGCGCGCCGGCGGTGTCGGTGCACATCGCGCGGACCGCCGCGTCCAGCCCCATGCGCCCGATGACCTCCTTGGCGATCCCGCGCGCGTCCACCGCCTGCCCGCCGGGACGCAGCTCGGGAGCCCGCTCCACCACGGTCACCTCGGCCCCCCACCGACGCAGCCAGTGGGCCAGCGCGGGCCCCGCGATGCTCGCCCCCGCCACCAGCACCCTGGGACCGCTCACCGGCTTCCCCTGCTCGCCCGTCCGGATCGTGCGCTCCTGCGCGGAGTCGTCGACGCCCATCACTGCCTCCATGTGCTTCGCTGTCGGTGCATCCGGCAGTATCGACTGCGGATCCGCACAAGACTCATCGGTACGGCCGACACGAACTCGGCATGCGCGCGGGCCGGGCACGGTCGTGACCGTCTCGACCCCGAGGCGTGCTTCTGACGCTGAAGACCGATCGCGCTGGTCGACGGGTTTTCATGGCGTCAGCCGAGAGCAGGCCTCGTGAGGTCGAGCATCAGGCGGTTTCCCCAGTCATTGGTGAAGACGGCGCTCGTGCCCTCGTAACGCATGCTGAGGAATGGGTTGGAGTGGAACATCACGGCAACCCACCGCAACGAGCGGTCGGCGTGGAGACGGGCGAGGTAGCCGATGTTGCCCATCCCGCCGCCCCCGCCGGACATCCACCCTGAATTGTCCGGCAGCAGGCTCTCGAAGTTGGTGTCCACCGCGTCGATGCCCCCTTCTTCAATGGCCTGGGCCACATCGAACGGTCCTCCGATACGGAAGGGAACCGGCTGCCCGGCATCTGGGTGGTACGCCCCCGGGCCGTCGACATACAGCTCCAAACCGGAGTCGTCTGACCGGTACAGCCCGTCACGGAGCGGCATCTCTCCGTTCTTCCAGAGACTTTCGACCATTCCCATGGCCCATCCCACCCTCAACTACTACACGTCAGTTCCGAAGATCGGCTGCGGACGAGGACCGAGGGTGTTCAAGATCCGGTTGTGATGACCGACCTGAACAGCCTCGTGACCGCACTGTACGTGACGATCGACGACGAGATCGGAGGAAGACGGTGGATAGGGTGCCCACCTCTGCTCAGCGATTCCGAACTCGCCTGCCTCGTGCCGGCGCAGGCCTTCCTCGGCCATGTGCCACGCCCACAAGCAACGGTGTGGCATGGGGGGCCTGGCTCAACGCGTCCTGGCAAGGGCCGCCGGCATCTGTCACGATGACCAGTTCGGCGCTCCGGTCACCCGGTCGCTGATCGCCTGCGACCACTGATCACATTGCTACTCGGTCCAGAGCGCCCATGAGGAAGACACAGTATGCTTACCCGATTCGCTGCCGTACTTCTGGCGGCCCTCGTCGCACCACTCATCCTCATCGGATTCGGGATCACCCAGTGGCGCAACGGCAAGCGATGGCTTCCTGGGCTCCTGTTTTCGATGGGAGCCTCCGTGGTCGTCTACGCCGTCAATCTCTTCTGGTTCGTGATCCCGGTCGACTTCGCGAAGGGGTGCGGCAGCGAAGCAGCCCGATGGCCCCGAAACGCGGACTGGTTCGAACAAAGTGCCTTCCCGCTCACCGCTACCTGCCACTGGAACAGTGGACGCACCTACAGCTTCGTTCCGGCATTCGTTAACCCGGTCATCTACACATGGATTGCCATCACCCTCGCATGTGCCGCCATGGTCATCCGCGACCACCGCAGGAATGGACACACAATGTGAACGAGGCATCGACGCTTGTTTCCTGGTCGTCGCGGTAGACGCCTCCGGCGGACCGGGCTGCCCGGCCGGCCCCCGCGAGTCAGCGGAGGTCCGGGCACTCCTCGGCGAAACCTTGGGAAACGGGCTGCCATGCTCCGTGGTCCTCGCGGATGCTCAGGCGGTCCGCTTCCTTCGCGGTCTCGATCAGCTGAGCGGTGGTCAGGGGGACGGCCGCGGTGAAGACCCGCCCGAGGTGGTGGCAGTGGAGCATCGGGCGGAGTTCCTTGGAGTACGGCTCACCGGCCACCGCGAAGAGATCGGGCAGGGTCCAGCCGAGCGGACCCGCTATCGCGGACAGTTGCTGCCGGCGGTGCGCACTCGCGTCGAAGCGACGGACCATCCGGAGCAGTGTACTGCGGGCAAGTCCCATGAACGGCAGTTCCCGGATGCCGAAGCCGCGATTGCGGAGCAGTCCGACGAGCACGGCGGCCAGCGGGGTCTCGGCGGGATGGCGGTCCCGCTCTTCGGGCCGCGCGGCGGGCTCTGGAGCGGCAATCCGTGGCAGTGAGCGGACGAATGCCTCCAGCGCGGTCAGCCGCGCATGGTCGCAGTGGCTGACGCGGTAGGCGAACTCCCGCATGACGTCGGCGTCGCGCTCCGGGGGGAGGAGCGCCGCCGGCACGGGCCGGCCCGCGACGGCGAAGAGGTCGGCCACCGGTATGTCGAGTTCGGCGGCCAGTTCGGTGAGTCGCCGAGGGGGGAAGTCAGCTCCGCTCTCGGTAAGGCTGCTCAAGGTGAAGGCCCGGTCCATGTGAGGAACCTACCGGGCGGAGTGCCCGGAGAACCGGGGCAGGCCGGTCAGGCACCTGCCTGACCGGCCTCACTGCGGCGCGCCGTGGTCTCAGAGCTGGTTCTCCACCGCCACGGGCGCCTCCGGCATGTCCAGGTCGAAGGCCATGACACGGTGGAAGCGCGCCAGGGCGTTCCACACGCTGATGCACATCACGAGCTCGACCAGCTCGGCCGCGTCGAACGACCATTGAACGTCCTCGCGGACCCGGGCCGACACGCCGGTGAGGCCCTTCTCAAGGGGCGTGTTCGGGAGGGAGACGGTCATCTCATCGGCCAGCTGGAGCGCCAGCCGCTCCTTGTCGGTGAAGCCGCCGAGCTCGCCCCGCGCGACGGCCGCGAGCTCATCGGCCCCGACCCCCTTGGCCAGCGCGGAGGTGCAGCGGTGACTCGCCGTGTAGCGGCAGTGGTTGAGCACGGCGACACGGACCGCGACCAGCTCCTTCACGCGCTGATCGAGCGCGCCCGGGCCGTTGAGCTGCCCGAGGAAGGGAAGGTAGGTGGCGAGCAGGCCGGGGCTGTTCCCGATGCCCGCCCAGGTGTTCAGCACTCCGCCCCAGGTACTCACCCCCTTCGCGAGGGCGGGTTGGTCGGCCGACGAGAACTGATCGGATGTGAGAAGCGGTACCAGCGCCATGGGAATCACCTTTCGACGGGGCCCGCGGGGAGACCGCAGGCTTGGGACGGGGGAGGGGCGGACGCGTCGGAAGCGGACCCGCCGCGTGACGCGGAGCCCGGCCGGCGCAGGCCCAGAGCGATCCCCGTCGTGGCGTTGAACCACGGAACGAGGAAAGTGAGGGCGATGCGCACCGCGAGCGTCCACGTGAGCGGGCCCTCCCGGACCTGCGCGTACAGGTTGACCATGAACAGGGTCGACCCGACCGCCAGGGCGGCGGCGGACGTCTGCGCCACCGCCCTTCCGCGTACGGCGCCGCGCAGCGCGACGCTCCAGGCGACCGGGGTTCGGGGGTCTTGCTCGGACAGGCTCATGGCGTCCTCGGCTCCGGCCGGGCGGGAGCGGCCGCGCGGTCAGAGGTCGGCAGCGCTGCCTCGGCGGATGTACCGGGACCCCGTGGGGGTGTTCAGGTGCGACTGCGAGTCGCGCTCGGTCGACAGCGGCCCGGAGACGGTGAAGTAGCGCCGGCCGGCGACGAGAAGCTCCTCCGCGGGGAACTTGGTGATGACCTCGCAGCCGTCCGCGGTCACCACGAGCTCCTCCTCGATCCGGGCCGCGCCCCAGCCGTCCTTCGACGGCCAGTAGGTCTCCAGCGCGAACACCATGCCCTCTTCGAGCACTTCGGGGTGGTCCAGGGACACCAGCCGGGAGAAGACGGGCTTCTCCCAGATCGACAGCCCGACACCGTGCCCGTACTGGAGCGCGAAGGCCGCCTCCTCGTCGGCGAACCCGAACTCCTGCGCCGTCGGCCACACGGAGACGATGTCGGCCGTCGTGGCCCCGGGCCGCACGAGGCTGATGGCCTCGTCCATGTACTCACGGCACCGCGTGTACGCGTCGCGCTGCGCGGAGGAGGCACTGCCGACGGCGAACGTGCGGTAGTAGCAGGTGCGGTAGCCGTTGTAGCTGTGCAGGATGTCGAAGAACGCCGGGTCCCCGGGCCGCACGATGCGGTCCGAGAAGACGTGGGGGTGCGGCGCGCACCGCTCCCCGGAAATCGCGTTGACCCCCTCGACGAACTCCGAGCCCAGGTCGTAGAGGGTCTTGGCCACCATGCCCACGCACTCGTTCTCGCGCACGCCCGGCCGGAGGAACTCGTACAGGTTCTCGTAGGCGGCGTCGACCATCGAGCAGGCGTGGGTGAGCAGACGGATCTCGTCGCGGGTCTTGATGCGCCTGGCCTCCAGGAACACCTGCTGGCCGTCGGCCACCGTGACGCCCGCGTTCTGCAGGGCCGTCAGCACCGGGAGCTCGATGACGTCGACGCCGACCGGCTCGTCCAGGAGGCCGTAGAGCTCCAGCTCGTGCTTGATCTTCCGGGCGACCGAGTCGGCCATCCCGACCAGCGGGTTGATGGCGCCGCGCAGCGTCGAGATGCCGGCGCGGGCACCGCTCGGGTTGCGGGGGTCGGCTCCGTGGTGGGCCCCGTGCGGATCGGCGTCGGGGTGGGCCCCCGAGTGGTCCAGCCACGGGTTGTACAGCTGGTGGTGCCTGGCGGCCGAACCGAAGTCCCAGACGATCGGCTCACCTCCCCGCACCAGCAGGGAGAAGCGGATCATCTTGTCGATCGCCCAGGTGCCGATGTTGGTCGAGGTCATGTAGCGGATGTTGGCGAAGTCGAAGGCGAGGACGGCGCCCAGGTCGGACTCCTCCAACGACGCGCGCAGCCGGGCCAGCCGCTCGTCGCGGAGCCTGCCCATGTCGACGCGGGTTTCCCAGTCGACTGCGTTCGGTCCAAACGTGGGTATCGCCATCTCAAGTCCTTTGCCGAGCGGACACTCGCGGGTGGGGAGAGGCACGCGCACCACCTGCACTCACTCGGTGAGGGTGCCGCGTGCTCTGTTAACCATGCGAAAGGTGCGAAGCGGTCGCTCCGGCCCGCGTGTGAACCATGTGTTAACCGCGCTTGCCGCCCCTTCGGCCCTTCGGTTCCACTCTCGGCACAAGCACCAAAGCGCTGACTGGAGGACTGAAACATGGCTGCAGGGTGGAACTTGGAGGGCCGCACGGCCTTCGTGACCGGCGGTAGTCGAGGCCTGGGCTTCGCCATCGCGCGGGCACTGCTGGAGCGCGGCGCCAAGGTGGCGATCGCGGCCCGGGACGAAGCGGCCGTCAAGGCTGCCGCGGGCCGCCTCGCCGCCGGATTCGCCGCCGGGGACGTGCTCTCCGTCGTCGCGGACGTCAGCGACGCGGAGTCCGTCAACAGCGCGCTGGCGGAGGTCCAGGCCTGGCAGGGCGGCCTCGACATCCTCGTCAACAACGCGGGACCGCAACTCGCCCCGGCGTCCCTCGCCCAGGTCGACGAGGAGGTCGTCGCGGCGGCCTTCGACACGAAGCTGCTCGGCTTCCTCCGCGTCTCGCAGGCCGCTCTCCCGTTCCTCAGCCGGTCCGGCAGCGGCAGCATCGTCAACGTCGTCGGAGCGACCGCGCACATGCTGGTCCCCAACGCCGGCGCCACGGGCATCGTGAACGCGGGCGTGGTCGCCCTCACCAGCTACCTGGCGAGCGAGGCGGCCGCCGACAACATCCGGGTCAACGCGATCTCCCCCGGAATGACCAAGACCGAGGGCTGGCTCACCAAGACCGAGGCCATGGCCAAGCAGCAGGGCAAGAGCGCCGAGGAGGTCCGGGCCGGCATGGTGCAGGGACTCGGCATCCGCCTCAACCGCTGGGCCGAGCCCTCCGAGGTCGGTGCCGCGGCGGCGTTCCTGGCGTCCGACGACGCCAGCTACATGACCGGACAGGTGCTGCGCGTCGACGGCGGTCTGACGAAGCCCGTCGCCTGATCGCGGCCCCCAGGCGGACGCCATCCGAGGCGCCCTCACCTTGGATGGCGTTCCTCGTCCTCGTCGTCGTCCTCGTCGTCGTCCTTTTCCGCGTCCGCGGGGCGCGGACGTCCGGCGAGTGCCCCGCACCATCGACAGCTGGGAGTTACGGGAATGCTGATCGGAATCGTGAGTGAAGCCCGCCGCGGCGAGACGCGCGTTGCCGCGACCCCCGCCACGGTGGTCCAGCTGGTGAAGCTGGGGTACGACGTCGTGGTGCAGCCGGGCGCGGGCACGCTGTCCAGCTTCCCCGACGAGGCCTACGCCGAAGCCGGCGCGAAACTCGGCGACCCGCTCGCCGCCGACGTCGTGCTCGGCGTGAACGCCCTGTCGACCGAGCAGTTGGACGCACTGAAGCCGGGTGCGACGGTCGTGGGCATCATGGCCCCCGCGTTCGAGCCCGCGCTGGTGGCGGACCTCGCCAAGCGCCCGATCACGGCGCTGGCCATGGACGCGGTGCCGCGCATCTCAAGGGCGCAGTCGCTCGACGTGCTCTCGTCGATGGCGAACATCGCCGGCTACCGGGCGGTGGTGGAGGCCGCCCACGCCTTCGGGCGGTTCTTCACCGGTCAGGTGACCGCCGCGGGCAAGGTGCCGCCGGCGAAGGTCCTGGTCTGCGGCGCGGGGGTGGCGGGTCTGGCCGCGATCGGTGCCGCGGGCAGTCTCGGCGCGGTCGTGCACGCCACCGACCCGCGGCCGGAGGTCGCCGACCAGGTCAGGTCGCTGGGCGGCGAGTACCTCCCCGTCGAGGCCGGTGACCCCGGCGAGGTGGAGGTCTCGGCGACCGGCTACGCCAAGGAGATGTCGCGGGACTACAACGCCCGCGCCGCCCAGCTGTACACCGACCGGATCCCGGAGATGGACATCGTCATCACGACGGCCCTGATCCCGGGCCGTCCGGCACCGACGCTCATCACGGCCGAGATGGTCGCCTCGATGAGGCCGGGCAGCGTGATCGTGGACCTGGCGGCCGCGAACGGCGGCAACGTCGAGGGCACGGTCAGGGACGAGTCGGTGGTCACGGCGAACGGCGTGACCATCATCGGCTGGACCGACCTGCCCGGCCGGCTGCCCGCGCAGGCCTCCCAGCTGTACGGCACCAACCTGGTCAACCTCGTGAAGCTGATGACCCCGGGCAGGGACGGCCGGCTGCTACTGGACTTCGACGACGTGGTGCAGCGGTCCATCACCGTGGTCCGCGACGGCGAGTCGACCTGGCCGCCGCCGCCCGTGGAGGTGTCCGCCGCTCCGGCGGCCGCTCCCTCCGGCGCGGCCCGCGCGCCGAAGCCCGCGGGCTCCCGGGCCGAGACGCCGGTGCCGGCCCGGAGGCGGTTCGCCGTGGTCGGAGCGGGCGGCGCCGCGCTGTTCCTGCTCGCGGCCATGTCACCACCCGCCCTGCTGGGACACCTGACGGTGTTCGCGCTCGCCGTGGTGATCGGCTACTACGTGATCGGGCAGGTGCACCACGCCCTGCACACGCCCCTGATGAGCGTGACCAACGCGATCTCCGGGATCATCGTGGTCGGCGCCCTGATGCAGATCGGCCACGGCGAGAGCCCGAACGGCGCGGCGGTCACCGCGCTGTCGACGATCGCGATCCTGCTGGCCTCCGTCAATGTCTTCGGAGGCTTCGCGGTGACCCGCCGGATGCTCTCCATGTTCTCGAGAAGCTGAAGGGCTGTGCGATGTCCGATCTGATGACTGTCGAGACCGGCGCGGCGGCCGCCTACATCGTCGCGGCCCTGCTCTTCATCCTGGCACTGGCCGGGCTGTCCCACCACGAGTCCGCCAAGGCCGGCAAGACCTTCGGCATCGCCGGCATGGCCGTGGCCCTGGGCGCGACGGTCGTGCCGGCGATCGACCACGACATCTCCGGCGTCGGTCTCGCGCTGCTCATCGGCGCGGTCGCGGCCGGTGCCGCGATCGGGCTGTGGCGGGCCCGGGTGGTGGAGATGACCGGGATGCCCGAACTGATCGCCCTGCTGCACTCCTTTGTGGGCCTGGCGGCGGTGCTGGTCGGCTGGAACGGCTACCTGCACGTGGAGGCCGCCCTGGACGGCCCGGGCAGCGCCGAGGCCGCGGCCCTGCGGGCGCAGGACCTGCTCGGCATCCACTCCGCCGAGGTCTTCATCGGCGTGTTCATCGGCGCGGTCACCTTCACCGGCTCGATCGTGGCCTTCCTCAAGCTCTCGGCGCGGATCAAGTCGTCCCCCCTGATGCTGCCGGGCAAGAACCACCTCAACCTCGGGGCCCTGGCCGCCTTCGCCGTGCTGACCACGTGGTTCGTGATCGACCCCGGGCCGTGGCCGCTGGTGGCGGTCACCGTTGTCGCGCTGGCCTTGGGCTGGCACCTGGTCGCCTCGATCGGCGGCGGCGACATGCCGGTCGTGGTCTCGATGCTGAATTCCTACTCCGGCTGGGCGGCCGCGGCGTCCGGGTTCCTCCTGGAGAACGACCTGCTGATCATCACCGGCGCCCTGGTCGGCTCCTCCGGCGCCTATCTGTCGTCCGTCATGTGCAAGGCGATGAACCGCTCCTTCCTGTCCGTGATCGCGGGCGGGTTCGGGATCGAGGCCGGCCCGGCCGGCGACAAGGACTACGGCGAGCACCGCGAGATCACCGCCGAGGGCGTCGCCGAACTCCTCGGCTCGGCCGACTCGGTGGTGATCACCCCCGGCTACGGCATGGCGGTCGCGCAGGCCCAGTACGGCGTCGCCGAATTGACCCGCAAGCTCAGGGACCGCGACGTCAACGTGCGCTTCGGCATCCACCCGGTCGCGGGCCGGTTGCCGGGCCACATGAACGTCCTGCTCGCCGAGGCCAAGGTCCCCTACGACATCGTGCTGGAGATGGACGAGATCAACGACGACTTCGGCAGCACCACGGTCGTCCTCGTCATCGGCGCCAACGACACCGTCAATCCCGCCGCCGCCGAGGACCCGGGCTCGCCCATCGCCGGCATGCCCGTCCTCAAGGTCTGGAACGCCGAGAACGTCATCGTCTTCAAACGCTCCATGGCCTCCGGGTACGCCGGCGTACAGAACCCGCTCTTCTACCGCGAGAACTCCGCCATGCTCTTCGGCGACGCCAAGGACCGCGTCGAGGACATCCTCCGCGTCCTGTGACAGACAGACCGCACCCAAGTGAGAGGACTCTGATGACGAACAGCGCGGACGGCGTCCGGAGCGGCGGCGTGGAGCGGGAAGTGGTCGGTGCCACCTGCGTGCTGACGCTGCGCAACGGCGAGCGGAACCTGCTGAACCCAGGCATCCTCGGCGACATCCGGGCCCAGCTGCAGGAGTGCGACGACAACCCGGACATCCGCGCCGTCCTGCTCACCGGCGCGGGCGACGTCTTCTGCGGCGGTCTCGACATCGCTGCCGTCAAAGCCGGTGCGGACCCCGCTCTGTTCGGCAAGGCGCTGATGGAGACCCTCCGGATCTTCCCCTGTCTGGGGCTGCCTGTCGCGGCCGCCGTCAACGGCGACGCGCTCGCCGGGGGCGCCTCGTTCGTCGCCGCCTGCGATTTCGCCGTCGCAGTGGACAGTGCGCGCATCGGCACGGTGGAGGTCGGCGCCGGGATGTGGCCGATGATCGCGCAAGTGCCCCTCATCCATCGGCTCGGGCCGCGCGTGGCCATGGAGAACATAGGCTCCGGTGAGCCGTTCACCGCGGAGCGGGCCCGCGAGGTCGGTCTCGTGCAGGCCGTGGTCAAGGCCGGCCGAGCAGCCGCGGTCGCCCAGGAGTGGCTCGACAAGGCACTGAGGGCGGCCGGCGCGGGCGCCCCCGGCCGGCGCTCCCTCTACGAGTTCGCGTCGATGTCGTACGACGAGGCGTTCGACGCGTCGCTGCCACGTTTCATCGAGCTCTTCGAGCACTGAACTCCTCGGCGCGCCTTTCGACGTCGGGACGCTCAGGGGACGCCCAGGCACTGTCGGTGGTGTCCGTTACCTTCGGAGCATGTCGATCACCGCACAACTGCGCGACTCGGTGAGGCTGCCGGGTGGAGGCGTTCTCGTCAACGGCTTCGCACTCGAAAGTCGCGCGAACGGGTCGCACCGCGCGCTTCTCCGCAACGGGCACGGGCTGGAGGTCCACGACCTCGACGAGGTGTTCTCGGGGGAGCGCGCGCCGTCCGCGGTCTTCGCCCTGCCCTGGCCGGGGTGGGACCGCGGAGTCGACTCGGTGAGTCCCGACGGCACCTTCGCGGTGTTCTCGGGCCAGCGCGCGGTGCGTGCCGTGGGGACGGACGGGCAGACCCTGTGGGAGTACCGCCACGCCTGCTGGGGACCCGAACTCGACCACCCGCACTCAGGGGACGAGCAGGAGGTCTGCCGCGGCAGCGAGCACGGATCCTGCCGGGTCTCGGACGACGGCCGGCTCGTCTGGGCGCACGTCGTGGCCGGGTCCGCGGAGGAAGACTGGCAGGAACGCTGGGTCGTCCTGGACGCCCGGGACGGACGGGAACTGGCCCGGCTGCCGCTGGACAGCGCCGCAGAAGGCTCGCACCACCTCTCCCACCCCGACGGCGTGCACATGGGCCTCTGCATCGGCATGGGCCAGGACGGCATCCTGCTGCACTGGGCGCGCCGGGACGGCGAGGAGCTCACCGGCTGGGACCTGAACAAAGGCATGGACCGCATCCTGATGGACGTCCACGCGGCGCATCCCGGCTTCCTGACGGTGGAGCACTACGGAGGGGACCTGCGCCTGCACGCTCTGGACGGCACCGTGCTCGCCGAGGCGGTGCCGGAATCGGCCGACGACGAGGAGCGGGATGACGCCTGGGGCTACGACTGCGGCTTCGTCGACGCCGCCACCGTCATCGCCTCGCTGACCGACGCCGACGAAGACCTGACGCGCCACTGGCTGCTCGACGCCCGCACCCTGGAGATACGCGGGGAGGTCACGTATCCCGCGGGCGCGGTCGACAGCTGGATCCGCCCGCTCGGCGACGGGACCTGGCTCACCTACGACGCCCCGGGTGAAAAGCTCAACCGCTGGGCGCGGGCCGCCGATTGAGCCCTGCCGGACGGGCCGGACGTGCAGCGCCCGGGGTGTGATTGCGCCGGCCGGCGGAATCGCACCCCGGGCGGTGGCCCGTCAGCCCTTCCAGACCGTCTTGAGGTTGCAGAACTCGCGGATGCCTTCCGCGGCGAGCTCGCGCCCGATACCGGAGTCCTTCACGCCGCCGAAGGGCAGCTCGGGGAAGGAGACGCTCATGCCGTTGACGAAGACGGCACCGGCCTCGAGCCGGCTGATCAGGTAGCGCTCCTCGTCCGGGTCGGTGGTCCACACCGACGAACTGAGGCCGAAGGACGTGTCGTTGGCGAGGGCCGCGGCCTGTTCGATGCCGTCGACCCGGTGGACCGCGGCCAGGGGGCCGAAGGCCTCCTCCCGGTACAGCCGCATCTCGGCGGTGACCTCCTCCAGCACCGTCGGCTCGAAGAACCACCCCTCGGTGCCGACCGCGGATCCGCCGCAGCGCAGTACGGCACCCTTCGCGACGGCGTCGTCGACCAGTTCGGCGAGTTCGCGCCGGCCGGACTCCGTGGCGATCGGCCCGATCTCGGTCTCCTCGTCGAGCGGGTCGCCGACCCTGAGCGCCTTGGTGCCCGCGACGAAGGCCTCGACGAATTCCTCGTACACCTCGGTGTGGACGATGAACCTCTTGGCCGCGATGCAGGACTGGCCGTTGTTCATCGTGCGGGTGGCCACGGCGGTACGGGCGGCGGCCGGGACGTCCGCGGAGGGCAGCACGATGAACGGGTCGGACCCGCCCAGCTCCAGTACCGCCTTCTTCACCTCCGAGCCCGCGACCGCGGCGATCGAGCGCCCGGCCGGCTCGGACCCGGTCAGCGTGACGGCGGCGACGCGCCGGTCGCGGACGACGTCCTCGACGTGGGCCGCTCCGATGAGGAGCGTCTGGAACGACCCCTCGGGGAAGCCCGCTCGTTCGAAGAGCGTGTCGAGGTACAACGCGGACTGCGGGACGTTCGAGGCGTGCTTGAGCAGGCCGACGTTGCCGGCCATCAGCGCGGGCGCGGCGAAGCGGATCACCTGCCACATCGGGTAGTTCCACGGCATCACGGCGAGCACGATGCCGAGGGGCTCGTACGAGGTGTAGGCAGCCGAGGCACGGACCGCGCCCGGGTCGGCGAGCGGTTGGTCGGCCAGCAGGCTCTCGGCGTTGTCGGCGTAGAAGCGCATCGCGTGCGCGCACTTGAGGACCTCCGCGCGGGCCTGCGCGATCGGCTTCCCCATTTCGATCGTGAGCCGGCGCGCCGTCTGGGCCGCCTCGGTCTCGACCAGGTCGGCGGCCGCCCGCATCCACCCGGCGCGTGTGTCGAAGCCGGTCGCCCGGAGCGTCGCGGCCGCGAGCTCCGCTCGCGCCAGGCGCCGGTTGACCTGATCCTTCGTGAGGGGAGCGAACTCTTCGACGAGTTCACCGGTGGCGGGGTTCACGGTGGCGATCGGCACGGCGTTCTCCTCTGAGGGTAGGGAGGGGGTGGATCAAGATTGGATCCATAGTAGGACTCGCGTGGAGGGTGAACCAGTGATGATGCGACTTGCTTGCTGGGAGTCGCACAAGAATGGATCCATCTACTGATCCGAGGTGGTTAGGGATTTCGCGGGAACGCCGACGCCGCGGCGCGAGCCGGTTCGCTCAGAGAGCCGGGGCGGGGGCGGGGGCCGGGCTTCCGGCCCGCGTCACTGCTTCTCGGCGAAGAGCTCGGGATGCGCGGTGAGTTCGACCCTGGTGCGACGGATGTGCCCCGTGAGGTAGCGCTCGCCGTCCTCGGGATCGCGGCGCCGTACGGCGTCCAGGATCAGCCGGTGTTCGGCGTTGACGATCGTGGCCCGATCGGGGTCCGCGAGCACCATGAACGCGCGGCGGTAGTGCTGGGTGGAGTTCCACAGCCGCTCGGTGATGGCCAGCAGATGGTCGCTGGGGCAGCCCGCGTAGGTCGTCATGTGGAAGTCGCGGTCCAGGAGCAGGAAGCGGTTGACGTCGCTCTGGCTCTCGATCTCGTCCTGGAGCTGCTCGAGGCGTTCCATGTGCTGGTCGCTGAGATGGGGGAGG
This sequence comes from Streptomyces sp. NPDC088732, assembly GCF_044751205.1. Classification (NCBI taxonomy): domain Bacteria; kingdom Bacillati; phylum Actinomycetota; class Actinomycetes; order Kitasatosporales; family Streptomycetaceae; genus Streptomyces; species Streptomyces sp. NPDC088732. The sequence goes on from NZ_JBIVLI010000031.1 coordinate 61,158, forward strand.
CTCATGTTCAGCGTCAGCGGCTCCAGCCGCTCGCGCATGCGGTAGTTGGTGTTCACCTCTTCGAGGCTGAGCATCGGAACCCGCGACCCGCGGTTCGGGAACGACTCGGTGAGGCCGTCGGACTCCAGGATCCGCAGCGCCTCGCGCACCGGGATCCGGCTGGTGCCCAGCCGCGCCGCGATCTCGTCCTGGCGCAGCCAGGTGCCTGGCGTCAGTTCGCCGGCGAGGATCTCCTCGCGGAGGATGCCCGCGATGTGCTGACTCCTGACACTCTCCGACCCGCGGGGATCGCGAGCGTGCGGGGGAGTCAAGGACGGTCACCTCTGAACTGGGACGGGGCGCGGTCGAAGGCCTTGCCGTCAGGATACGACACCAGCTCGAAGTGCATCCCCCACGGTGAGAGGAAGTAGACCCACCGCTGCCCCTTCGACGGTCCGGTGCTCGTGGTGGGGCCGCCCAGCACGGGAACGTTCCTCGCCCGCAGGTACGACACGGCCTCGTCCAGGTCCTCGACGTACAGGGCGACATGGTGGCCGCCGACATCGCTGTTGCGCGGCACGGTGGTCCGCGGCGACTCCGCCCGGTACTCGAACACCTCGAAGACGGCCTGCGTGCCGCACCGGTAGAAGCGCAGTTGGCGCATGACGGTGCGCGCGTCGACGTTCAGGTGCTCCGCCATCCAGTCGTCCGTCGCGCCGAACGGGCCGAGTGAGTACAGGTATTCGCAGCCCAGGACGTCCACGAGCCATGTGTGGGCTTCGTCCAGGTCCGGCACCGTGAATCCGATGTGGTCGAGGCGTATGAGGCCGGGCAGAGCCATGATCTTCCTCCTTTGGATCCGAAAGCATCACGATGATGGCCTGCTGGCGGCGAGAAGTCGAGAGAAGTCTTGTTATTGGATCCAACCTTATGGCAGGGTCGTCCGGGCCGGTCCACTCCGGACGATCGAAGGGGGCACCCGATGCCTGCGGAACACAGACTCGAAGCGAAGGCCGCGTGGTCGGAGTTCGTCGTCACCCAGGACGACTGGGACGCCGCGGCTCCTGACCTCCTGACGGGCATGCTCAGCCAGCTGGTGCTGATCAGGACCTTCGAGGAGTACGTCCTGGAGCTTGCCGCGGACGGGCTGATCCATGGTCCCGCGCACTCCAGCATCGGCCAGGAGGGCGGCGCGGTCGGCGCATGCTTCGCGCTGACGACGCAGGACACCGTGAACGGCTCGCACCGCGGCCACCACCAGTTCCTCGCCAAGGTGCTCGCCCATCTGCACCCGAAGGGCATCGACCCCACGAAGCCGTTCCCCGAGGACGTGGAGGCCGTGCTCCTGCGCAGCCTGCGCGAGATATGCGGCCTGGACCGGGGGTTCAGCCACGGCCGGGGCGGCAGCATGCACCTCCAGTGGCACGAGGCCGGCGCCATCGGGACCAACGCGATCGTCGGCGGCGGGGTGCCGCTCGCGGCCGGATCCGCCTGGGCGCACAAGAGGTCCGGCACCGACGCCGTCGCGTTCACGTTCTTCGGCGACGGCGCGATCAACATCGGATCCACTCTCGAGACCCTCAACCTCGCGGCGGCCTGGTCGCTGCCGCTGTGCTTCTTCGTCGAGAACAACCAGTACGCCGTCTCCACCCACGTCTCCGAAGTCACTGCCGAGCCGCGGCTGTCCGGTCGCGGCCCGTGCTTCGGCATCCGGAGCTGGAAGGTCGACGGCATGGATCCGCTGGCCGTGTACCTGACGACGCAGCAGGCCCTCGGGCACATGCGCCGCGGCGACGGACCGACGCTGATCGAGGCCGATGTGTACCGCTACTTCCACCAGAACGGTCCCTTCGCCGGCTCGGCGTTCCGGTACCGCACCAAGGAGGAGGAAGCGCAGTGGCGTGCCCGCGACCCGCTCGACACCGTCGTACGGCACCTGGTGCGCCGCAGAATCCTCACCAAGAAGGCGGTCGCCGACACCGTCGCGCGCGCCAAGGCACTGATGTCCGGACTCGGCGACGTACTCCTGGAGGCACGGCCCGGCGGCAAGCCGGGGGAGCGGCGCATCGTTCCCTCGGAGTGGCCGGGCCCGGCCTTCGTCGACGAAGGCGTCCGCGGCGACCTGTCGGAGCTGGCCGGCATCGAGTTCACCGACACCGAGGACCACGCCGGTGAGCTGACCGAGGTGAAGTTCATCGGCGCCGTCGCCGGCGTGATGGGACGCCGCCTGGAGACCGATCCCCGTGTCGTGGTGATGGGGGAGGACGTGCACCGGCTCAACGGCGGCACCAACGGCGCCACCCGCGGACTGAGCGAGGACTTCCCCGACCGCGTCATCGGGACGCCGATCTCGGAGAACGCGTTCACCGGCCTCGGCGGTGGGCTCGCCCTCGACGGCCGCTACCGCCCGGTGGTCGAGTTCATGTACGCCGACTTCATGTGGGTGGCGGCCGACCAGTTGTTCAACCAGATCGGCAAGGCCCGTCACATGTTCGGCGGCGAGGGCAAGGTACCGTTCGTCCTGCGCAGCAAGGTCGCCACCGGCACCGGCTACGGATCGCAGCACTCGATGGACCCGGCCGGCGTGTTCGCGACGGCGGCGGGCTGGCGCATCGTCGCCCCCTCGACGCCGTTCGACTACGTCGGCCTGATGAACACGGCCCTGGCCTGCGACGACCCGGTCGTGGTCCTGGAGCACGTGGACCTCTACAACTCGACGGGGCCAGGACTGCCGGACAACTACGACCACCACCTGCCGGTCGGCAAGGCCGCCGTACGCCGCGAGGGCGCGGCACTGACCGTCCTCACCTACCTGGCGATGACGCCGGCCGTGCTCGACGCCGTCGCACAGACGGGGGTGGACGCGGAGGTCGTCGACCTGCGGTGGCTGGACCGCGCCAGCCTGGACTGGGACACGATCTCCCGTTCGGTGATGAAGACCAACCACGTGCTCATCGCCGAGCAGGGCGCCCTCGGCACCTCCTACGGCGGCTGGCTGGCGGACGAGGTCCAGCGACGGCTGTTCGACTGGCTCGACGCCCCGGTCGAACGCCTGACGGGCGGCGAGGCGTCGCCGAGCATCAGCAAGGTGCTGGAGCGCGCCGCGTTCGCCTCCACGGACGAAGTCGTCGCCAAGCTCAGCGAGTTCGCACGGGAGCAGAACCATGGCTGAGCTGCTGCGCATGCCCGAGATCGCCGCCAACACGGCCGAGGCGGTCCTGGAGTCCTGGAACGTCTCGGTGAACACCCCCTACGCGGCGGGCGATCCGATCGTCACGGTGGAGACCGAGAAGGCCGTGGTCGACGTCGAGTCCGAGCACGACGGCGTACTCCTGCGCCTCCTGGTGGACGCGGGCACGACGGTCGCGGTCGGCACCCCGATCGCGGTCTGGGGGGCGCCGGACGAGCCCGCCGCCGACGTGGACGCGCTGGTGGCCGCCCTGGGCGGCCCCGGTGGGACTCCCGCCGATCCGCCACCGCGAGCTCCGGTCGCCGGTCGAACCGAGCGGGAGACGACGTCCACGCGCCTCTTCGCGAGCCCGCTGGCCCGACGCCTCGCACGCGAGCTCTCGGTCGATCTGGGCACCGTGGCGGGGAGTGGCCCACGCGGCCGGATCAGGCGGCCGGACGTCGAGGCGGCCGCGGCCGCCGGGAGGGCGGAGCCGAAGGCCCCGCGGCAGGACAGCGGAGAGCCCCGGCCCCCGGTGGCCGCGGCGCGCTTCGTCGACGTGCCCCACACGCGCATGCGGGCGGCCATCGCCCGCCGGCTGACGGAGAGCAAGCAGCACACGCCGCACTTCTACCTGCGCGCCGGCGTACGCGTCGACGCACTCCTCGACCTGCGGCAGCAGATCAACGCCGGCCAGGACGTGAAGGTGTCGATCAACGACATGCTCGTCAAGGCGGTGGCCTCCGCGCACGCGAGGGTCCCCGCGATGAACGTGCAGTGGAACGGCGACTCGATCCGGCACTTCACGGACGTCGACATCGCCGTGGCCGTCGCCACCGACGGCGGTCTGGTCACCCCCGTGGTCCGCGCCGTCGACTCCCTGTCGCTGGGCGGTGTCGCCAAGGTGACGAAGGATCTGATCGCCCGTGCCAAGGAGCGCCGGCTCCGGCAGGACGAGCTGGAGGGCGGCACGATCTCGATCACGAACCTCGGCATGTACGGGACCGAGGACTTCGCGGCGATCATCAACCCGCCGCAGGCCGCGATCCTGGCCGTGGGCGCCGTCCGGCAGGAGGCTGTCGTCGAGGAGGGCGCGGTCGTCGTCGGCTCCGTTCTGCGGCTGACCCTCGCCGTCGACCACCGGTCGGTGGACGGTGCCACCGCGGCAGAGTGGACGAAGGCGTTCGTGGACGTGCTCGAGCACCCGCTCAGGATCCTGCTGTGAGCACCGGCGAACGCGACGAGGAGAGGACCGCGCGATGACCGAGACCACGTTCGACCTGGTGATCCTCGGAGGCGGATCGGGCGGATACGCGGCCGCCCTGCGCGCCGCGGACCTGGGTCTCAGTGTCGCCCTGGTGGAGGAGGACAAGCTCGGCGGGACCTGCCTGCACAGCGGCTGCATCCCCACCAAGGCCCTGCTGCACGCCGCCGAGGTGGCCGAGGTGTCGCGGCACGCCGCGTCGGTCGGCGTCCGCGCCTCCTTCGAGGGGATCGACCTGCCCGGCCTCCACGCCTATCGCGACTCCGTCGTCGACCGCCTCTACAAGGGCCTGCGGGGACTGGTCGCCTCCCGCGAGGTGACGCTCGTCCACGGCCACGGACACCTGGTGTCGCCCACGGCCGTGCGGGTCGGCGAAGTGACCTTCTCCGCGACGAAAGCCGTCGTCCTGGCCACCGGGTCCGTCGCCCGCAGCCTGCCCGGGCTCGACTTCGGCGGCCGGGTCCTGTCGTCCACGGAGGCGCTTTCCCTGCCCGAACTGCCGCGCAGCGCGATCATCCTGGGCGGTGGCGTCATCGGTGTCGAGTTCGCGAGCCTGTGGCGGTCGTTCGGCGTCGACGTCACCGTGGTCGAGGCGCTGCCGAGCCTGGTCCCCGGTGAGGACCCGTCCTGCGGCAAGGCCCTGGAACGTGCCTTCCGGCGCCGTGGAATCGCGGTGCGCACCGGCGTGCGGGTGGAGGCCGTCGCGCAGGACGAGAGTCGCGTCTCGGTCAGCCTCGACGCCGGCGCGCCACTGGAGGCCGACGTCCTGCTCGTCGCCGTCGGACGGGGACCCCGTACGGCCGGCATGGGCTTCGAGGAGGCCGGGGTGAGCCTGGAACGGGGATTCGTCCGGGTCGACGAGAGCCTGCGCACCCAGGTTCCCGGGGTCTACGCCGTGGGGGACATCGTCGAAGGTCTCCAGCTCGCGCACCGCGGCTTCCAGCACGGCATGTTCGTCGCGGAGGAGATCGCGGGTCTCGGCCCCACCCCGGTCGCCGACGACTGCGTTCCCCGCGTGACCTACTGCGACCCGGAGATCGCCTCCGTCGGCCTCACCGAAGCGCGGGCCAAGGAGAAGTTCGGGGTCGACCGGGTGGAATGCGTCGAGTACAACCTCGCCGGCAATGGCAAGAGCCAGATCATCGGCACCTCCGGCTTCGTGAAACTCGTCCGTGAGAAGGACGGCCCCGTGGTGGGCGTCCACATGGTCGGCGCCAGGGTGGGCGAGCTCATTGCGGAGGCGCAGCTCGCGGTCGCCTGGGAGGCCCATCCCGACGATGTCGCCCCCCTCACGCACGCCCATCCGACCCAGAACGAGGCACTGGGGGAGGCGTTCCTCGCCCTCGCGGGCAAGCCCTTGCACGCGCACGGCTGAGGGCGGTCCGGGCAGACCCCTCCTGGGCCGTTCGGCGCGGGAGGGGCCACCGGGATGTGTTCACGGTTCGAGCAGGCTCCCGAGGACGTGGGCGAACGCTGCCGGCTCGGTGCTCGCGCCGAGGTGGTTGCCGGGCATGTCGATCAGGGGGAGTTCCAGAAGTGCGGCGAGTGCCTCGGTCGCCCGGCGCGCCATCTGGTGATGGCTCAGCGAGCCGGCGCACAGCGTCACCGGGACGCGACGGACGGCCTCGATGTCGGGGGCGTAGAAGACCGTCGGTCCGGCCATCCGCCCCAGGAAGTAGCGGTTCTTGTCGAGTTCCCCGACCGGCAGCCCGGGCAGCGCCACATGGGCGGGAGGCGTCTGATCCGGTCCTGTGCGGTGGCCGGCGCCGCTGAGGTCGAAGAACTCCTGCACGGCACGCTGAGGGTCGGCCTCGGCGGCTTCGAATGCCGCCGCGGCTCGGGCCGACAGGTCCGCGTCGTTCAAGAGGGACACAAGGGGCGGCTCGTGCAGGACGGCCCGGCCGACCAGGTCAGGATGCTGCGCGGCCAGCTCCAGCAGCGTCACGGCACCGCCACTGGTCCCGGCGAACAGGGCGGGCCCTCCGGTGAACCTGTCGACAAGCGCGGCAAGGTCCTCGGCGAGAACCTCGGGCGTGGGCGCGGCCGTCCCGGGGACCGCGCGGCTGGCACCTATACCACGCGGATCATGGGTGACGACGGTGAACCGGCCTGCCAGCTCGTGCGCCAGCGCCGCGAAACCGGCCCGCCCGACCGGCGCGCCGACGAGGAACAGCAGTGGCCCCTCACCCTGGACCTCGTGGGCGATCGTGCAGTCCGGTCGGTCGAGAAGGGCCACCGGGCGCGGCATCCGATCCGTGAAGTCGGCGATCTTCCGAGTGATCACATCGAGCGCACGGTCCAGTTCCTCGCGCCTCTCGTGGACGCGGCGGCGATGGGCCGTCAGCAACTCCACGCGGAGCCCTGCCGGATCAGCCGCCTTGCCGTCGGCGCCCGTGAACTGCGCGATGTCGGCAAGGGGCATCCCCGTCTCACGGAGATGAACCAGCATGCGGATCAGCTCGACGTCGGCCGTCGTGTACTGGCGACGTCCCGCACTGTCGCGCCGCGGCGACGGTACAACGCCCTGCCGTTCGAAGTACCGCAACGTGTCGGGCGCCAGACCGATCAACGTCGACACCTCGGCGATACCGAACACCTCATCTGCCTCGCTCATGCCTCAAGCCTTGTCCCTGGACCTCGGTCCAGGTCAAGCGGCCGTCCGGCGCGGCTGAGGTGTCAGGCCGCCACTCGTGCGGGCGGGACGACGACGTCGACGAGGCCGGTGGCCACGTCGTACACCAGCCCCGAGACGAAGACCCCGGCGCGGAGGTGCCGCTTGAGGAGGTCGACGTCGAGGCGGACGGCGGCGAACGGGTCGGTGACCGCCTTGGCGGCCAGGTCTTCGGCCGGGACCTCGAAGTAGTCGGCCAGGAGTTCGGGGAACGGCGGCAGGTCCGTGATCCCGCAGTCGGTGTGCTGCAGGACCACGTAGTGGTTGTCGGCCGGGCCCGGGCCGCCGCCCGTGCGGGCCTGCACGACCTTCGCGAGCATTCCGAGCGTCCGGAGCGTCGCGGGCGTGACCCGGCCTCCGACGTTGCGGATCACCCCTGCCTCGCCGAGCTCGAGGCCGAGCATCGCGCTCGGGTCCACACGAGGGTCGACGCAGCCGATGACCGTCAGGCTGCCACTGGGCGCGAGCCTGAGGCCGGCGAACGACCCGCCTTCCGCGAAGCCGGCGTTCCGCCTGATCAGCTCGTTGGTGTCGATCACGGTGACGGCATCCCCTTCTCGCTCCGCCCGGGGTACCCGGCCACGCCGGTGCCCCGGCGGCGATCTCCGGTCGCCGCCCATCCTGGACCGCCGCTGCCGCCCCTGCCACTCGGCGTCCTGGCACGTGGCTCAATCACGCTGCTCGGCAGCGCGACCGCGCTATGGTCGCCCGGCCAAGCCGACGTGCGACGCGCTGGTCCGACGGAGGGGGGACACCTCGGTGGCCTTCTTTTGGCATGCCCTCGCATGCCGTGTGCTGCCCGCGAGTCACCACCGGTGCGTGGGCCTGGTCCAACGACGTGCGGCGGCGAGCGGCACGGGCCTGCGGGCCCGGTGTCGTCCGCCCGCCCGCACCCCGACCGACGACAGAGAGAACCGGATGCGTTTCACCATCGCGAGCACCATGCTCGCCGGCACCGCCGTGATCACGACTCTGGCCGCCTCGCCGGCCGTCGCGGCGACGCCGTCCCTGCCCGCCCCCGACATCAGCGGCATCCTGGCCGTGCAGAAGCAGGCAATGGCCGACGGCGCCCCGGGCGCCCTGACCCGTATCGACTCGGGCACCTCGAGCTACCGCATCTCCAGCGGGCAGGCGAACACCGCGGCCCGCACGGCGATGGACGCGGACCGCCGGTTCCGCGTCGGCAGCGTCACGAAGTCCTTCACCACCGTGGTGCTGATGCAGCTGGTCGCCGAGGGGCGCATCGACCTCGACGCCCCGGCCAACACCTACCTGCCGCAGCCGCTGCCGGACGACCGCATCACCGTCCGGCACCTGCTCAGCCACCGCAGCGGCCTGTGGGACTACACCAACGACATGTTCTACTACACCGTTCCGGGCTTCGAGGCCGTACGGAACAAGGTGTTCTCCTACCAGGAGCTGATAGACCTGTCGACGGCTCACGAGCCGACCAACGAGCCGGGCGCGGCCTACAGCTACTCCAACACCAACTTCGTGGTGCTGGGCGAGATGATCGAGCACCTCACCGGTGTGCCGATGGCCACCCAGTACCAGGAGCGGATCTTCAAGCCGCTGGGGCTGCGGAACACCTCGTACGTCCACCCGGACACGGCCATCTCGGGCTCCTCCGCCCGCGGTTACCTGACGCCCGACGACACCGCGCTGCCGCTGGTCGACTCGACCGAGCAGACCGTCTCCTGGGCGCAGTCGGCCGGCGCGGTCATCTCCAACGCCGCGGACCTGAACCGATTCTTCTCCGCGCTGATCTCCGGAAAGCTCGTCCCCGAAGCGCAGTTGCGGCAGATGACGGCCATGGTCCCGGTCAACGCGGACGGCACCCAGTTCTACGGACTGGGCCTGCGGGCCCGGAAGCTCTCGTGCGGTGTGACGGTGTACGGCCACACGGGCACGGTCCAGGGCTTCTACACCTACGCGTTCACCACGGCCGACGGCAAGCGCAGCATGACATCGATGGCGAACACCTCCAACAACGGAACGGTCAACACCGTCCTCGGAGGCACACTGGAGGCCGCGTTCTGCGGCGCCACGGACGCCAAGGCGGGCTTCGCCAAGTCCTCCGAGGACGAGACGTTCACCGAGGACATCGCCCCGCAGGTCGTCCGCCACAACCGCTAGTCACCTCCGTCGCGGCTCACGGAGCGGACCGCGGAACGGAGCGGAGCCCCCTGCCCCGGTGGAGTGCACCGGGGCAGGGGGCTCCGTGAGGTGACGGGACCCGTGTCAGTCGTCGGCCTCGGCCGACGGGATGTACGCGCCCGGCACGTCCTGCGGTGCGAAGATCCGGCTCTCGCCGGGGTACGGCTTCGACCACGCGTGCGTCTGGTACCACGTGAGGTGGTTCATCTGCGCGGGGTTGGCGAAGTCGGGTTTGGCGTTCGGACCGGTGAGGCGCTGCTTGGACTTCCACGCGTCCCACTGCGCCGCGAGCGCCTGCTTGTCCGCGGGGACCTTCGTCGACGGCACGGGTGCCGCGGCGGGGTTCTGCGTCGCCGGGGTGTCCAGACCGCAGGTGGGCGCGGTCTTGAGGCCGTCGGTGAGCGAGGTGCGGTTGGGCAGCGCCGTGAACGGCGTGTTGTCGGCCTTCTTGGCGAAGGCGTCCGACATCGGGGTGGCGGCGCTGTCCTTCTGGTTCATCGGGTGGATCCCGAGGATCTGCTCGATGGTGCGGATCATCGTGATCTGCGAGTAGTAGTGGCTGTCGACTGTGCCGTGCTTCGCCCAGGGGCTGATGATCTGGATCGGGGCACGGTGGCCGTCGACGTGGTCGAGCCCGGCCTGGGAGTCGTCCTCGACCACGAAGATCGCGGAGTCCTTCCAGTACGCGCTGTGCGAGATCTCGTCGACGATCCGGCCGACCGCGAGGTCGTTGTCCGCGACCTGGGCCGCCGGACCCGCGGGGCCGCCGGTGTGGTCGCTGGACAGCCAGAACATGTTGAGGTTCGCCGGACCGTTCTGCTCGAAGTCCCGCTTCCAGATCTCGGCGCGGTAGACGTCCGGGACGCTGGTGTCGAACTTCGGGAAGCCGGGCACCGAGACGCTGTTGAGCGACGGGATGGGCGAGGACGACGTCAGCTTGTAGGCGGTGTCCTGGCCGGTCGCCTGCATGTTCTTGGTGTCGCAGTACAGGTTCTGCCAGGTGGCGGCCGCCGGCTTGGTCAGGAACTGGTGGAACTCGCCGAAGTCCCGCACCGACTTGCCGACCGCCTGCGCACCGCTCCACAGGAATCCGGTCCGCTGGTGGCCGAGCGCGTCGTCCTCGGTGTCGTAGCTGCGCAGGTACTCGCCGGCCGAGGACTCGGTGTACTCCGGGTTGTCCGCCTGCATCAGCCAGTTGTGGCCCTCGGCGGAGTTGGTGCCGATGTCGTACGTGTTGTCGTACAGGCCGAACTGCTTGGCCAGGGCGTGCTGGTTCGGCGTCACGTTCTCGCCGAACTGGGTCAGCGACGGGTCGCCGTTGCCCTGCGGCATGTCGCCGAAGACCTGGTCGTAGGTCCGGTTCTCCTTGACGATCAGGAAGACGTGCTTGATCGTCGAGGGGTCGCCGAGCCGCTTCGGGACGGCCACCGGCTTCGGGCCCTTGCCCTTGCCCTTGGCGAGCTCGACCGACTTCTTCGTCCAGCCGTTCTGCCGGAAGACCTTGTCCGTCTCGGCCTTGACAACCTTGTCGCTGGGCAGCGTGAAGCGCTGCAGGCTGGACGTCGTGTCATGGGTGCCGTGGCCGGCGGCGGCGGGGCGGCGGGCGTCGATGCCGCGGGTGTTGGAGACGACCACCTGGTTGCCGACGGTGGCGATCTCGGAGGGGAAGTAGTCGGTCGGGAGCAGACCGACATAGCTGACCGGCTCCTGCGCGGACTTGAAGCGGTAGACGGCGACCGCGTTGGCCCGGCCCAGCGTCACCAGCAGGCGGCCGTCGTCGGTGAGCGTCACCGCGTTGGGCTCGTAGCCCACCGACGCCTCCGGCCACGGCTGGGTGGCGATGGTCTGCACGACCTTGTTCTTGCGGGTGTCGATGACCGACACGTCGTTGGTGGCGGTGTCCGTGACGAACAGCGTCCCGTTCTTGGCGTACACCGCGGTCGGGTGCAGACCGACGTCGATGCTGCCGACCGCGGCGGCCGGGTCCGCCAGGTCGATGACGCTGACGGTGCCGGTGGTGGTGGCGCCCGTCCTGGGGTCGGCCGGCACCTGGGTGCCGTACGAGTTGATCGTGGTGTCGCCGGCCTTCGCCGGACGGCCGCCCTCGTTGCTGACGTAGAGCTTGCCGCCGACCTGGACCATGCCGCGCGGGGCGTTGCCCACGGCCCAGCTCTGCTTGAGGGTGCCGGTCGCGGTGTCGATGGCGACCACGCGGTTCTGGCCGTTGACCGCCGCGTACACGGTGGAGCCGTCGGCCGAGAACACCGGCTGGGCCACGAGGGCGTGCTTGGAGCCGTCCGCGGGGATCTTGACGGCGACCGGGTTGGCCAGGCTGCCGTCCGCGTTGACCGTGAACTTGGTGTAGCCGTCGGTCTGGCCGAGCCACAGCTGCGTGCCGTCGGGCGAGTACGTGGGGCCCTCCTGGCCCACGTCGTTGCCGGCGATGCGCAGGTCCGCGGTGGCGGAGTTGCCGACGAGCTGCTGGACCTTCCAGTTCTTCAGGTCCACGATCGCCAGCGCCATGCCGCCGTCGGTGACGGAGGCCGCGACGTGGGTGCCGTCCGGGCTGACGGTGGACGACATGATCTTGCCCTGGTTGATGACCAGGCGCTCGCCGTAGGGGTCGATGTACTGGTTCGCGGAGACGACCTGGCCCTGGTGGGTGGTCTCGCCGACCTGGTCGTGGCCGAACTGGGTGGTCTGGGCGAAGCCGATGCCGGTTCCGGTGGCGAGGACGACGGCGGTGGCGGCTGCCAGCGTCAGGCTTCTCCGGCTGCCGGATCCGTGGCCGAGGAGGCCCAGAAGGCCGTGGGCGTTCCTCTCGGCGCGTACACGACGGCGGGTGACCTGCATGTTGAGTTATCCCTTCGAGGTGGGAAGCAGTTCGGCGTTGCCGTCGAACTGCCAGAGCGGGTTCGGCGCGTCCCCGTCGGGGGTGCGCACCAGGAAGTAGCCGTTCACTTCCTTCGGGCCGTCGCCGTCGGCGACGAACCGCCCGTCCGGTGTGATGTCGAGCTGGTAGATGGCGGAGCCGGTGGCCGCCACGCCGGGGAGATGCCAGGAGACGACGCAGCGCCAGTCGTTGCCGGCCCCCTCGGCGCCGGACGCGACCCCGGCCTTGGTGCATGCCGCCGAGGCCTTCAACTGCGCCTCGGTGACAGCCGGCCGGTTGAGCTGGTCGGTCTGCATGCGGTAGAGGTGCGCGAACGCCGTGGCGACCGAGCGCTCCACCTTGTCCTGCTCGATCCCGGAGCCCGTGGCCGAGCTCGTCGTCGCCATCAGCACCACGATCGTCGCGGCCGTCAGCCCGGCCAGCGGCACGACACCGGCGAGGACGGCGCGGCGCCCCGAGCCGTCGTCGGAGAGGTTGGTGAAGTCCCGTCGCAGGAAGAGCACGTACGCCAGCGCCGTCGCTGTCACCGCCCACACCAGGCTGACCACGACACCGATCAGCAGCGGGGCGAGCTGCTCCGGGCTGGTGAACAGGCCGTTCCAGGAGATGAAGGCGTAGCCGGGCAGCGCGACACGCACGGCGACGGGGAGCGGCATCATCTGGGCCACCTGCATCGCGAGCGCGACGACCGCGGGCAGCAGCAGGCCCATCGGGGACCGCCCCAGCGCGACCGAGCCGAGCAGACCGATCCCGGCCAGGGCGAGGGTCGGGGCGAGCGCGCAGGTCCAGGCGAGGAGGACCCGTACCGCGGCGTCCGACGGGGCCAGCAGATGGCCGTCGAGACCGACCAGCGGCCGGTTGCCGACCGCCAGGAGCCCGCCGACCGTGCTGGAGCAGGCCAGCCCGGCCACGAGCAGCACGAGGACGGTGAGGCTGGCCAGCACCTTCGCGACGAAGATCCGGCGGGGCGAGCGCACCGCCACGAGCAGATGCCGCCAGGTGCCCAGCCGGTCCTCGGAGGCGAACACGTCGCCGGCCACCACCGAGGTCAGCAGCGGCAGCGCCCAGGTGCCGGCGAAGCCGAGCATGACCAGCGGCCCGGCCCACCCCGTGGCGAGCATCCACCGGCCGAAGAGGGTGTCGACCGGCAGCGTGCTCTGCTGGCTCACCGCGGCGACGAACAGCGCCGGGGCGATCCAGCAGGCGAGCACCAGCAGACGGATGCGCCACTGGGAGACCAGCTTGACCAGTTCGAATCGGTAGCCGCGCGCGACCGACACGCGCGGAGCGCCGGCGACGGCGTCGTCGGCGGCGATGACGGCCGCGGTCATCGGCCTGCCTCCTGCTGCTCGGTGAGGGCGAGGAACGCCGCCTCCAGGGGCGACACCACGGGGGCGAGCTCGCGCACCGCGATGCCCGCGTGGACGAGTGCCGCCACCAGCGCGTCGAGGGCGGGCACCAGCCCGCGCACGACCAGCAGCTCGGCGTCCTGCCGGGCACCGGTGCCGTCGGCGAGGCGGATCCCGTCCGTCCCGGCGGCCAGCGCGCGGGCGGCCTGCGGGTCGGAGGTGCGCAGCCGGTAGTCGAGTTCACGGTTCTCGGCGGCGAGCTTGCCGAGCGGGCCCGAGAAGACGACCCGTCCGGTGGCGAGGATGGTGACCTCGGAGCAGAGCGCTTCGAGATCGTCCATGTGGTGGCTGGAGATCACCACGCTGGTGCCGTCGTGCGCGAGCCGGTTGAGGACGCCGTGCACGTGTCTCTTCCCGGCCGGGTCCAGGCCGTTGGACGGCTCGTCGAGCACCAGCAGCCGCGGTTTGGTGAGCAGGGCGGCGGCGAGCCCGAGCCGCTGGCGCATGCCCAGGGAGAAGCCGCGGGCGCGGTCGTCGGCCACATCGGTGAGCCCGACCTGGTCCAGTGCCTCGTCGATCCCGGGGCCGCGGGTGTCCTGTCCGCGCAGTGCGGCCAGCGCGGCGAGGTTCTGCCGCGCGGTGAGCGACGGGTAGAGGCCGGGTCCGTCGACGAAGCCGGCCACCCCGTCGGGGGCGGAGAGGGCCCGCCCGATCGGCGTGCCCAGGATCTCCAGGGTGCCGCCGTCGGCGACCGCCAGTCCCAGCAGCAGCCCCAGCAATGTCGTCTTGCCCGCGCCGTTCGGTCCAACGAGGCCGTGGATCTGGCCCTGCGTCACATCCAGGTCCACGCCGTCGAGTGCGACGACGTCCCCGAAGCGCTTGGCGATCCCGCGAGCGCGGACTGCGAGGAGTGTGTCCATGAGTCCCTTCTTTCGCAACGCCAATGGACCCTAGGAGGGCACCCGCCCCCCGGCAGAGGCCGCGGGTTGAACGTCCATGGAACGGATCGTCAAGGCCTTGGCAAGTCGCGGCGCACGAAGGGGACTTCATCGGCCCAGGCCGGACAGAGCCGGGCAGAACCGGGACAGCGCGACGCCGTGGCGCAATCGCGCCACGGCGTCGCAAAACATCGGCGGAACGGCCGCACCCAGGTGGAGTGCCACGTGGGTGCGGCCGGGCCGGATCAGCAGGTGGCGTTCAGACCCGCCCAGTTCGCGCGGTCGTTGTAGCCGCCGTCGCCGGCGTCGCCGACCACGAGGTCGAGGACCCGGACGCCGGTCAGGTCGACGTCGGCCTGGCGGACGTCGTCGCGGCCCAGCACACCGCTGTCGAACAGCACCTTGCCGTCACCGATGATCTGGAAGGTGGACGTGCCGCCCTCCGGGCCGACGTTGCGCACCGCGTCGTCGATGCCCGCGGTCGCGGTCAGCCGGCTGCACTGGTCGCCGAGGTAGTAGCGGATGGTGGAGGGCGAGGCGACCCCGATACCGGTCGGGTAGACCTGGCCGAGCATGCTGATCGGGGACCAGCCGCCGACACTGAGGTCCACCGTCGGGCTCATCCAGCCGCTGGTGGCACTGATCCACTCGTGGTGGGAGAGTGCGACGTCACCGTGCGGAGCCGCCGGTGCGACGACCAGCGCGGTGGACGTGTCCTGCCGCTGCCGGCCCTTGCCGATCACCTCGTACGACGTCGCGGCGGTCAGCGTCGCACTGCCCGGCGCCGCCGTCTCCGGCAGGGTGACCGTGAAGGCGAGGGTCGCGGAGTGGTTGGTCGTCAGCAGCAGCGGTGCCTTGCCGACCGGATGGGCCGTCCAGCCGGTGGGCACGGTCAGCTCCACACGCGGAGTCAGGACCGGCTGCGTGCCGTCGTTGCGGACGTTCACCTCGACCCGGACCTGGTCGCCACCGGCGGCCAGGGGAGCGCTTCCGGCCGGGACCGCGTCGGAACCGACCTGCGTCACCTGCGGCAGACCGGCGACGACGTGCGGGAGACCGAGCTTGCCCGTGGCCCGGCCGACCCGGATCAGGGCCGCGCCGTGGGCCGGGACGGCGGCACTGATGGTGCCGGCGCTCTCGGTGACCTGGTTGGTCCAGGCGTTCTTCAGGGTGAACCGGTTGCCGGACAGCCCGACCGACGACGCCTTCGTGGTGAGGGTCGCCGGGCTGTCGCCACGGTTCAGCAGCACCACGGCGCGGTCGCCGTTGGCCAGCCGCTTCACCCAGGTCTCCGTCGTACCGGCGGGGCCGACACGCACGGCCTGGACACCCGCGGGGTCCTGGTTGATCGCGATGACGTCGGGGTCGGAGAGCGTCGCCAGCGAGGTCTTGCTGAGCTTGCGGATGTCGCTGCCGATCATCAGCGGCGCGGCCGCCGCCGACCACAGCGTCATCTGGGTGCGGAACTCCTCGTCGGTCATGCCCAGTTCGGGCCCGAGGTAGTCCGGGTCGTTGAAGTGCCCGGGACCGGCGGCCTCGGGGTGCCGCGCGTTCGCGTCGTAGTTCCGCAGCACGTCCTTGTACTTGATCTCACCGACGAAGCCCACGTCGGTGTAGGTCCGCCAGGACTGCGCGATCGCCGGCGCGTAGGACCAGGAGTACGTCGACTGCTGCTCCTCCGGGTAGTTGCCCCAGTCGGGGGAGGTCACCGGGTTGCAGAGGTTGAAGATCATGGGGCGCTTGCTGGCGTTGTTCCGCAGCGCCTGGGCGAACTGGGTGTAGACGGTCTTCGGGTCGAGGTTCGCGGCGATGCCGCAGAGGTAGTCCGCCTTGACCGCGTCGAACTCCCAGGCCGCGAACTGGTCGGCGTCACGCTGGTAGTAGCCGTTGCTGCCCAGACCGCACTTGCCGGGGATGTAGGGGCCGGCGTCGGTGTAGATGCCGGCCTTGAGGCCCTTGGAGTGGATGTAGTCGACGACCGGCTTCAGGCCGTCCGGGAACTGGTCCGGGTTGGGCACCAGGTCCCCGGCCTCGCTGCGCGGCGTCGGGGCCGCCCAGTTGCCGTCGATCCAGACGTACTTGTAACCGGCGTCGCGCAGGCCGCTGCTGACCAGGAAGTCGGCCGTCGACCTGATCTCGGCGTCGGTCGGGTCGCCGCCCAGCGCGTAGTAGGTGTTCCAGCCCATGTACGGCGTCGGGCTCAGCACCTGCTGGCCGGCCTGCGTCGTGACGGCGGGCGTGGCGGCCGCCGGGGTCGCGTGGGCGGGCGCCGACACGGCCAGCATGCCGGTCACGAGGGCCAGCACGGCGGTGAGATGTCGTTTCACGTCGGATCCTTCGCTGTCCGAGCGATCAGGCGTGCCGACCCGTCCCTGGTCGTGAGTCCGAGGTACCGCACCCTCGCGAAAGGTGCGGCGGTCGTCCTCGAAGCAGTCAATGCCCGCACGCCTGCGGTCTTGTTGCGAGGATCTTCCAGCCGTCACCGGGTGCTCGTCAATAATAATTCCTAAATTACGAGTTACCAGTTGAGCCCGGCCGAGTACCGGACCGTCCCCCGCGGGACATGCGTGATTCAGGGTCTGCTGAGACATGTGCGGTGATATGCGTGAGTGTTCACATGAGTGAGGGGTGCGCGACACCGCCGCGCACCCGAACGTGCCCTCACGCCGAGCCGGGCCTCTGATGCCAGGCGGCCGACTCGCGCGGGAGCGCCCCGCGGCGCGTGGCCGCGGGGCGCTCTGCACGGGTCAGTCGATCTTCTGCCCGTCGTACTTGCCGCCCCTGCAGGTGTTGGTTCCCCAGTCGACCGTTCCGCCACCCTTCTCGCACTCACCCACGGTGGGGGCGGCGTCGCGGTGGGCGGCGGTGGCGGTAGCGGCGCCTGTCAGGCCGAGTCCGGCGAGGGCTGCCGTGGTGACGACGGCGGCGATGATTCGTCGAATGCGCATGTGGTTCCCCTTTCACGCATTGCCTCGGTTGGGGCACTAGCCAGCTTGATCTTCACCCATGTGGGTGGCACGTCGTGGTGCGCCATTCGGGTGACGGCGCCGGCTGGTGGACCGGCCCTGACGTGGTGGTTTCCTCATTTTTTCCGGAGGCGGCAAGGTTCGAAACCGCCAGTGTGCACACGTGCCCATGCCCCGGGTTTCGCACCACCGGGAACGGGCGTCCCTCGGGGAAGCCGTCCGCAGCCCCGGAGAGACCTGCGAGGGACAATGAGCAGGTGGAACTGCGCCAGCTGGAGCACTTCGTCGCCGTCGCCGAGGAAGCGAACTTCACCCGCGCCGCGGCACGGCTGCATGTCGTGCAGTCCGCGGTCTCCGCCACCATCAAGAACCTCGAGCGCGAACTCGGCACGCCGCTGCTGGAGCGCACCCCCAAACGCGTACTGCTCACCGATGCCGGCGCCGCCCTGCTCCCGCGCGCGCACGCCGCTCTCGACGCCGCGCGGGAAGCCGCGGAGGCGGTGGCCGAGGTCCGCGGCGGACTGAGCGGCACACTGCGGCTCGGCACGACGACCACGGTGGGGATCATCGACCTCCCCGCGCTCCTCGGCGCATTCCACCGGCGCCACCCCGGTGTGCTCCTGCAGACCGACGCCGCCGCCTCCGGCTCCCAGGGGCTGGTCGAGGCCCTCCTCGAACGGCGGCTCGACCTCGTCTTCGTCTCCCTGCCCGGACCGCTGCCCGCGGGCATCACGCTGACCCACCTCGTCACCTCGGTGCTCGACCTCGTCGTGCCGGCCCACCATCCGCTCGCGAGACGCCGCAGCGTGCCGATCGGCGAACTCGCCGGGCTGGACTTCGTCGACTTCGCGGAGGGCTACGGCATCCGGACCATCTCCGATCTGGCCTTCGAGGCCGCCGCCGTGACCCGTCGCGTCGCCCTGGAGATCACCGACCTCCCCACCGGCGTGGCCTACGTCCGCAACGGCCTGGGCGTGGCGCTGCTGCCACGGCCCGCCCTCGGCAGCACCGAGGGTGTCGCCACGCTGACCGTCGACGACGCCGATCTGGACTGGCCCTTCTCCCTGGCGACCGTGTCCGGACGCAAGCCCAGCGCCGCGGCATGCGCCCTGATCGCCATCGCGCACGAATTCCTCATCTGGCGAGGGTGAGGTGCCGCCCCGGCGACGAGGGACCTCCGGGACGCTGTTGCCCCGCTCCGGGCGAAGCTACGATGCGCTCATGCCTGAGCAGTCGCACGACCGCACCAGCCGCACTTGCGCGGTCGAGGACCTGGACTCCCGGTTGCGTACGGCGATCGCGACCGTGGCCGAGACCGAACTGCTGGGTGATGCCGCCGCGACCGCGGTCGCCTGCGTGGAGACCCGCAGTGTGCCCCGGCGCCGTACGGGCGTCTTCGCGCGCCTTCTCGGGGGCGGTCCCGCGCAAGAGACGCTGACCGCGGCCGTGTTGCTGCCGGGGCACCTTCTTGTGTCGGTCGCCGACCTGAGCACCGGGCGGACCACGGCACTTTCCGGGCGGCTGGCCGACATGACCGTCACCGAGGTCGATCAGCGACTGGCCGTCGACAGCGGGGTGTCGGTGCTGACCCGCTGGTCGAACCGGCCCGAGGCCGAGTCGATGCACGTCGCCCTCGGTGCCGACCCTGCCGGCGTCGCGTTCAAGGACATGCTGCGCCACGCCGTCCGGTCGGCCAAGGCCAGCTGACCGCAGGGCAGTTGCAGGAGGACCGCTGCCGGACGAACGGGGCGCGGCCGGCCGCGCCCCGCATCGCCGGTGGGCCTCACACCGAGGACGTCGGTGCCCCCGCCTTCCTGGCGTGCAGCACATGGCCGTCCAGGGGCATCGGCGTCCGGTCCACCAGCGCGAGACCGGCGTCGGCGAACAGCCGGGCGTAGTGGGCGGCGCGCCGCTCGCGACCGCCGACGTTGCACATCATGTGGAGGTCCCAGGCGGTCGCCAGCGAGGCCGAGCCGTCGGCCGGCAGCACGCGCTCGATCACGAGCAGGTCGGCGTGGTCCGGCATCGCGCGGGCGCAGTGGCGCAGGATGTCGCGGCAGCGCTCGTCGTCCCAGTCGTGGAGGACCCGCGAGAGGAGGTACACGTCACCGCCCGCGGGCACGTCCGCGAAGTCACCGGCCCGGAAGGCGCACCGCATGCCGTGGCCGGCCTCGTCGAGCCTGCGGCGTGCGGCTTCGACGGCGTGCGGGCGCTCCAGCAGCACCCCGTTCAGGCCGGGGTGCGCGGCGAGGACGCGGCCGAGCAGTTCCCCGTTGCCGCCCGCGATGTCGACCACCGTGGCCCCGGCGGGTGCCTCGGCCGCGGCGGCGAGGGCCGGGTGGGCCGGGACAGGGTCGAACATCGCGGATCCGGCGGCCATGGACTGGTCGAAGAGTTCGGCGAGCTCGGGGTCGCGGGCGAAATGGTCGAAGTGGTTCTCCCCGAAGAGGTGCTCGAAGGCGACCTGTCCCGTGCGTACGGTGTGCGCGAGCCCGGCGAAGGACTGGTAGAACGGGCCGCCGTACATCAGCGCCAGCGGGCGCATCGATCCCGGGGCACCCGCGCGCAGCAGGGCGCCCAGCTCGGTGAGCCGGAAGCCGTCGCGGCCCTCCTCCACTGCGCCCAGCATCGCGAGATAGCGCAGCAGCGTCGCCAGGTTCCGCGGTCGCGCGCCGATGTCCCGGGCCAGTACGTCGACGTCGGCGCCTCGCTCGGTGTCCATGGCGTCGGGGACCCGCAGCTGGGCGAACACGGCCAGCGCCTGAGTCGTCCACGCCCCGGTCATCAGGCGCAGGAGCGTTTCGCCAGGCTGCCGGACACGGTGTTCCTGGATATGGGCGGCGAGCACGTCGCGGTAGTCGCCGGGGACGTACAACTCCACACGCCGGTATCCGGCCTTGGTGTCGTCGGGCGCCGCGAAGTAGAAGACCGTGCCGTTCTCGTGCGGGTTGTAGCCGCCCCCGTCGGGGGTCGCACCGAACCGCGCGAAGACCGCGCACAAGCCGCGCAGCACCAGCGGATCAGGGGCCGTGACCTGGAAGGCGACATGCGCCTCGTGCTGCCGCTCCCGCTCGTACGCGGCGATCGCGTCGAGTCCGGAACCCTCCGGCACGGTCAGCGCGAAGACCTCGACCGTCCGGTGCGCCCCGTCCACGCCGACCACTTCGGGGCGCAGGATGGTCACGTCCAGGTCCGCGGCCCGCCGCCGGTGCCGCAGGGCCAGACGTTCGCGTACGACGACACTCGGTTGCGGCCGCTCGGCCGCGACGAGCCCGCAGTCGGTGAGCATGGTGCGCAACTCGCCCTCGTGGGAGGGGAAGACGAGCAGCGCGGCATGGGAGAAGTGGCAGTGCTCCACCAGGGCCCGCAGCTCCGGGCCGTCGAGACCGGGCAGTAGCAACGGGAGCAGGGTGACCGTGTCCTGCTCCTTGACGAAGTCGACTGTCGTGCGCAGGCGGGACGTGTCGCCCGACAACGTCGTGATCATTGAAGGAATCCTCATTCCGGTGTCCGGGTAGCGCGAAAGATGGCACGGAAGACGCGCGCGCAAGACGGCGCGCACGATGAAGGGGAGTGGTGACGGGTGGGAGAGGGGAGAGACGGACCTCAGATGCCGACGTAGTGCTCGGCGAACCAGTCCTGCCGACTGCGCGACGTACGCAGGGAGTTGATGCGGGAAGCCCGCAGGGAGTTGTGGAACATCGACTCGCCGTCCGAGCCGGACGGGCCGTGCAGCAGCCCGATCATCCAGTGCGAGAACTCCTGCGCCCGCCAGATGGACGCCAGGCACCGCGCGGAGTAGGTGTCGAGCCCGGTGGAGTCGCCGTGGAGCAGGTCGTCGACCAGGGCGCCCGCGAGGATCTCCGCCTCCAGGACGGCGAGGTTGGCGCCCTTCGCCGCGGACGGGCTGATGAGTCCCGCGGCGTCCCCGGCCAGGAACAGCGAACCGTGCCGCAGCGGTTCGAGCACATCGGACTCCAGGTCGACGATGCCTCGCTGCACGACGGGACCGCGGTGCAGCGGACCGTACTCCTTCGCCTGCATCCGCAGGTCCAGCTCGTCCCAGATACGTTCCTCGGACCAGGCCTCGGCAGGTGTGCCGCGCTCGCACTGCAGGTAGTAGCGGGTGATCTCGCTCGTGCGCGCCATGTGCCCGGCGAAACCTCGCTCGTGCACCGCGTATCCGACGGCGTCCAGGCTGGGCGGTGCCTCGGCGAGCAGTCCGAGCCAGGTGACACCGTGGTCGCAGTGGTACCGGCGCACCGAGCCGGCCGGCAGCGAACGCCGTGCCGCGCCGTGCCGCCCGTCGCACCCGGCGACGTACCGCGCCTGCCACCGGCCGGGCCGCCCGTCCGCCTCACGCACGGCCACCGACGGCCGGCCGCTGTCGGCGCCCTGGACCTCCACGGCCTCGGTGCCGAAGACGACCCGACCACCGGAATCCAGGAACCGTGTCAGCAGATCGGTGACGAGTTCCTGCTGGGGGTAGACGGTGTGCCGCTCGCCGAGCCCGAGTTCGCTGTAGTCCAGCCGGAACCGGCCGTCCGCGGTGCGGAACTCGCAGGTGCTGTGGGCCTGTCCGCGCCGCCGCAGCCCTTCGGCCAGACCGTGCCGCTCCAGGATCCGCACGGTGTTGGCCGCCAGGAACCCGGCGCGGGCCCGCGTCCGGATGTGCGCGCGCTCGGCACGCTCCAGGACGACGCAGTCGATCCCGCTGTCCTGGAGGAGGTTGCCGAGCACCAGCCCGGCCGGTCCGGCGCCGAGGACGACCACGTCGGCCGCGCTGCAGTTCTGCCCGTTGATCACGAAACGGGATCGTAGGTGACCCAAGGTGACTTACCGGACAGGAATCACCCGAATGGCCCGACCCATCTCAAGGTGCATGGTGTGCGTGTGCGGGACCGGGACAACGACAGCGGGGGCATATGCGGCCGGACCGGCTCTCACCAGCCATGACGTCCGCTGCCGCAGGGCCGGGGCCGAAAACACCATGCGGCCTGCGGCTCGACCGGGCGCGATGACGAGCCGGCCACGACCCGGATGATCGCGAGAGGCCGGGTGAGCCGTGCTTCGCGACCATGGGAGGTCAACAAAGCGCCAGGCCGGACGAATTGACGCCCACTCCGCTTCTCGGCCCGGTTCCGGGCCCAGGCCGGGCCCCGGCGGTCAGCCGTCGAGTTACGGCAACGCCCCTCAGCCGCGCGGTCGCGGGGGTGTTGTGCTCGCCCGCAGGATCACGCGACCGGCGACCCGGGTGACCGACTGCTCGGGGGCGTCCGACGCCAGGGACATCTCGATCGCGCGCCGGCCCATCTCGCGCAGCGGCAGCCCGACCGTGGTCAGGCCGGGGTCGTGGTCACGCAGCGTCGGGATGTCGTCGAAGCCGGCGACCAGGACGTCGCGCGGGGTCCGCAGCCCGGCCTCCCGGAAGGCGGCCATCGCGCCGAGCGCCATCACGTCGTTCACCGCGAAGACGCAGGCCCCCCACCGGCGTTCCGGGCGGAGCGTGGCGATGACCTCCCGCGCCGCGTCGTAACCCCCGTCCCTGGTGAACTCGCCGTGCACCACCGCCACCGGTCGGTGCCCCGCACGCCGCAGCTCCCTGACGAAGCCACTGGTGCGCTCGACGGCCGTCGCCAGCTTCTGCGGCCCTGCCAGGACGACGAAGCCGGTGGTGCCCTGCGCGATCAGCGCCTTGGCCAGCGCGGCCGCCCCGGCGCGGTTCTCCGGCGTGACGGTGTGCGCGCCCGGCAGCCGCTGGCCGATGACGGAGACCCGCCCGCCGAGTTCCCGGTAGCGGTCGAGCAGGAGCGTCAGCCGCTGCTGGTCCCGCACCCCGTCGTCGGTGTGCAGCCGCGAGCCGGCCAGGATGATGGCGTCCGTGCGGTGGCTGAGGAACGCCTCGACCGCCCGGACCTCCTGCTCGGTGCTGCGCAACGTGGTCGTGAGCAGCACTTGGAGGTCGCGCTGCGAGGCCTCGGCCTGCACGCCCGAGGCGATGGTCGAGAAGTACGGGTCGGCGATGTCGTGGACGACCAGCCCCACCAGGCCCGTACGGGCGCCGGCCAGCGCCCGCGCCTGGGCGTTGGAGACGTAGCCGAGCTCCGCCGCCGCCCGGCGGACCGCATCGGCGACCGCCGGGGAGGGCCGGCGGCTGGAGCCGTTGAGCACACGGGAGGCCGTCGACTGCGAGACACCCGCGCGGTTGGCTACGTCGGTGAGGGTCACCCCGGCCACGCGTTCACCTTTTCGTGTTGGTCGATCCACTGGTCGGTCGGGGCAGCGCCGCGCCTGTCGCCATCCTGTCACCGTCCGTGGGCGACCGTCCCGGCGGCGCCGAGGTCACCGGACACCCTCGGGGACCTGCATCCGGCGCCCCTCGGCCGACGAACGCAGCGCAAGTTCCGCGAGCTGCACGCCGCGTGCCGCGGAGACCAGGTCGTGGCGGTGCGGACGGCCGGCCGCGACGTCCCGCAGGAACTCCTCCCATTGCAGCTTGAACCCGTTGTCCAGCTCGGCGTTGGCCGGCACGTCGAGCCACTGGTCGCGGAACGACTCGGTGACCGGGAGGTCCGGGTTCCACACCGGCCGCGGGGTGTGCGAGCGGTGCTGGGCCACGCACCCGCGCAGGCCCGCGACCGCCGAGCCGTGGGTGCCGTCGACCTGGAACTCCACGAGCTCGTTGCGGTGGACGCGCACCGCCCAGGACGAGTTGATCTGCGCGATGACGCCGCCGTCGATCTCGAAGATGCCGTACACCGCGTCGTCCGCGGTCGCCCGGTACTCGCGGCCCTGCTCGTCCCAGCGGACCGGGATGTGTGTGGCGGTCCTGGCGGTGACCGCGCGGACCGGCCCCAGCAGGTTCTCCAGGACGTAGCTCCAGTGGCAGTACATGTCGACGGTGACTCCGCCGCCGTCCTCGCTGCGGTAGTTCCACGACGGGCGCTGGGCCTCCTGCACGTCGCCCTCGAAGACCCAGTAGCCGAACTCGCCGCGCAGCGACAGGATCCGGCCGAAGAAGCCCTCGTCGATCAGCCGGCGCAGTTTGATCAGGCCGGGCAGGTAGAGCTTGTCGTGCACCACGCCGGCCACCAGGCCGGAGTCACGGGCCAGCGCGGCCAGTCCGGCCGCCTGCTCCAGCGTCGGGGCGACCGGCTTCTCCACGAAGACGTGCTTGCCCGCCTCGATCGCGCTGCGCAGGGCCGCCGGGCGTTGAGCGGTCACCTGCGCGTCGAAGTAGACGTCGATGGACGGGTCCTTGAGCACCTGCGCCAGGTCGGTGCTCCACCGCCGCACCTGGTGGCGCCGGGCGATGTCGCGCAGGCGCCCCTCGTCGCGTCCGACCAGAACGGGTTCCACCTGCAGGCGCCTGCCGTCGGGCAGCAGCACGCCGCCCTGCTCCCGGATCTCCAGGATCGAGCGGGTGAGGTGCTGCCGGTACCCCATGCGGCCCGTGACGCCGTTCATGGCGATGCGCAGAGTGTCCGAGGCCGATGTCGATGCCACTGTGCCTCCGCAAGCGTGGGAATGCGTATTCCCACCGTAGGTTTCCGGTGTTTCGGCAGTCAAGGGAGCCACTCCGAACCAGCCCGGATCCCGCCCGTGTTCGGCTCCTGATGCCACATCCGGACAGCCTCGGGCGGCAGTTGAGCCCGGTCGTGTTCCGGCCGACCCCCTCCGGAGAGCCGACAAGGATGCTTTTGCTGCCTTTACTCCATTCGTTCCCTGCCGGTTCCGCGGATCCCGATCCTGCCCTTGACACCACCCGAAGGGGCTCCTACTTTCGCCGGAAAGCGCATTCCCAACCCGCGAAAGCAACGCCGGACCCGCGAACGAACCACACGTACAGGGGTGCTCCGATGAGTCATGCGCGTACCGCGGCGGTGGACTACACCGCCGAGGTGTTCATCGACGGCCGGTTCGAACCTCCCGCATCCGACTGGCTGCCCGTCCTCGACAAGGGATCCGGGGCCGCGCTCGGCCGCTACGGCAACGCGTCCGCGGCGCAGGTCGACCGCGCGGTCGCCGCGGCCGGACGGGCCCAGCCGGAGTGGGGGGCGACCGACGCCAACACCCGGTGCGCCCTGCTCCGGGCCTTCGCCGCCGAGCTGGGACGCCGCCACGACGAGCTGATCGAGCTCATCGTCCGGGAGACCGGCGGCACCACCGAGAAGGCCGAGGAAGAGCTCGACCAGGCCGTCAACCAGCTGCTCAACTCCGCCACCCAGCTCACCGAGAACGCCGGCTCGGTCCTTCCCCCGTACAAGGGCGGCAAGATCTCCCTGTCCCGCGCCGTGCCGCTGGGCGTCATCGGCCTCATCGTCCCGTGGAACTACCCGATGAGCCTGGCGATGCGGGCCGTGGCACCAGGACTGGCCTACGGGAACGCGGTGGTCCTCAAGCCCGCCGAGCTCACCCCGATCGCCGGCGGCCAGGTGCTCGCGGAGGCGGCCCGCGCCGCCGGGATACCGGACGGCGTGTTCGCGGTACTGCCCGGCGACGGGCCGGGCACCGGCGGCGCGCTCTACCGGCACCCCGGACTGGACCTGATCCACTTCACCGGGTCCTTCGAGGTCGGCCGCGAGATCACGGACTTCGCCGCCCGGGCGGGCAAGGCCGTCGTGACCGAACTCGGCGGCGACAACGCGTTCGTCGTGCTCGAGGACGCGGACATCGACCAGGCGGCCGCCTGCGCGATCTGGTCCTCGCTGTGGTACCAGGGCCAGACGTGCATCAGCGCGGGGCGGCACATCGTCCACCGGGAGGCGGCCGACGCCTTCACCGAAGCCGTCGTGGAGCGGGTCCGGAGGCTCCGCGTCGGCGACCCGCTGCGCGACGAGGTCGACCTCGGCCCCGTGATCAGCGCCGTCCAGCGCGCCCGCTTCCACGACGGACTCGTCGAACTGTCCGTCGCGGCCGGCGCGAAGATCGCGGTGGGCGGCACGTACGACGGGCAGTTCTACCAGCCGACCGTGCTCACGGACGTCACGCCGCAGATGCCCGTCTTCCGCGAGGAGACCTTCGGGCCCGTCATGCCCATCACCGTGGTGGACTCCGAGGCCGAGGCCCTCGAACTCGTCAACCGCCACCGCACCCTGATGAACTCGGTCTTCACCGGCGACCCGCTGCGCGGTCTCGCCTTCGCCGAACGCGTCGCCAGCAACGAGGTGCACGTCAACGACGGCTACGCCCGTCACGGCGGCGAGGGACAGCTCGCCGCGTTCACCCGCCGGCAGTGGGTCGGCCTGCAGACGTCCCCGGTGTCCTACCCGGCGTGGGCGCAGGGGAGTTAGCCCCCGGCGGTACACCCGGCACATCCGGCAGCAGGCCACCGCGACCAGGCAACCACACCGTCAAAGGAGACACCGAAGTGCTCGGGGGCAATCTCAGAAGAACGGCAATCCTCGCTCTGGCCGCCACCACGGCCCTGACCGCCCTGGCCGCCTGCGGCTCGTCGAAGGACTCCGCCGGCGGGAAGGACGACGGACCCATCACGCTGACCTACGTCAACTGGGACGGCGGCATGCAGGACGTGGTGGACGAGTGGAACCGGCTCAACCCGAAGGTGCAGGTGAAGCTCAGCAAGCCGTCCGGCACGGGCTACACGCTGTACAACAAGCTGATCACCAACAACCGGGCCGGCACCAACCCGGACATCACCGAGGTCGAGTACCAGGCGCTGCCCGCCCTGATCGCGAACAAGGTGGTCGTGCCGATCGACGACTGGGTGGGTGACATCTCCGGCGACTTCGACAAGGCATCCCTCGCCCAAGTGCAGTTCGAGGGCAAGACCTACGGTGTTCCGCAGAACATCTGCCCGATGGTCTTCTTCTACCGCAAGGACGTCTTCGACAAGCTCGGCCTCAAGGCGCCGACCACATGGGACGAGTACGCGGCCGCCGCCGCGACGGTCCACAAGCGCAACCCCAAGCAGTTCATCGGCAACGTCACCGCCGCCGACGCGGGATGGTTCGCGGGACTGGCCCAGCAGGCGGGGGCCGACTGGTGGACGGCCTCGGGCAACAAGTGGACGGTCGCCATCGACGACGCCCCCACGAAGAAGGTCGCCGACTACTGGGGCGACCTGGTTCAGAAGGGGCTGGTCAGCCCGGAGCCGAACTGGTCCCCGCAGTGGAACACCGACATGAACAACGGCACTCTCGTCGGCTGGGTCAGCGCGCAGTGGGCGCCCAACCAATTGCCCGGCATCGCCAAGGACACCGCCGGCAAGTGGGTCGCCGCGCCGCTGCCCGCCTGGACCGCGGGCGACAAGACCGTCGGCATCTGGGGCGGCGAGACCGAAGCGGTGACCGCCAACTCCAAGCACCCGGCGGAGGCGGCCAAGTTCGTCAAGTGGATGAACTCCTCCGCGGGCGGCGCGAAGATCCTCATCGAGAAGGTCAACGCGTTCCCCGCCTCGAAGACCAACCAGCAGTCGGAGGCCCTCAAGACGCCGCCGCCGTTCATGTCCAACCAGCCGGACTACTACGCCCTGATGGCCCAGCAGGCGGCGAACGTGCGGACCTTCCAGATCTGGGGACCGAACGCCAATGTCACCTTCGACAGCTACTCCAACGCCTTCGCCGCCGCGTTGCAGAACAAGACGCCGCTGTCCGCGGCACTGACCGAGATGCAGAAGGCGACGGTCGACGACATGAAGCAGCGCGGCTTCGACGTCACCGGCTGACCGACGCCACCGCCGCCCCCAGCCCCACACGACAGGAGGACGGGTTCATGAGCGCCATCGAGGAGCAGGCAGGTCCACGCCCCAGGCCCGGCACACGGCCCCCGGGCGCGGGTCCCCGCCGGCTCCGCGGTGGCCTCGCCCCGGACTCCGGCCCCCGGCCCCGGGGGCGACGGCGTACGCTGCTGCCGCAGTTCCTGCTCCTGCCCGCAGTGCTGCTGTTCCTGCTGTTCACCGTCGCCCCCGGCCTCTACGCCCTCTACCTCAGCTTCCTCAAACCGCAGATCGGCGGCGGCCTGCTCGGCAACGAGGACCCGCACGACGTCTTCGCGGGCCTGGAGAACTACCGGGCCACCCTCACCGACTCCGAGTTCTGGCACAGCATCCTGCGGATGCTGATGGTCGCGGGCATCGGCGTGCCCGCCACGATCTTCTTCGCCACCCTGTTCGCGCTCTGCCTCGACGCGAAGCGCGCACGGCTGGTCGGCATCGCACGACTGGCCATCTTCCTGCCGTACGCCGTACCGGGTGTCATCGCCTCACTGCTGTGGGGCTTCATGTACCTGCCGGCGACCAGTCCCATCGGCGGCGACCACATCGACTACTTCGGTTCCGCGGAGGTCTTCTTCTCGGTCGCCAACGTGGCGGTGTGGGGCGTTCTCGGCTTCAACATGGTCGTGCTGTACACCACGCTGCGCGGGCTGCCGCGCGAACTGTTCGAAGCCGCCGAGATCGACGGCGCGAGCGAGCTGCAGATCGCGCTGCGCATCAAACTCCCGCTGCTGGCCCCGACGATGACCCTGGTGACGGTGTTCTCGCTGATCGGCGCGCTGCAGCTGTTCAACGAACCGACCACCCTGAAGCCCATCGCCAATGCCATCAGCTCGACCTGGGTGCCGCTGATGCGCGTCTACACCGACGCCTTCGTCAACAACGACATCCACAAGGGAGCGGCCACCTCGTTCCTGCTCATCGTCATGACCGTCACGGCCACCGCCGTCGCCAACCTGCTCCTGCGCAGGATGTCCCGAAGGAGTGAGCGATGACCGCCGTCACCACCGGCCCCGCCGCGGAGGCCGCGCGCCGGCGGACCGCCAATGGCCGGGTCGTCAACCTGGTCCCCACGATCATCCTGGCCCTCGGCGCCCTCTATTGCGTGCTGCCCGTGCTCTGGATCGTGATCGCGTCCACCAAGACCAACGACGAGCTGTTCTCCACGCCGCCGTTCCAGCCCGCCTTCCACGGCGGCTTCGTCTCCAACATCCAGGCGCTGTTCACCTACAACGACGGCATCTTCGTCCGCTGGGCGCTCAACTCCGTCGTGTACGCGTTCGGCGGCGCCGCGCTGTCGACGGCCATCTGCGGCTGCGCCGGGTACGCGCTCGGCAAGTACCGCTTCCCCGGCAGCATCTGGACGTTCCGGATCATCGTCGGCGCGGTCCTGCTCCCGCAGATCGTGCTGGCCATCCCCCAGTTCCTGATGCTGGCGAAGGTCGGCATGACCAACAACTACGCGGCGGTTGTCCTACCGCAGCTGGTCAGCCCGTTCGCCATCTACCTGTGCAAGATCTACGCGGAGGCCTCGGTCAGCGACGAGATCCTGGAGGCGGCCCGCGTCGACGGGGGCTCGGAGGCGCGGATCTTCCTGTCCATCGGCACCCGGCTCATGGCCCCGGCCCTGGTGACCGTGTTCCTCCTGCAGTTCATCGCGATCTGGAACAACTTCCTGCTGCCGTTCGTCATGCTCAACACCGACCGCCTCTACCCGCTCACCGAGGGGCTGTACGGACTGCTGATCATCACCGGCGGCCAGGCCGCCCAGTACTCCATCGTCATCATCGGGGTACTGTTGTCGATCATCCCGCTGGCACTGCTGTTCCTGTCGCTGCAGCGCTACTGGCGGGTCGACCTGCTCTCCGGGGGAGTGAAGGCCTGATGCGTCACGGTGCAGGCCCCCGGCCCGCCGTGGCGGCGCTGCCCCGCCTGGGCTTCGGGGCGGCGGCCATCGCGCAGCCGCCCGTACCGGACGACCAGGCCATGGAGTGTCTCGACGCGGCATGGGACAGCGGTTTCC
This sequence comes from Streptomyces sp. NPDC088732, assembly GCF_044751205.1. Taxonomy (NCBI): domain Bacteria; kingdom Bacillati; phylum Actinomycetota; class Actinomycetes; order Kitasatosporales; family Streptomycetaceae; genus Streptomyces; species Streptomyces sp. NPDC088732. Next base: position 91,302 of record NZ_JBIVLI010000031.1, read on the forward strand.
GCTACTTCGACACCGCGCCCATGTACGGCGACGGGCGCTCGGAGCTGCTCCTCGGGCGGATGCTCCGGGACCGGCCGCGCGACTCCTACCTGCTCAGCACCAAGGTCGGCCGGCTGGTGCGCCCCGGCCACCCCGACACGGCGCGCACCGGCGCGGGCTGGATCTACGACTTCAGCCACGACGCGGTGCGTACCTCCCTCGACGAGAGCCTGCGGCGGCTGGGCGTCGACCGGGTGGACCTGGTCTTCCTCCACGACCCCGACCACCACTGGGAGCAGGCACTGAACGGCGCGTGGCCCGCCCTCGCGCAACTGCGGGACGAGGGGGTCATCGGCGCGGTAGGGGTCGGCATGGTCCAGGCCCCCATGCTCGCCCGGTTCATCCGGGAGACCGACATCGACATCGTGCTGGCGGCCGGCGTCTACACCCTGCTCGACACACAGGCCCGCCTCGAACTGCTGCCCGCGGCCGAGCGCCGGGGCGTCAAGGTCGTCGCGGCCCAGTCCCTGCACGGCGGGCTCATCGACGGAGTGGTGCATCCCCAGTTCCGCTACCGGCCGGTGACCGAGGAGATCCGGGCGAGGGCGGCGCGGATCGCGCGCGTCTGCCACGAGTACGGTGTGCCCACCGCCGCCGCCGCACTCCAGTTCCCGCTGGGACACCCCGCCGTCTCCTGCGTCCTCACCGGACCCGCCTCGTACGACCAGGTCCGGCAGAACCTCGACTGGGCGACGACCGACGTCCCGCCCGCCCTGTGGCGGCGGCTCCGCGAGGAAGGCCTGCTGCTCCCGGTCCCCGTTCCCGCCGCGCCCGCGGCCCGCCCCTGGAGCATCCCGTGAAGCGCATCGTCGTCCTCTCCGGCGTGACGGGGGCCGACGACCCCTGGCACGACTTCACGGCGACCTCGAGGGCCATCGCGTCCTGTCTGGACGACGCCGGGTGGACGTGCACCGTCGCGACCACCGACCGGTCGGACCGCGCAGGCCTGCCGGACGCCGACCTGCTGATCGTCAACAGCGGTCTGGACTCGCCCCCGGGCCCGCCGACCGGACCGCCGACGGCACTCCTGGACTACCTGGCCTCCGGCCGGCCCCTCCTGGGCGTGCACACCGCGGCCAACACCTTCGGGTCGGTGCCCGCATGGACGGAACGCCTCGGGGTGCGCTGGGTGACGGGCCTGTCGATGCACCCGCCGATCGGCCCGCAGCGACTGACCCCTGCCGCAGGCCCCGTGCTGGCCGGCCTCGGCGAGATCACGGTCCACGACGAGCTCTACAGCCATCTGGAGCTGCTGCGGGAGGCGGACGTGCTCCTGGCGCACAGCCTCGACGGCCGGGACCACCCGCTGGTGCTCGCCCGGCAGGACGGCAGCCGGCGCACGGTCTACGACGCCCTCGGCCACGGCGTCGAGTCCTACGCGTCCGCCACCCGCCGCGAACTGCTCCGCCGCGAGGTCCGCTGGCTCCTCGCCGAGACCTGATCCGCCCGGCATGGCGAGGGCTTGCGCCGTTGGGCGGTGGTGAGGCGCCGTGGAGACTGCGCTGAACACGATGTCTCTGTATCCATCGCCTTGGGGAGGTGGGCGTGAGGACCCTGGTGCCGGATGCCGTGGCAGAGACCTTGCGACGTACCGGGCGTGAGACGGTCCGCCTGTACGTGGCGGCATGCGTGGAGCGGATGGCGCCGCTGCTCGTGGGGTTGCGGGCCGGAGAGGCCGGGCGAGAGACCGACATGGATCTGTACGTGGAGTCCGCTCACGCCCTCTGGTACGCCGACCGCCCGGTTGCCGACGCCCTTGATCGCGTCCGCGCGCTGGAGCGGTTCGCCGAACTCCAACCACGTGAAGAGGAGGTGTCGGGCGTCGCCGACAGGTACGCCCCCTTCGCCGTCCTGGTCATGCGTCACGCTCTCCTGGCGAACGCCGGCGGGAGTGCGGAGGACGCGATGTCCTGCGGCCATGCGGCGCTCACCGCTGTGAGGATGCTGGACCGGAACGTGGGAGGCGTTGCCTTCCGTGCCGAAGAAGAGCGGCTGCAGCTCCTTTCGGTGGCCGTTGACATCGCGGGGTTGTGGGAGGCGAGCGTTCTCGCGGGGCGTGAACGCCTGCGCGCTGTGCTGAGCCGCACCGCGCAGGGACCAAGGTGAGGCCACGGAAGCCTGATTGCCGGGACGTAGACGACGTTTTGGGCGGTGCGGACGTCACGGGCCCGTCGTCAGGGGCGCCGGGGAGGCGCTGTCGTCCGCCGGCGGGGGGACCGCGTCGGCGATGAACGCGCGGGCGGCCGTTAGCTCCTCGCGGGCGGCGGCTTCGATCATGTCGAGGAAGGCGTAGGCGTCGGGGCCGATCGGCAGGCGCAGCGGCGTCGCGTCCGACGCGACGAGCCGCAGGACGTGGGTGGCGAAGGTCCCGGGGTCGCTGAGGGCGGGGTTGTCGGCCATGCCGCGCATGCCCGTACGGGTCTCGCCCGTGCTCTGCGCGTAGGACGGGATGCAGGTGGCCGCGTCGGTCAGCGCCGTGCCGTAACGGGTGGCGAACGCGCCCGGTTCGACCACGGTCACCCGGATCCCGAACGGTGCCACCTCCGCGGCGAGTGCCTGGCTCATGCCCTCCAGCGCGTACTTGCCCGTCACGTACGCGGACAGCCCGGGAAAGCCCATCCGGCCCGCGAGGGACGAGATGTTGACGATGTGGCCGGAGCCCTGGCGGCGCATCAGCGGCAGGACCAGGCGCGTCAGACGCCAGGGGGCGACCGTCAGCACCTCCAACTGGTCGCGCAGTTCGTCGTCCGAGACCTCCTCCAGCGCGCCGAGCAGGCCCGTTCCGGCGTTGTTGACGAGCACGTCGACCCCGCCGAAGTGCTCGACGGCGTGGGCCACCGCGGCCTCGCAGTGGCCCGGGTCGCGTACGTCCAGCGCCGCGGTCGTGACCCGGCCCGGGTACCGGGCCGCCAGATCCTCCAGCACGGCCGGTTGCCGTGCCGTGGCGACCAGCAGGTCACCGGATTCCGCGACAGCGCTCGCGAGCGCGTACCCCAGTCCCGAAGAACACCCCGTCACCAGCCATCGCCGCGTCATACGCCCCCCTGTCGCAGTCCTGCTCGCGGCTGCAACCGAGCCGCCCCCGCGTCGATCCTGACAGGCGGGAACGGCTCTCGGCAGGAGCGCACGGGAGCGGGGGCGGCGCACATGGGTCGCTACCGGGCACCGCACGCCCGCGCGCCGCCGCGGTGCGGCTCTCAGGCGGGAACGCGGCCGACCTCCGCGGCCAGCCGCCGGGCCTCGTCCACCGCGTGGGCGATGTCGTCGACGGGGAAGAGCACGTGGCGGACCGTCCGCTGCCGGTCCAGTACGAGCACGCTGCGCTTGAGCCGCGGCCGTCCGGCGGCGTGGAAGGTGGGCAGGCGCAAGGCCGCGGCGAGATGAAGACGGGCGTCCGACAGGAGCGGGTACGGCACCGACTCCGCCTGGGCGAAGGCGGCCTGCTCGTGGGGGAGTTGGGTGCTCACGCCGTGGACGGCGGCGCCCGCGTCCCGGAAGGCGGGCCAGGCGTCGCGGAACAGCCGGTTCTCGAGGGTGCAACCGGCCGCGCCGGGCAGCGGCTCGTCCCACCGCACCCCGGTGGCGGGGTAGGTGAACAGGACGGTCGCGGCGGCGTCGGGGGAGACCGCGTCGCGCGGTGTCCCGTCAGTGCCCGGCAGTTCCAGCCCCGCGGCCAGCCGGGTGCCGGTTAGGGAGTGCACGCGGGCGTGCTCCGCGCTGTCCTCGGCCGCCGTGGCGGTCAGGCTTCCGTCGCCCAGCACCCACCGGTCGCCCCAGTCCTGCATCGCCACCAGGAGGGGGAGCAGCCCGGCGCCCGCGTCGGTCAGCAGGTACTCGTACCGGACCGGGCGGCGCTGGTAGAGGCTGCGACGCAGGACGCCGTTCGCGACGAGCCGTCCGAGGCGTTCGGTGAGGACCTTGCGGGACAGGCCCAGTTCCGCGGCGAGGGCGTCGAAACGTACGTGGCCGCGGGCCACCTCGCGCAGGACCAGGACGTTCCACCAGTCGCCCAGGACCACGGCGGCCTGGGCGATCCCGCAGGTCGCGTCGGCGTTGTGCATCTTCATGGACCCATAGTAAGTTCCCTCCGGGAACTCACTTTGTTTCAACGAGGAACTTATTCCGGATCCGAACGTGAGGAGCTGCACCATGACCGCCATCACCCGAGTCCTCGGGCGCGAGATCATCGACAGCCGGGGCAACCCCACCGTCGAGGTGGACGTCGAGCTGTCGGACGGCTCGACCGGCCGTGCCGCCGTACCCTCCGGGGCGTCGACCGGCGCCCGCGAGGCCGTGGAGCTGCGCGACGAGGACCCCGGCCGCTTCCACGGCAAGGGGGTGCGGCGTGCCGTCGACGCCGTCAACGAGACCATCGCCGACACCGTGACGGGCCTCGACGCCGAGGACCAGGCGGCCGTCGACACGGCGCTGATCGAACTGGATGGCACCCCCAACAAATCCCGGCTCGGCGCGAACGCCACCCTGGGCGTCTCGCTCGCCGTGGCCAAGGCCGCCGCGGCCGCCCACCGCCTGCCGCTGTACCGGTACGTCGGCGGCGTGGACGCGCGACTGCTGCCCGTGCCGATGATGAACATCATCAACGGCGGCGCGCACGCCGACAACCCGCTGGACTTCCAGGAGTTCATGATCGCCCCGATCGGCGCGGCCACCTTCGCCGAGGCCGTCCGCATGGGCTCCGAGGTCTTCCACACCCTGCGCCGCGACCTCGTCGCGGCCGGCCACAGCACCGGTGTCGGCGACGAAGGTGGATTCGCCCCGAACCTGCGGACCGCCGACGAGGCCCTGGACTTCGTCGTCCGCGCCGTCGAGCGCACCGGCTACAAGCCCGGCGAGGACATCACCGTCGTCATGGACCCCGCCACCTCGGAGTTCTTCCGGGACGGGGTCTACGACTACGCGGGCGAGGGCATCCGCCGCACACCCGAGCAGCACGTGGACTACCTCGCCGCACTGGTCGACCGTCACCCGGTGGCCTCGATCGAGGACCCCATGGCCGAGGACGACCTCGACGGCTGGCGGCTGCTCATGGCCCGCCTCGGCGACCGCTGCCAGCTCACCGGCGACGACGTGTTCTGCACCAACGAGACCCTGCTGCGCGAGGGCATCGGCAACGGGATCGCCAACTCGATCCTGGTGAAGGTCAACCAGATCGGCACCCTCACCGAGACCCTGGCCACCGTCGGCACCGCCCACCGGGCGGGCTACACGGTAGTGATGTCGCACCGCTCCGGGGAGACCGAGGACACCACGATCGCCGACTTCGCCGTCGCTACCGGCTGCGGTCAGATCAAGACCGGGTCGATGTCCCGCTCGGACCGTACCGCCAAGTACAACCAGCTCATCCGCATCGAGGAGGAACTGGGCGCCCAGGCCCGCTACGCGGGCCGGGACGCGCTCGGCCTTCGCCGGTAGCGCAGGCCGAAAGGGGCCTCCGTGCGGCCGGGATACCATCCGCCTGTGTCGACGATCTGCCTCTTCGGTGTCGGGCGCATGGGTGAACCCATGTGCGGCAATCTCGTCCGCGCGGGACACGAGGTGCGGGCCTTCGACGTACGGCCCGAATGCCGGGAAGCGGTCCTGTCGTGCGGGGCCCAGTGGCCGGGCTCCGCCCTGGGCGCGGCGAAGGGGGCGGACGTCCTGCTCACCGTCCTGCCCGGACCGGCCGAGGTCGCGGAGGCCGTCGGCGACGGGGTGCTGGAGGCGCTCGCGCCAGGAGCCGTCTGGATCGACATGAGCAGCAACACCCCGACGGCGGCGGTTCCTTGCCGGGAGCGGGCGGCCGCGCACGGACACGGATTCCTCGAGGCACCCATCGGCGGATCCCCCGAGGACGCCGCCGCGGGACGGCTGCGGCTGTTCGTCGGAGGTGAGACCGCACTTCTCGACCGCCATCGCGCGGTCCTGTCCGCGGTCGCCGACCGCCTCACCCACGTCGGTGGCCCCGGCACCGGCTACACCGCCAAACTGCTCGTGAACCTCCTGTGGTTCGGCCAGGCGGCGGCCACCGCGGAGGCCCTGCTGCTCGGTGACCGCGCCGGCATAGACCTGGGCGTGCTCACGCAGGTCCTGGCCGAGAGCCCGGCCTCCAGCGCGTTCATCAGGAAGGACCTGCCGGCCCTCCTCGCCGGTGACTACCTCCCCAGTTTCGGCCTGGACCACATCCGTGACCAACTCGCCACGGTGACCGCCCTGGCAGCGCAGCTCGGTACGCCGCACGCCATCGCGGACACCGTTCGCCTCCTCCACGAGGAGGCACTCGACCACTACGGCCCCGCCGACGGCGAACTGCTCGCGGTGGCACTCCTCGAAGCCAAGGCCGGAACCCTGCTGCGCCACCCGCCCCGGCCCGCCGTGTGAGGTCCCGCAACGGGGCTGCCGGCTCGATCCAAATCCGATTGCCCCTTGGACGGCCGACTGGGCATCCTGCGGGGATGCGCTTCTCGATCAACGTGCCCAACTTCGGGGACTTCGCGGACCCCCGCAACGTCGCGACCGCGGCGGCCGCCGCCGAGCAGGCCGGCTGGGACGGATTCTTCGTGTGGGACCACGTACTGCACCGGCGGCACCAGGGGCGTCCCTTCGGCGACCCCTGGATGCTGCTGACCGCCGCCGCGCTGGCGACCTCCCGGATCCGGCTGGGCACCCTGCTGACGCCGGTTCCCCGTTACCGCCCGCAGCAGCTCGCCCGCCAGGTGGTCACGCTGGACCACCTCAGCGGTGGCCGGGCGATCTTCGCCGCGGGCCTGGGCGGTCCGGTCGAGGACGAGTACGCGAGCTTTGGCGACACCGCCGAGCCGCGCGTCCTCGGCGAGCGCCTTGACGAAGGACTGGAGGTACTCAGGCGCTTCTGGTCGGGCGAGCCGGTGAACCACTACGGCCGGCACTACGAGGTGCGGGACGTGACACTCCTGCCCGCCACCGTGCAGCAGCCCGCTCCGCCGGTCTGGATCGGGGGGTTCTGGCCGCGCCGGGCGCCCATGCGGCGGGCCGCGCGATGGGACGGTGCGGTGCCGCTGTTCGAGACGGCCCGGCATGGTCAGGTGCCGGACGTGGCGGAGGTGCAGGAGCTGGTCAGCTTTGTGCGCAAGCACCGTACGGCCGGGATCGAGCGCCCCTTCGAGTTCGTGCTCGGCGGTGCGACGCCCCTGGACGCGGCGAAGGCCAGGGACGTGATCGGGCCGTTGCGCGACGCCGGCGCCACATGGTGGGACGAGCGGCAGGTCCAGAGCAACCCGGACCTGGACCGCCTGCTCCCGGTACTGCACCGCATCGAGGCGGGCCCGCCGTCGGTATGACGGAGCCCGGGGCCGCCATTCTGACCTTTTTTGTGTGCACTTGGTAACTGACCGTCGTGCGGTACATTCCGCGGGTGATGAGGCGAAGGGCCTGGTCGGTCCTCCTGGAGTCGCTGAGCGCATTCTTCGCCGGCGAGTCGGCCGGAGAGATCCTCAACGGCAAGTGGAAAAGCGACATTCTCCTCCGAATCGGCGACCGCAATGTGCTGGTCGGCGAATGGCCATCGACCACCTGCTGGGCAACTCCGGTGCGTACGGACGGTCGGCCGCAGGTAACTGTCAAGTTTCCTGTTCAGGCGCCGGTGCTGTCCTTAAGAGTTGCCCCGGCGAGTCGGCCACGGGGCATTTGAGACGCGGCCCTCTTCGAACTCGCGAACCACCCCTGCGAGAACGTCATGGACGGCCGTCACTGCGCGATCGACATCGCCGTCAGTAGTTCGCCAGTTAACGACCGAGATGCGCATGACGCGCATTCCCCGGTAAGTAGATCCGCCGAACCACGCCTGGCCAGTGGCCTGAATTCGGTCGATGATGGTATCGGTGTGCTGGTCGTGGCCGCCATCAGGGGCAAGGAAACGTACCAGGCCCTGGTTGATCTGTGGGGCCACGATCACCTCGGCCCCGGGCAGAGCGCCGATCGCAGTGACGAGGCGCTGAGCATGGCGAGTGCAGCGTTCCACTGTTTCGGCGATGCCCTGTCGTCCCAGAGAACGCAGGGCAGCGTAGACAGCCACGCCGCGGCCGCGGCGCGACCACTCGGGATTCCAATCGATCTGATCACGTGCCGGCGGGCCAGAGCTCACAGAAGCGCTTGCGTCGCCAGCGTGCACGAGATAGCTCGCTCGAGTGGAGATGGCCGCGCGGTGTGCATCCGGGTGCGCGACGAACACCAAACCGGAATCGAAAGGCACATTCAGCCACTTATGGGCGTCGGTGGTCCATGAGTCCGCGAGCTCCAGACCAGTCAGCAGGTGACGGTGGGTTGGGCTGACCGCAGCCCAGAGCCCGAACGCACCGTCGACATGTACCCAACTGTCGTATGTGTGAGCAAGCCGGCATGCCCGGGTGTAGTCGTCAAAGGCACCGGTGTTGATCTCACCGGCCTGCAGGCACACGATGGTCGGGGCGTCGGCGTGCTCATCGAGCGTTCGTTCCAGTTCAGCCAGGTCGATTCGGTCGTGCTCGTCGTGTCCCACTGCCACCAGCGCGTCGGTACCGATTCCCAGTAGTCGTGCGGAACGCTGGATGGAGGCGTGCTCCAGACCCGAGGTCAATACGCGTACTGCCGGTGCGCCGGCCAGGCCCTGTCGCTCAACGTCCCAGCCGCGAGACTCCAGCAGGTGATGGCGTGCGGCGGCCAATGCGGTCAGGTGGCCCATCTGTGTTCCGGTTGTGAAAGCGAAAGAGGCGGAGCCGGGTAGCCCGAGAAGCTCCTTGAGCCATTCTCCGGTGATCTCTTCGATCACTGCCTCCGCCGGGCCGCACGCGTACAGCGCGGCGTTTTGATCCCACGTCGATGTCAGCCAGTCCGCGGCCAACGCAGCAGGAACACCGCCGCCGATCACCCACCCGAAGAACTGCCCACCTGCGCTGCCGAGCAGTCCGCCGGCCGTATCGGATACAAGCTCATCCAGGACAGTCTTTGCCGCCTGAGGTTTGTCCGGCAGTGGGCGGTGCAGTGCTTTACGCAGATCGGGCAGCGCGGCGGCGGCGTGTACAGGACGATCATCAAGGCTTTCCAGGAAGTCGGCGGCGTGCGCTGCGGCCGCGGCGAGCAAGTCACGTGTCGTCACGTTCATCTCCAAGCTCCCACTCGGTGGACATGAGCCGCGAATGTATCCAACGACGTCCTGTGGTTCTGGCGGAAATCAGACATGGAGGTCGACGGGCTCGTCGGGGATTGCCGCCCCCTTTTTGTGAGCGCCTGCCGCGTGCTGGTGATGTTACCGCTGAGGATGATCTTGTACTTCTGGAGAGAGCCGGGGTAGATCACTCCTGGTGAGAAATCGAATATTTAGTGCCCATCTTGTTGCTATTGGGTGATAGGTGGCGTACTCGACCTGAGGTAGAGCTAGCTATACCGCTCGGGTAGCGCAGCCTCACCCAGCTGTGCTAGCTCATGTGCCATAGCGCTGCGAGCGGCCCTTTCTCTACCGTCGTCTCATGCGAACTCGACTGATCTCCGCAACTGGTGCCGCCGAACGGACACCAGATTCCGACCGCAAAACTGTTCGACTGCATTCGGTGCCCGTGATCGGGTTGCTGCTGGTGGTCAGCGCAGCTTTGGTGGCAGCATTCGAGCCCGCCCCCAGGACCCTCCTGAGTCCAACCTTCGGGGCTTACAGTGACGCGAAACTGCGGGACGCCTTCGGGCGTGCTCTCGTCGAGTATTGGCGAAGCGGAACTCCGGCGTTCCCCGCCCACCTGACGACGCTGGTCGACTACTGGTTCCAGTGGCATGCGATCAAGGTGGCAATCAGCTCGTTGTCGGTCATTGTCTTCGCCCTGCTCGCCGCCGCGCTGTGGCAGAGATATCTGCGTGCCCAGGCCTGGTACGCGGCGTTTGCCATCGCCGCAACGGTGTCGACGGTTGCCGCCGTGGTTGTGTTGATGTTCAACATCCCGGCGACGGCCGTACCGATGGGCGCGTTGCTCGGGGTGCTACCCGGTGGAACCGCCGACGGGAAACTCGCACAGGTTTTGAGTGAAATGCGCGAAGGACTGAGGCATTCGGCCGGCCCGCACGCTGGTTCCCCCGCGCTGACGGTACTGCTCGGCGATGTCGAGCGATACGACTGGGTCATGGTGGTGGTATCCGCCACGCTGATGGTGGCGACCGTCCTCGTGAGCGTCCTTTTCTGGAGGCGGCGTATCGCCGCCGTCCCAAGCGCCACCCGCGTGAGATTCATGAACACTACACTCGGTGTCATCACGGCCCTGACCGCATGTCTGCTGCTACTCGCGACAGTGGCCTATACATTCTCGGCGCTGGACCCCGCCGCCTCGCTGCTCGGCATCATGCGCCTGTAGAGCTCGTAACACGATCATGTGAATCGTCTCTGGTGGGCGTGTCCGGTGCGACGATTCCGCCGTTCGTGGGGTGTGAGCAGGAAGCCGTGGAT
>NZ_JBIVLI010000032.1:0-99649 GCF_044751205.1 Streptomyces sp. NPDC088732
ATGACGCGGTTGAGGTGGGTGTGCACCAGGTTCAGGCCCGGTGAGGTGCCCCAGTGGCCGAGCAGCCGGGGCTTGATGTGCTCGGGGCGCAGGGGCTCGGTCAGCAGCGGATTGGCCATCAGGTAGATCTGGCCGACGGCCAGATAGTTCGCGGCACGCCAGTGGGCGTCCAAGGCTGCGAGTTCTGCTGCGGGAATCTCGTGCGACGACATGGCTCCTCCGGAACGTCACGGTCGTTCCCTGCAGCCTGTCTCCGCCCGGGGCCCGTTGGGTAGGGCCGGCCGGGCGACCGCCGGGGCCGGACGGCCCCCCGTGGCCCCCTGCGACGGTACTCCCGGGGCCGCTCCTGCCCCGTTCCCGCCCGGACGCCGGGCCCGACGTCCGAGCCGGCAGCCGGAGAGCCGTGAGGGTGGCGCGGCACGACGGCCGCCGGGGCTCCCGCCCGGCCCCAGTGCCCACGGGAAGGTGCCTTCTCCAGTCGTCCGGACGGGTACCGACATGCCTGCTCGTCGCAATATCTGCGCCGGCTCGCATTCCCGGGGCCAGGATGGGCGCATGCGGAAGTCGCGGACGTGGCGCAGGACGCTGCCGGGGGTCGCGGTCGTGACCGGGTACAGCAGGTCGTGGCTGCGCGGTGACCTCCTCGCCGGGCTGACGGTCGCCGCCTACCTTGTGCCGCAGGTCATGGCGTACGCGGGGCTCGCCGGGCTGCCGCCGGTCGCTGGACTGTGGGCGGCGCTGGCACCCCTGGTGCTCTACGCGGTGCTGGGATCGTCCCGGCAGATGTCCGTCGGTCCGGAGTCGACAACCGCGCTCATGACGGCGACCGCGGTCGGGCCACTGGCCGCGGGCGACCCCGGGCGGTACGCGGTCCTGGCCGCGGCGCTGGCGGTGGTGGTCGGCCTGCTGGCCGTGGTCGCCTGGGCCGCGCGGGTGGGATTCGTCGCGGACCTGCTGTCACGGCCGGTACTGGTCGGCTACCTGGCGGGTGTGGCGATGATCATGATCGTTGATCAGCTGCCGAAGCTGACGGGTGTACCCGTGACGGGTGCCGCGTTCTTCCCCCAGGCAGCGTCTTTCGTCGCGCACCTGCCGCAGGCGCAGCCGCCCACCGTGCTCATGGGCGCCTGCGCCCTCGTCTTCCTTTTCCTGGTGAGGCGCTGGGCTCCGATGGCCCCCGGCCCACTGCTGGCGGTGGTGTTCGGCACGGTCGCGGTGTCCGTCCTCGGACTGCGCGGGCACGGTGTCGCCGTCATCGGGGAGGTGCCCTCGGGCCTGCCCAGCGCGTCGCTGCCGGAGCCCGACGACCTGCCGAGCCTGGTCCTGCCGGCAGTCGGTGTGCTGCTGGTCGGCTACACCGATGTCATCCTGACGGCCCGGGCCTTCGCGGCACGTGCCGGACACGGCCTCGATCCCAATCAGGAACTGCTGGCGCTCGGCGCCTCCAATCTCGGAGCGGGTGTGCTGCACGGCTTCCCAGTGAGCAGCAGCGCCAGCCGGACCGCGCTCGGGGATCAGGCAGGCAGCCGCAGCCAGGTGTACTCCCTGGTGGCCTTCGTGGCCGTGGTGAGCGTGCTGCTCTTCCTGGGCCCGCTGCTGTCCGGCCTGCCGGACGCGGTGCTCGCCGCGATCGTCGTCTTCGCCGCCTGCCGGCTGATCGACCTGCCCGGTTTCCGGCGGCTGGCCGGCTTCCGACGCCGTGAGTTGCTGCTTGCCCTCGCGTGCCTGCTCGGTGTGCTCGTCCTCGACATCCTGTACGGCGTACTGGTGGCCGTGGCGCTGTCGGTCGCCGAGATGCTGTCCCGGGTGGCCCGTCCGCACGATGCGATCGAGGGCCTCGTCCCCGGACTCGCCGGGATGCACGACGTGGACGACTATCCGCGGGCCCGCACGATTCCCGGCCTGCTGGTCTACCGCTACGACTCGCCGTTGTTCTTCGCCAACGCCGAGGACTTCCGTCGCAGGGCCCTCGACGCGGTCGACGCCCAGGACAAGCCAGTCCGCTGGTTCGTGCTCAACACCGAGGCCAACGTCGAGGTCGACATCACCGCACTGGACGCGGTGGACGCTCTCCGTCGCGAACTGATCGACCGGGACATCGTGTTCGCGCTCGCCCGGGTCAAGCAGGACCTGATGGACGACCTGGACGCCTACGGCCTGACCCAGGCGGTAGGGCGGGACCGCGTCTTCCCGACACTGCCGACCGCCCTGTCGGCGTACGCCGCCTGGGTGCGAGGACGGCAGGACAGCGCCTGAAAGCGCGGCTGCGTTCGCGGTCCCGGGCCGAACCGTTTGACCGGGAAAGCCGGTCGGCCGTCCGCTGCGACGGGACCACCCCTGACCCCGCATGTATCCCCGGCGACTGCCACTACCTGACCGGAAGAGCGTTCGATACCTTCCCGATGCCGCTATGTTGAGAAGCGGAGAGACCCCCCTCCCGTGCCTGATGGAGGAATCCATGGGGATGGAGCCCGACAAGGGTGAGCAGCGCCTGCCGCGGCTGCAGCTGGACGAATTGCTGGACGAGTTGCAGGTCCGTATCGATGCCGTGCGCGGGACGCGGGACCGTGTGCACAGCCTGCTGCAGGCCGTGCTGTCTGTGGGGCGCGAGCTGGATCTGTCGCAGGTGCTGCGCCGGATCGTGGAAGCCGCAGTCGTGCTCGTGGACGCGGAGTACGGCGCGCTCGGCGTGATCGGTGAAGACGCGACGCTGTCGCAGTTTCTCACGGTGGGGATCCCGGGCGATCAGGTCGAGTCGATCGGCCCACTGCCTTCCGGTCACGGGATCCTGGGCGAGCTCATCCGCCACCCCGAGCCTCTGCGGCTGGCGGAGATCTCCGAGCACCCGGCCTCGTACGGCTTCCCGGCGGACCACCCGCCGATGCACTCCTTCCTGGGCGTCCCGATCCGGGTCCGCAACGAGGTGTTCGGGAACCTCTACCTGACCGAGAAGCGCGGCGGAAAGGAGTTCGACGGCGAGGACGAGGCCGTGCTGTCGACGCTCGCGGTCGCGGCAGGTGTCGCGATCGACAACGCCCGGCTGTACGAGGAGGCCCGGTCCCGGCAGCGCTGGCTGGAGGCCAACGCGGAGATCACCGCCAGTCTGCTGTCCGGCGCCGAGGAGTCGCGGGTGCTGGAGCTGATCGTCGAGCACGGCCGGCGCATCCTGGGCGCGGACCTCGGCGCGGTGGCCCTGCCGGTCGAGGGGACGGGCGACGTCCGGATGGCCATCGCCACCGGCATCGACGCCGCCACGCATCGAGGACTCGTTCTGCCGCGTGAGGGGTCGTTCGTAGGGGCCGCGATGGCGCAAGGCGAACTGATCACCAGCTGTGAGGTGGGGCGGGACCCCCGCGTCACAGCGGGGCCGCCCCGGTTCGACGGCCTGGGGCCCGCGGTGGCCGTTCCCATGAGCACCCCCCACGGCGTTCGTGGGGCGCTGCTGCTGGCCCGCGCTCAGGGCGAACCGAACTTCACCGAGATCGAGACGGCCCCGCTGACGGACTTCGCGGGATCCGCCGCGCTGGCCATGGAACTGGCGGAGCGACGCCGCTCCGCCGAGCAGCTGGCCCGGCTGGAGGACCGCGACCGCATCGCCCGCGACCTGCACGACCTGGCCATCCAGCGGCTGTTCGCGACGGGGATGACGCTCCAGAGCGCGGTCCGCTTCGTCGACCACCCGCAGGCCAGCGAACGGCTGCTGCGCGCGGTGGACGACCTGGACGAGACCATCAAGATCATCCGATCCACGATCTTCGGGCTACGCGCCCACGACGCCGGGCCCGGGCGCAAGGGCCTGCGCGTGCGGGTCGCGGGCGAGGTGGAACGGGCCGTGCCCACGCTCGGCTTCACCCCGGCCCTGCGTATGGAGGGCCTGATCGACACCGACGTACCGGCCCCCGTCGCCGAAAACGTCGTCGCCGTACTGGGCGAAGCGCTGTCGAACACCGCCCGGCACGCCGAAGCCAGCTCCGCGGAGGTGTCCCTGGTCGTCGCCGACGGCGACGTCACCCTGACCGTGACGGACGACGGCATGGGCATCCCCGACCGCGGACGCCGCAGCGGTCTGGACAACCTCGCTGAGCGGGCCCGCGCACTGGGCGGATCGTTCACCGCCGGCACAGGCGCCGGCGGCGGAGCGCTCCTGCGGTGGCGGGTACCGCTCGACAGGTAGGCGTCACCGCAGCCCCTCCAGGACCTCCGCCGCCGGCCTGCGGGGACTCGCCGCTCCCTCGGGACCGTAGCCGAGCCTGATGAGCATCTGGACGTGGACCGGTCCGCTGCCGGTACTGCGCAGCTCCCAGCGTAGGTCCGGCCACTCCAACGCCTGGTGCAGCAGCGACGCCCGCAGCCGGTGCGTCGTGGCGACCAGCAGTACGCGTTCCAGTGCCTGACCGGCCCGAAGCCAGTCTGCGGGCCGGTCGTCGGCAGTGGACAGGACGGCGATGAGCGGGCGCTGTTCGAAGGCGGCGGCGGGCACATGGTTCTCGGGTCGAAGCCCGGAGAAGTCGCGGACGGGCAGCCGACCCGAGGAGTCCAGCGGGCCGAGGACTGCGGTCGGCAACCCGTCCCGCGCGCCGTCGCGGATCCAGCCGCGGCTCTCGGTCCGGCGCGCGGCGTCGGAGGCGTCTCGTCGTTCGGCTTCCGCGGTCAGCTCGAGCAGCCTCTCCGTCTCGTCCGCGTCCGGCAGGTGCAGCGCCGCGCCTTCGGTGCGCGCGGAGTCCGTCAGCTCGGCGAGGACGGGTCCCGGTGGCCGGTGGGCCGAGAACGGGGAGCGGCTGCTGTGCCGGCGCCACAGCGCCTGATACAGGTCCCCGCGGTGCTCCGCAGCGGCGCGGGGTGGACCGGCCAGGCGTACGGAGGCCAAAAGGTCCGGCTGTGCCGGCACCGGCAGCAGCCGGACGACCGGTTCCCAGCCGAGGTGTGCGCTCGCGACGCGCAGATTGAACACCGCGGCGCCGACGGACAGATGCACGGCCCGGCCCATCGGGTCGGCCTCCCTCAGTCCCCGCTCACCCGCGGCCCGCACAAAAAGCGTGGCGGTCTCCGGCTCCAGCCGGAAACGCCACGGCTGACTGTTGTGGAACGACGGTGCCGCAACCGCGGCGGAGATCAGCTTCTCCAGGACCACCGCGTCGAGAACCGAAGTCGCCATGGCACTCTCCCTCCACCCGGAACCTGTCTCAAGGTTCCGGCCGGGCCGTGCCGGACGGTAGGGGCCGACCGGACCGGAGCGAGGGGCCACGTGGCCCGATCTCAAGGACGGGGCTCGGTGCCCCCCGTGCCCGTACCCTGGTGCTGAGTGGCGAGGACGGCGGCCTGAATGCGGCGTTCGACGCCCAGTTTCGCGAGCAGCCGGGAGATGTGGTTCTTCACGGTCTTCTCCGACAGGAACAGCCGGCTGCCGATCTGGCGGTTCGTCAGGCCCTCACCGATGAGTTCGAGAATCTCCCGTTCCCGCGGGGACAGTGCGGCCAGCGTCACGTCCTCCTGGCTGGTGTCGGGGTCCTCCTGGTGGCGCAGACTGCTCATCAAGCGAGCGGTGGTGGCCGGGTCGAGCATCGACTGGCCGGAAGCCACCGTCCGCACGGCGGAAATCAGGTCGGCCCCCTTGATCTGCTTGAGGACATAGCCCGCCGCACCGGCCATGATGGCATCCAGCAGCGCGTCGTCGTCGTCGAACGACGTCAGCATCAGACAGGCCAGTCCCGGCAGGCGGGAACGCAGTTCGCGGCAGACCGCGATACCGTCCCCGTCCGGGAGACGCACATCGAGGACCGCCACATCGGGGCGCAGGGCCGGACCCCGCGCCAGCGCGTGGTCCACCGACCCCGCCTCCCCGACCACTTCGATGTCCGGCTCCGCGTCGAGCAGGTCGTGCAGACCACGCCGCACCACCTCGTGGTCGTCGACCAGGAACACCCTGATCGGCGTCTGCGGTGTGAACTCCCCTGCACCGGTCATCCCGGCCCCCTGCCCTGTGTGGCGTTCCGTCCCGACGATCGTCGCCCATGAGCCGTACGCGCACCAGGGCCGAACGGACCCAAGAAGTCAGGGGGATCGGCCCGCACGGCCCCTGCGGTCTGCCATTTCGGCCCCTGCCGCGTTCGGCCGGCCCCGTGCGATCGTCGCGGTACGAGACAAGGGGGCGTGGCCATGGACGCGACGACGGTGCTCTGGCGTCAGCGGCGGAATCCGCTCCGGCGCCGATCGGACGTTCTCGCAGCGTGGACGGGGGTCGCGGCAGCCTTTCTGATAGCCGTCGGAGCACCGGCGGTGGGCGCAGTCACCGCATTCCGCGCGGAGGATTCCGCACTCCGGCAGGGACAGGACATGCGTCGGGTCGCCGCCGTGGTGACCAAGGACGCCCCCCATTCCGTGCCGAACGCGTACACGGGCTCCCGCGGCAAGGTCGAAGCACCCGTGCGATGGGCCGCTCCGGATGGCTCGGTGCACACCGGAAGCGCCCGGGTGGACTCGGACAGCCCGGCAGGTTCGATCACCGTTGTCTGGGTCGACCGGGGCGGTCGGATCCAGCAGGTGGCCCCGCCGACTCCCGGGCAGGCGCGGGTACAGGCGGTGGTGTCGGGAATCTACGGGGCCGTCGGAACGAGTGCGTTGCTCCTGGCGGGCCGTTGGGCAGTGCGGCTGCGAATCGACAGGCGTCGCGCCGATGCCTGGGACCGGGAGTGGTCAGAGGTCGAACCTTCCTGGGCACACCGCCGGGCCTGAACGCTCCTGCCGGTGTGCCACCGGTAGCGGCATTCAGTCGATCGGAATGAGAACCACGGGGCAGTGCGCGTGATGGAGCACCGCGTGTGTCACGGGGCCCATGCGCATTCCCAGTGGGTCGCCTTGCCGGCGCCGGGCGCCGACGACCAGCACGTCCGCCGACCGGCTCGCCTCGACCAGAGCGGCGGCGGCCGGGCCGGGGACGGTGTGTACCCGCACCGCGACGTCGGGGAACTGCTCGGCCTGCTTGGCCGTCGCGAACCGGGCGAGGTCCTCGTGCTGACGGGCCTGGGCCGGCACGTCCTGCCGCGGTGAGACCGGCCACTGACCCATCCGTACCAGCGGGCGGGTCCATGTGTGCAGCACCCTCAGGCGGGAGCCGCGCCGCGTGGCCTCTTCGAAGGCGAAACGGACGGCCCCGGCATCACCGTCGTCCTTGAGTCCGAGCAGCACCTTGTCGTGCCGCAGCCCGCGTCGCGCGGCCGCATCCTCACTGCGGACCACCAGCAGGGGGCCCGCCGTACGGGCGGCCACCCGAAGTCCGACCGAACCCAGGAGCAGTCCGGCGAATCCACCGAGACCACGCGTGCCGATGACCGTCAGCGACGCGGTCCGGCTCAAACGGGCCAGCGCCGTCGCCGCCGGTTCGGCCGACAGCTCTCGCGCGATCGGCACGCCGGGGCGACGGTCGGTCACGCGCAGGGCGGCCAACTCCAGGAGGCTGCGGGCCGCCTCGACGGGCGGACGGTCGCGGTCGGCCTGCAGACCGAAGCCGACCGTGGCCGGATCGACCCACGGCAACCCGTGCACGATGCGGAGAGCCGCCGACCGCAGATCGGCTTCGTCCGCGGCCCGGTCGAGAGCCCTGGTCGCCGAATCCGAGCCGTCGACGCCGACCACAACCTCCTCGGGAGACTGGTGGGCCTGCTGGTGTTCGGCATGGGGTCCGGTCATCTCGGCCTCCTGTGACGGACGTTCTCACCTGTTCTGTGCCGCACTCGAGGACCTGCTGCCCGGTGCCGGTCCCTCAGCCGATCACGATGCGCCGCCCGGACACCGTGCCCGGAGTGATCGTGAGCCACAGGTTGCGGCCGCTCCCGGCCCACGGGCCGGTGCGGGCCCGTTCAGCCAGACGTCGCACGCCTGCCGGGTCGGTGACCGTTCGGGCGACACCGCGGATCAGCACGCTCCAGCCCTGGCCGAGCATGTCGTCCACGTGGTCGGCCTCGAACGCGCACCTGGTTCCCGACACCGCCGCGGGGGTGGCCCCCGGGTGGGTGCGAAACGCGATGGTGCCGTCGACGACCGTGTAGTTGACCGGCAGGATCGTGAGTCCCTCGGGCATGAGCAGGCCCACCCTGCCCACCCCGTGTGTGGACAGCAACTCCCAGCACTCCTGACGGCTCAGATCGACCAGCTCGGCGCCCCCGGCCGCCTGCCCGCGGCCGAGCGGCGGATCGGCACTCCCGCTCAACGCGGCAACGCTGGTGTCCAGCGCCGCGGCGAGATCCCGGAGCTCCGCGCCGTGCGGGGCAGCGGTGGGTTCGAGCTCCACGTACCGAAGGTGGTCGGGAGCCATCCTGGCGCGCGCGGCCGTCTCCTCCCGCGATAGGCCGAGTTCGTGACGGCGCAATGCGATCCGCCGCCCGATGTCACCGGCACCCGCCGGCGGTGTGGTGGAGTGCTCCGCCATGACCGATCACGTCCTTCCTCGGTGCTCGGTGGGCCTCGGCTCCCGACGGCCGGGGCGGAATGCCGCGGCCCACCGAGCACACCCTTGAGTGGCTCCCTCGGTGCTTGCCAGGACACACTCCACGTACCCCGGACCGCAGGTGCGGGAGACCGGACTCACGGCGGCGGGCCGCTTCCATCGCTCTGTCAGTGGAAGCAGGGGTTCCCTCTGCCAGGATCACGGGCGGCAGTCGTGCGCCGCATGGGCCTACCGGGTCCGTTTCCGAGGCTGTCCGGGCCTGCCGGCACCCCGTTCCCGGCACATGGCGACCGGTGGCTTCGAAGTCGCCGCACTCGATGCAAACCAACCGGACACGAGCTTCGGCGGGAAAACACGGCAGCCAAGCGCCGGCCACGTACCGGTGCTGTGCGCGTACAAGGACAGAGGCCACAGCCCCCGCGAGCTGCCGGGCGGGCCGGTCCTGGGCATCCGCCCGAGTACCGCGAGGAGACGCTCACTCCGAACGAGAGCAGCACCCGGTCATGGTCACCGATGGAGGCCAGAGGATCGGTCGCATCATCGGGTGACCGCAGCGGTTGATCCGCCGCCGGCCACCGGCGCCGGTGGCCGGCTCGGTCGCGCGCCGGACACCCGTACGGGCACAGGGTCGCAGCTGGACGAGGGCGGGCCTGCCGGAACCACTCCGGATCGCCGTGCGCACCCGCCACTGGGCTCGACGGCCGGCCGGCGTGCGCCTGACCTGTCCCGCCGGCCGGGCGCGGAAGACCCCAACAGAGGACGGGCCTGGACCGGTCGACGCCCGTCCGTGGAGCGCTCGGAATCATCCGGTCGACGAGCTTCTGCCTGCGCACTCGCGTGCGACCGGCGACGCAATGGGCAGCGGCCCGCGGCGGGGCGACGTCGTTCGGCCCGGCCCGGCCCGGCCCGCTGCTCCGTCCGCGGCACCTGCCGCATGGGCCACCCGGTCCCACGAACAGGACCAATCGCCCCTCCCGGCGTCCGGACGGAACGCGGTGTGCTGGATAGCAGGGCATGGCGTCCTGGGAGGCACGAGACGCGGCGGCACCGATCCTGCCTCCGCATCCGAGCGTGCCGCCCTTCACGCGGTGCAGTGCCGCTGCATCCCCGACGCCTGGACGGCACCACCCAAGGCCATCCAGGTCCTCGATCCTCGTCAGGGAAGGCATCATGAAGATCTCCGCATTCATGAACGCGCCCGTGGCCACGGTGTCTCGCGGCGCAACCGCCCGGCAGGCCGCCCTGCGGATGCGGGACGCGGCGGTCGGCTCGGTCCTCGTCACCGAGGCGGACCAGGTGCTCGGCGTCGTCACCGATCGCGATCTCGCGGTGCGGTGCCTCGCAAGCGGCGGTGACCCGGACACACCGGTCTCGGAGCTGATGTCGGCTCCCGCCGTGACGGTGGACATCACCGACGACGTCTCCGCCGCCTATCGGGCCTTCCGCAGGTCCGGCGTGCGGCGACTGCCGGTGGTGGACGGCCACCGGCTTGTCGGAATGGTCACCGTCGACAACCTCTTCCTCGACGTCTTCCAGCGCCTGACCGACCTGCTGGCACCGACGGCCCGTACGGTGCTGAAGGACCCGCCCGACCCCGAAGGCATGCAACCGGCAGCTGCCGCGGCACTGGCATGCCACGGTTGACCCGCCGGACAGGGAGCGACGCCGTGCACGGCGGCACCACCGAAGGAGCCACCGCCACAGGGCACCGTGGACTGTCCCAGCGGGAGGCAAACGAGCTGCTGGCCCTGCACGGCCCGAACCAGGTTTCTCCGAAGCCGCCGCCCGCGCTGTGGCGGCGGGCCTTCCAACAGCTGCGGGATCCGCTCATCGTCGTCCTGCTGGCGGCCGCGGCCCTGACCCTCGCCACGGGCGACCTTCCCGACGCCGGGGTCATCCTGCTCGTCATCACCGTCAACACCACCGTCGGAGTCGCTCAGGAGGTCAGGGCCGAGCATGCCGTAGCCGCCCTCACCGCGCTCAGCGCGCCCTCCGCCCGCGTCGTACGCGACGGCACGGAGCTGCGAATTCCCTCCGCGGATGTGGTGCCCGGCGATGCCGTGCTGCTCGGCGAGGGGGACATCGTGCCCGCGGACGGCGAGGTGACCGAGGCCGCCGCGCTGCTCGTCGACGAGTCGTCCCTCACCGGGGAGTCCGTCCCCGTGGAGAAGGGGCCGGGGCAAGAAGGCGGCACGGCACGAGCGGGGACCGTTGTGGTGCGGGGCCGCGGCCGGATGCTGGTCACCGCCACCGGCGAGGCAAGCGCGATCGGCAGGATCGCCTCTCTGCTCGCTGCCACTCCCGGCTTGACGCCGTTGCAGCGCCGGCTCGCCGGCTTCGGCCGTGCACTGGCCGCTGTCATCGTCGTTCTGTGCGCGGTGGTCCTCGCTCTCGGACTGCTGCGCGGGCAGCCCGTGGAACTGATGGTCGTGGCCGCGATCAGCCTGGCGGTGGCGGCGGTCCCTGAGTCCCTCCCTGCCGTGGTCACCCTGGGATTGGGCCTCGGCGCACGTCGGATGGCCGCCCGCCGAGCCATCGTGCGTCATCTGCCCGCCGTCGAGACCCTCGGATCCGTCACGGTGCTCGCCACCGACAAGACCGGCACCCTCACCGAGGGCAGCATGGCCGTCGAACGGCTGTGGACCCCGGTCGGGGAGGCCGAGGTACGGGGCAGCGGCTACGACCCGGCCGGACAGGTACTGCGCGACGGCAATCCCGTCGGCCCGGACGAGGCTCCCGATCTGGCGAACCTGCTGCGCGCGGCGATGCTCTGCAACGACGCGTCCCTGGAACCTCCGTGCGGCCGGGACGAGGACATCGCTTGGCACGCCCTGGGCGATCCCACCGAAGCCGCACTGCTGGTGGCCGGTGGCCGGCTCGGCCTCGACCGCTCCGACCTCGGCCGGTGGTCCCCGCGGGTCGCGGAGGTGCCCTTCGACAGCTCCCGCAAGAGGATGACGACCGTGCACGGCAGGTCGGAGGGCGGTCTGCTGGTCGTATCCAAAGGAGCGCCCGAGGTCATGATCCGGCCGGAGGTCCTGCACGACGGTGCCCGGCTGCGGGACACGGCGGCCGAGCGTGCGGAGCAGTTGGCCCGTGACGGCTACCGGGTACTCGCCGTCGCCACGGCCGTCCGGCCCCGTACCGGGGGCACCACGACGGCGGTGTGGGAGGACGACTCGATGTCCCTGCTCGGACTGGTCGCCATCCTCGACCCGCCCCGCCCAGGAGCCGCCGCTGCCGTCGCCGCCTGCCGTGACGCCGGTATCAAGCCGATCCTCATCACCGGCGACCATCCCCTGACCGCGCGAGCGGTCGCCACCCGGCTCGGCATCACCGGCCCGGCGGCCGGAGACGAGGCCACCTCGGGTGAGCACCGCGGGGCGGCCATGACGGACCTCACCGCCGCGCGCGTCCATGCCCGGACGACCCCGGAGCAGAAACTCGGAATCATCCAGGCCTGGCAGGCGGCAGGCCACGTCGTCGCCATGACCGGAGACGGCGTCAACGACGGTCCCGCGCTGCGCCAGGCCGACATCGGTGTGGCGATGGGGCGGCGCGGCACCGAGGTCGCTCGTCAGGCCGCTGACCTCGTGCTGTCCGACGACGACTTGGGAACTGTCGTCGCGGCCGTCGAGGAGGGTCGCAGGGTGTACGCGAACGTGCGGCGCTTCCTGCTCTACGGGCTGTGCGGGGCAGTGCCGAGATCCTCGTGATGCTGCTCGGTCCCTTCGTGGGCATGGCGTTGCCCCTGCTGCCCGCTCAGATCCTCTGGATCAACCTGCTCACGCACGGACTCTCCGGCGTGGCTCTCGGCGCCGAACCAGCGGACCCGGCCGCCATGCACCGGCCTCCCCGCCCACCGGGCGAGAGCGTGCTCGGGGCGGGACTCTGGCCGCGAATCCTGCTGCTGGGGTGCTTCGTCACGGCTGTGACCCTGCTCACCGGAATCTGGGCCCGCGAGACCGGGCGGCCCTGGCAGTCCATGGTCTTCCTCGTTCTCGGCGCCACCCAGCTGGGTATCGCCCTGGCGTCCCGAGCTCGTCACGGTTCGCTGGACAACCCCTTCCTGCTGGTGGCCGTCACCACCGCGCTCGGGTTGCAGATCGCCGGTGTCTGCCTGCCTCCGCTGCCTGTGCTGCTGGGCACGGAACCCGTCTCGGCGGGGGACCTCGCCATCGCCTGCAGCCTGTCCGTCCTGGGATACCTGGCGATGCGCCTCCAAACGCGGCTGTTTCCGGCCCGCTGAATGAACCCGGGCCCCGCGGGGCCTGTGGCGAGCGGCCGCTGTGCCGCCGTGCGGCCGGGACCCGGGCGGACTGCCCGCGGCAGAGCCGCTCAGGAGGCGAGCCTGTCGAATCCCGAGGTGCGCCAGGTACGGCCGTCGGGCAGGACGGCGAGTGCCTCGTACCCTTCCAGCGATTCCAGCCAGTCGCGGGATTCCTCACCCCGTGCGAAGGCCGCGGTCGCGTAGGCGTCGGTCATCGTCAGGCGGGATCCGACGACGGTGACCGAGGCGAGCCCCGCGGCGGCAGAGCCGTCATGGGGATCGAGGATGTGGGCGCCGCGTTCCGCGGTGCCCGAGGTGGCGACGGCCAGGTCTCCGTTCGCGATCACGACTGTGGCCAGCTCCGCGGGACTCAGCGGATGGGCGACACCGATGCGCCACGGTGTTCCGGAGGCGGCCTGGCCGCGGACCTGGATGTCACCGCCGCCGTTGACACAGGTGTGGCGTGCGCCGGCCTCGTGGAGCAGCCGGGAGGCGTTCTCGGTGGCCCAGCCCTTAACGATGCCGGAAGGGTCGAGGGTGCCGTCCGCCACGGCACTGAACCAGCCCTCGGTGTCGCGGTTCGCCCGGGCGCACAGCGAGAGCACCTCGTGAACCTCGGACGGGCAGTCGGCCAGGCGGATCTCGTCGCGGCCGAGCCTGCTGACGGCGCTGTCGTGCCGGTACGTGGAGAACACCGCGTCCACGGTGTGCAGGTGGCGGACGGCCTCGCCGAGGGCACGGTGGATCGCGGTGGTGGGCCTGTCCCGGATGTCGAAGGAGAAGACGGTGCCCATGACGTGCTCGACGTGTCGCAGACCCTGCTCAGTGTCACGCACGGGCCTGGTCCAGAGCGCTCTGCAGGGACTGGATGTAACCCTGGCTGGTGTAGCTGGCGCCGGACACCGCGTCGATGTGGGCGCTTTGGGCGCCCAGTGCCTCCTGGGTCAGGCGCGGCAGGGCGTAGAAGGCGATCTGCTGGTCGCGGCCGTTCTCGTCGGGTGCCTGGAGGACCCGGACAGCGGTGATCTTCCCTCCGGTGAGGGTGGCAGCCACCTGGACCGTCCCGTATCGCGTGTCGATGGGAGCACCGGTGAAGGTGCCACTGGTGGCAGCGGTCCCGCCCGAGGCCGCCTGTTGTCCGGCCGGCGGTGCGGAAGAGGTCGGCAAGGGGGCCGCCGGAGCGTCGGCCAGAGGAGCCGGATGATGGGGTTTGAGGGAGAGCAGCGCAACGATCAGGGCGCTGGTCCCGGTCGTGGTGAGGACGGCTCGGCGCACGGCGGTTCTCCTCAGAACGCGAACGACTCGTGGTGGATGCGGCGCGCCGGCACGCCGGCCTCGCGCAGGGCCCGGACAGCGGCTTCCGCCATGGGCGGGGGGCCGCAGAGGTAGACGTCGTGGTCGGCCAGGTCGGGAACGAGACCGGTCAGCCCCTGTGCCGTCAGGGGTGAGGAGTACCGTTCCGGGGTGTCGACGACGTAGTGGACGGTCGCGCGACGGCGCTCGGCTATCGCATCGAGTTCGCCGCGCAGCGCGAGGTCTTCGGGGCGGCGTGCCCGGTAGACCAGTGTCACCTGGCCCGGCAGGGTCTCGAACAGGGCCCGCAGAGGTGTGATGCCGACGCCGCCCGCCAGCAGCAGCACCTTGGCCGCGGTGCGGCGGTTCGCGGTGAAGCCGCCGTAGGGGCCTTCCGCCCAGACACGGGTGCCGGGGGTCAGCCGGGCCAGCGCCCGGCTGTGGCCGCCTGCCGCCTTCACGGTGATGCGCAGGTGCCGCGGGTGGGCGGGGGCGGACAGGGAGTACGGGTTTGCGGTCCACCACAGGCCGCGGGCGAGGAAGCGCCAGCGCAGGAACTGCCCCGGGACGCCACCGAGTTCGTCCAGGTGCTCACCGCCGAGGTGGACGGACACGACGCCCGGCGCCTCCGGCCGGACGGCGACGACCTTGAGCCTGTGGCGCAGCCCGCGCCGGACGGGGACGGCGAAGCGGTACCAGGCGACCAGGGCGGCGACACAGAGGTACAGCGCGTACCAGGCGGCCTGGGCGGCCCGGTTGCCGACGAAGTCGGCGCCGTTGGAGAGCTGGTGGCCGAAGGAGAGGAAAACCGCCAGGTAGGTGAGGAAATGCAGGTAGTGCCAGGTCTCGTAGCTCATCCTCCGGCGGGCCGCACGGGCAGAGAGGACCGCTGTGGCGAGGAACAGCAGAAAACCGGCCGTGCCCTTGAGCAGGTCGGGATAGTCCAGGACCAGGGTCGTGGTCTGCCCCACGAGGGAGCTGTGCGAGGCCAGGGAGTAGCCCCAGATGATCAGCAGGGTGTGGGCCAGGGCCAGCGACACGGTGCAGCGTCCGCCCCACGCGTGCCAGCGGGCGAGCCGGTCGGTACCGACACCGTGGTCCACGAGTGGGACCCGGGCCATCAGGGCGAGCAGGACCGCGCATGCGTAGCCGGCGAGGAGCCCGGTGAT
The DNA here is from genome assembly GCF_044751205.1 of Streptomyces sp. NPDC088732. Taxonomy (NCBI): domain Bacteria; kingdom Bacillati; phylum Actinomycetota; class Actinomycetes; order Kitasatosporales; family Streptomycetaceae; genus Streptomyces; species Streptomyces sp. NPDC088732. Next base: position 15,176 of record NZ_JBIVLI010000032.1, read on the forward strand.
GCGGCCGGCACCGGTCAGCCAGCCCACCGCGCCGACGACGGAAGTGGTGTCGCTCCACCACAGCATCAGGGTCCCGGCGGCACCCGCCCAGATGGCGAGCGGCGCGAGCACCGGGACGATGCTGCGGGTCGGCCGCCGGTGCTGCACGTGCCGGCCCTCGTATGTGGCACTCGTGGATGTCGTGGCCATGGAGTTCCCTGGGGCTCGATCGGGTGTCGGCGCGCCCAGCATCACCACCGAACCTCTGCGTACCCTCTGAACCGGGGGCCGCAGCGCCGTTTCAGAGGAAACTCAGAGGCTTCCCCCGCCGACAGGGGGGCAGCTCACGAGAGATGCTGGACGGACCATGGAAGAACGCAGTACGCCGCCCCCCGCCCTGCGACGTCCCGACGGCAGCCCGGTGCGGATTCTGGTCGTCGACGACGAACCCGATGTCACCGACGTGCTGTCCGGTGTCCTGACCGTCGAGGGCTGGGAGGTCCGCACGGCCGCCGACGGGGCGTCCGCACTGGCCACGGCACGGGAATTCCGCCCCGATGCGGTGATCCTGGACTGGATGCTCCCCGACGCCGACGGTCTGCACGTCCTGCGCGAACTGCGACGCAACGCGCACCGCGTGTGCGTGCTGTTCCTGACCGCCCGCGACGCGATCGAGGACCGCGTCGCCGGGATCACGGCCGGCGGTGACGACTACGTGACCAAGCCCTACAGCCTGGAGGAGGTCCTCGCCCGGCTGCGCGGCCTGCTGCGCCGGGCCGGCATGACCGCGGAAGCCGACGCCGGCCTCCTCGTGGTCGGCGATCTCACGATGGACGAGGAGGCCAGGGAGGTCCGCCGCGGGGGTACGGCGGTCGAGCTGTCCCGTACCGAGTTCGAACTCCTGCGGTTCCTCATGCGCAATCCGCGCCGTGTGCTGTCCAAGGCCCACATCCTCGACCGGGTCTGGGCCTACGACTTCGGCGGCCGGGCTCACGTCGTCGAGCTCTACATCAGCTACCTGCGCAAGAAAATCGACACGGGACGCCCCCCGATGATCCACACCGTTCGCGGGGTGGGCTACGTCCTCAAGCCGGAAACGCCATGAGACGGCTCCCTCCGCGCACCCTGCGCGGTCAGCTCACCGCCGGTCTCCTCGTCCTGCTCGCCGTCGCCTGCCTGGCCGTCGGCATCACCACCGTTTTCGCCCTCCGCGGATTCCTGGTAGGGCGGCTCGACGAGCAGCTCACGGCGGCCGGCGGCCGCTTCGCCGCCAGCCTGGAGCACGAGAGGGCCCCTGACGCGGACAACCGGCCGGACACCCGGGGACAGGCCGACGCCACCTTCGGTGCCCGGCTGCTCCACGGCGTCGTCACCCAGGCCGCGGTGGTCGACGACACGACGGACCGTCCCCTCCGGCTGCTCCCCGGTGACCTTCACGCCCTCACCCGCATCCCGGTCGACGGGACAGGCCACAGCATCCGCCTCTCCCCCATGGGCGGCTACCGGGTCGTAGCGGTTCAGGGCGACGACAACGACATCCTCCTCACGGGGCTCCCCCTGCACCCCGTGGAGGCGACGCTGCACCGGCTCGAAGCCGTCGAGGCCGGAGTGTTCGGCGCTGCGCTCCTCGCCACGGGCATCGCGGGGGCGCTGTGGGTGCGGGTCTCGCTGCGCCCCCTGCGCAAGGTCACCGAACAGGCGACGGACGTCGCGCGACTGCCTCTGGCCGACGGCGACGTCGCCATGCCCGAGCCCCTCCCGGACTCCGACCCGCGCACCGAGGTCGGACAGGTCTCGGTCGCGCTCAACCAGATGCTCGGACACGTCGAAGACGCCCTGGTGCGCCGCCAGGCCAGTGAGGAGCGCCTGCGGCACTTCGCCGCCGACGCCAGTCACGAGCTGCGCACCCCCGTCGCCAACATCCGCGGCCACGCGGAACTCACTCTGCGTCGGAACGGCCCCGTTCCCGCCGACATCCGCCACGCCCTGGAACGCATCCAGTCCGAGTCCCACCGCATGTCCCTCCTCGTCGACGACCTCCTGCTCCTGGCCCGGCTCGACGCGGGACGTCCCCTGGAACACGAGGACGTCGACCTGACCCTGCTCGTCCTGGACGCCACCCACGACGCCCGCGCCGCGAGCCCCGGCCACCGCTGGCTCCTGGACCTCCCCGAGGAGCCCGTCACCGTGACCGGCGACGCCCACCGCCTACAGCAGGCGGTCGGCAACCTGCTCGCGAACGCCCGCACCCACACCCCGCCCGGCACCCAGGTGACGGTCACCCTCACCTCGGACGAGGGCGGTGCCTGTCTGACCGTCAGTGACGACGGACCGGGCATCCCCGAGGACCTCCTGCCCGAGGTCTTCACCCGTTTCGTCCGCGCCGATCAGGCGCGCTCGCGCAGTACCGGCAGTACCGGACTCGGGCTCGCCATCGTCCAGGCCGTCGTCGCCGCCCACCAAGGCACCGTCCACGTCAGCAGCCGCCCCGGACACACCGCGTTCCGCGTAGTGCTCCGCCCATGAGACGGCCGCCCGGGCTCGCCGGTCCGCCACGCCCCGCGCCTTACTGGACAGCCTCACGGACCTCCCGTTCGGTGGCCGCGTGAGAGACGACGAGGAGCTCGTCGCCGGGTTGCAGCACCATGTCCGCCGCCGGCACGGTCGGCCGACCGTCGCGGACGACCGTGGCGATCACCGTGCCCTCCGGCATGGGAACCTCGCCCAAGGGGCGCCCGGCGGCCCGCGATGCCGCGCTGATGGCGGTTTCGATGACGTTGACCCCCGCCTTGCTCAGGCGCAGCAGCGCGACGGTGTCGGCGGCTCCCGTCGCCTCCTCGATCAATGAGATCAGCGGTGTGGCGGCAGGCACCGCCGTGTCGACTCCCCAGCCGCTGCCGAACAACCACGTGTTGTCCTCGTCGTTGACGCGAGCCACGACCCGGGGGACCCCGAAGTGTCCCTTGGCCAGGAGGCTGACCACGAGGTTGTCCTCGTCCTGTCCCGTGGTGGCGACGAGCAGGTCCGTGTTGAGCACGCCGGCGTACTCGAGAAGGTCCGGGTCGCAGGCGTCACCGACGACCAGCCGTACGGCGAGCCTCTGGTCCAGTTCGGCGGCACGCGCCTCGTCCTGCTCGATGACGGTCACCTCGTACCGGGCGGCGGCGAGCACTTGGGCTACCTGGGCGCCGAGTCGTCCGGCGCCGGCGACGATGACTTTCACGTCCCGAGCTCCTTGTCGAGGAAGCCGCGCAGGCGGCCGAGCGCGGTGGCGGCGACGGTGAAGGTGACCTGGTCCCCGGGCTCGGCCAGGGAGTCGTGCGAAGGGACGAACGAGCGTCCGCTGCGAGTGACCTCTGCGACGCGGATTTCTCCGTCGACCTCGAATGCCGACAGTGGGCGACCGGACATGTAGCGGGGCAGTCCGGAGCGGATCAGCAACGTCTCGCCGTTGCCGAATCCCCGTTCAGGCGCGAGATGCCGGTGCAGCAGTAGCTGGTGCAGCCGGTGGACCGCCCAGCTGACGCCGCTGATGGTGCGGATACCTAGTTCGCGGGAGAATTCCGCACGGCGCAGATCATCGACGCGTGCCAGGACCAGGGGTACGCGGTAGGTGTCCCGCGCGACGCGGGCGACGACGATATTGGTGTTGTCCGCGCAGGTGACGGCCACCAGGGCGTCGGTGTGTGCGGCGCCAGAGGACTCCAGGGCGGCTCGGTTGTAGCCGTTGCCTTCCAGGAAAGCGCCGCGGAAGCCTTCCCCCAGGCCCTGCTCGGCCTGGGGACGACGGTCGATGACGCGCACGTCGTGGCTTTCGGCGGTCAACCGGACGGCGAGCGCGGCGCCCACGCGCCCGCACCCCACGATGATCACCCTCATCACCGTGCTCCTTCCTGGCTCGCTGCTACCGGGAGCGGGCGGAACCGCCGCAGCCACCACTTGCGCAGTTCTTCGGCGGCCAGCAGGAGCGCCCCGAAGCCGGCGAGCAGGGCCCAGTCGGCGAGATCCAGCGGTGCCGTGTGGAAGACGGCCTGCAGAGCAGGCGCGTAGGAGATGGCCGCCATGAGTGCCACGCCCACGAATCCTGCGCCGATGAGGGCGGGATTGGACCACAGGCCGATGCGGAAGACGCTCTCGCGGTCGGTGCGTACCGCCTGGGCGTTGAAGAACTGACTGACGACAATGCCGGCCTGGACCATGGTGATCGCCTCCCGGTAGACGGGGTTGTCGGCGGTGAAGTCGGGGTACGGAATGCCGGCGGAGTGGATGTGCCAGAAGAACACCGCGCACACGCCGAGGGCCTGGATGCTCCCGAGGAAGAGGAACCGCCGCAACACGGCCGCGGAGAAGAGCGGTTCGCGTCGCGAACGCGGGGGGCGATCCATCACATCCGGCTCGGGAGGTTCGGCACCGAGCGCGAGAGCGGGGAGAACGTCGGAGCCGAGGTCGATCGCCAGGATCTGCACCGCGGTGATCGGGACGAGGGGAAAGCCCACGAACGTCGCCACCAGGATGGGCAGCAATTCGGCGATGTTGTGGCTGAACAGGTAGATCAGGAACTTGCGGATGTTGCGGTAGACGGACCTGCCAAGCCGAACGGCAGCGGCGATCGAGGCGAACGAGTCGTCGACCAGCACCATCTCCGCGGCCTCCCGTGCCACGTCGGTGCCGCCGGCCCCCATGGCCACGCCGATGTCGGCGTGCTTCAGCGCCGGAGCGTCGTTGGCTCCGTCCCCGGTCACGGCCACCACCTGGCCGGCGTCCTGCAGCGCAGTGACGACGCGCATCTTGTGCTCGGGGCTGACCCTGCACAGCAGCAACTCCGCCGGGCGGCCTATTGCTTCGCGCAATGCCGTGTCGTCCATGCCGTCCAGATCGACGCCCGTCATCACCAAGGGTTCCGCGGCGCGGACGATACCGACGCGTCGTGCGACCGCCTCGGCCGTGAGCGGGTGATCACCGGTGACCATGACGATCCGTATCCCCGCACGCCGGCATGCGCTGACCGCCTCGGTGACCTCCGGCCTCGGCGGGTCCTGCATTCCGGCCAGTCCGAGGAACACCAGATCCGATTCGGCTGCCTCCTGAGAACCGATGTCCCGCCCGGCTTGTGTGCGACGGGCGGCCGCGAGCACCCTCAGTCCCCGGGAGGCCATGGCGGCGTTCGCCTGGAGGACGGCGGTTCGTGCCGCTTCGGTCAGGGGTTCCGGTGCGCCGCCTCCATCGATGTGGGTGCAGCGTGCCAGGAGCTCCTGCGGCGCGCCCTTCACACAGATCTCCCGGCCACCGTCCGGCAGGGCATGGACCGTGCTCATCAGCTTGCGGTCCGAGTCGAACGGGAACTCGGTCACACGCGGCGTGCGCAGCACCTCAGCCGCGGTGTCCACTCCCGCTTTCGTGGCGGCCACCAGGAGCGCTCCCTCCGTGGTGTCGCCCAGGACCCGCCATCCGTCCCGTCCCCGCGGAGGGACCACCCGGGCATCGCAGCACAGGGCGGCCGTCCGCAGCATTTCGCGCACCGCCGTCGGCTCCGCCACGGCGCCGGTCGGCGCGTAACCGACACCGGAAGCCTCGTGCCACGCCCCGCGGGCCCACAACCGGACCACGGTCATCTCGGCCTGTGTGAGGGTGCCGGTCTTGTCGGTGCAGATCACCGTTGTCGATCCGAGCGCCTCCACCGCCAGGAGTTTCTTGACCAGCGCATGCCGTCTGGCCATCCGCCGCACGCCGATGGCCAGCGACACCGACAGCGTCGCGGGGAGCCCCTCGGGAACAAGGGCGACCATGACCCCGAGCGCGAACACGAAGGACGCCACCACAGACTGCCCCGAGGGGACACGAATCGCGAACAGCAGAGCGCCGATGACCACAGCTGCCAGCGCCACTCTCCGCGCCATGGCGGCGACCTGCAGTTGCAGGGGGGTTCGCTGACGCGGTGCCCGAGCGGTCATGCGGAAAATGCGGCCGAACTCGGTCGCCGCGCCCGTCGCGAAGACCACTGCCTTCCCCGCGCCCGACACGACGTCCGTCCCCATGAACAGACAGTTCCGCGCCTGCAGCAGGGGGCCGGGGGCCACTTCATCCGCGGTACGCGGTATCGGATCGCTCTCCCCGGTCAGCGCCGCGTTGTTGAGGGCGACGGCCCGGGCTTCGACCAGTCGGCAGTCGGCGGGTACCGCGTCGCCCGCGTCCAGGACCAGTACGTCACCGGGCACCAGTTCCCGTACGGGCACCACCTCGCGCTCGCCGTCCCGCAGCGCGGTGCAGGTGTGCGGGACCATCGCCTGGAGGGACTCCGCCGTGCGCTCCGCCGAGTACTCCTGGGTGAAGCCGATCACCGCGTTGAGCAGCACCACTCCTACGATGGCCAGGGCGAGTTGAAGCGTCCCCCGATCGTGGGGGCTCTGCAGTCCGTATGCCAGGAACGTGATGACCGAGGCGATGAGCAGCACGATCGCGAACAGGTCCGTGAACTGGGCCGGCAGTCGGCGCCACAGGCCTCGACCGCCCGTTGCGGGCATTTCGTTCGGACCGTACCGCCGCAGGCGGGCCGTCGCCTCGGCAAGCCCCAGTCCGCGAGGCGAACTGTCAACGGCCGCCCACACCCGTTCCGGCGGGAGGCAGGGCAGCGGAGGCGCCGTCGTGTCCACGTCGAGGGCGCTCTCCCGACACTCAGCTGCGAAGCGAGCCATCGGCGATTTCGTGGACATGGGGCTCGACGGACCGTCGTTGTGTGTCGTCCAGCCGGTACGTCAGCCGGTTCACCACGGCGACGACACCGTCTATACGGCGGGTCAGACCTTCGGCAAGGGGGATCTCACTGCGGCGCTCCAGCCGGCCCTCAAGGATGACGACCCCGCCCTGGACGCTCACCGCGAGGGCGTGCGGACCGAGCCACAGAGCCCGGATCGCCACCTCGTCGACCACTTCTGCACGGATGTCGGCGTCGGGGCGCAGAAACATCTGGAGCAGGTCTCCGCGGGTCACGATGCCGACGAGGCGGTCCTCCTCATCGACCACGGGCAAACGGTTGACCTTGTGTTCGGCCAGGGCGCGGGCCGCGACGGCGACGGCATCGGTCGCACGGACGGTGACGGCCGGTGCGGACATCAACTGCCCTGCGGTGCGCTCGTGAAGACCGCCCGCTCCGGACCGTGCGGACTGCTGACGGGCGGAGCCCTGAGGCTCGGCCTGCCGCGCCGCCAGGTCCGTCTCGGAAACGACCCCCAGCACCTTGTCGTCGTCGTCCACCACGGGCATGCCGCTCACCCGGTACCTGCCGAGCAGTGCGGCAATGTCCCTGACCGGGGTTTCCGCCCGCACGCTGACGACATCCGGGGTCATGACGTGCCCGGTCTTGCGGAGCCTCATCGTCATCTCCTCCCGGCCGCGGCGCGGCCTCAGGCGGGGCGGCGGCCCCCTCGCCGTCTCGGTTCAGCGTGGAGCGGCCGCGCGCCTGGAGGTGTCGTCGGCCTTGAAACCGAGACGCGCATGGACGTCCACGACGCCGTCCACTCCACGGCACAGCTGCGTCACGACGGGGATCAGGCTCCTGCGGTCCACCACGCCGTCCAGTGACACCTTTCCGTCGGTCACCGTCACGGCGACGGCTCCCGGGGCCAGGCCGAGAGTCCTCACCAGCACGTCACCGGTGATCTCCTCGAGGATCGCGTGGTCCCTGCGCAGGAACAGTTGCAGCAGGTCCGTGCGGCTCACCACCCCCACGAGCCGACCTGCCTCGTCCACCACCGGCAGCCGCTTGACGTTGTGGCGTTCCATGACACGTGCCGCCTCCACGACCGACCACTCGGACCGTGCGACCACCACCGGGCTGCTCATCAGGCCCTCCGCGGTGGTGGCGTCGATGCGCAGGCGGTCCTGGGGCCGCGGGTGCGGGGGCGGCAGCAGGCCGGCCGGGTCGTCCTGTCCCGCCTCCTTGCGCAGCAGGTCGGCCTCCGACACCACCCCCACGGGCCGTCCGTCGTCGTCGACCACGGGTACGGCGGTGATCTCGTGCTCCGTGAGCTGCTTCGCGATGTCCTTGAACGACGTGTCCCTGCGTACTGACACGACGCCCTTGGTCATCAGGTCGCCGACGTTGCGATGACGCATCGTCTCCGCCTCCTGCCTGTACCCCGATGCCCGCCCTCTGCGGGCTCTGCGGTGCTGCACCTCCACTGTCGAACCGTGTGCGGGGTTCCGGCATGGGCCAGTGGGGCCATGGAGCCGGCCGAGCGGCCCAACAGAGCGAGCGGCAGCCGGCGGCTCGGCGTGCACGCCGGGTCCGGAAAGCCCGCTCCATGGGCCGCCCGGCCCCCGGAGACGGGACCAGCGGCCCCTGCCCGGCCCCCGACGGTGCCGGGAACCTGAACCCGTCGGACCTACCCCTCGAACCCGGTTCGCCTGTGCGCCGGTTCATCAGGAGGCACTTCATGTCCCTTGCCGTCACCGCGGGAGTCGACGGATCGCCCGCCGGCCTGGCCGCCGCGGACTGGGCCGCCCGCGAGGCCCGGCTCCGAGGCCTTCCCCTGGTCCTCGTCCACGTCCACGACTGGCAACCGCGGGCGTACACCTACGCGCCCCTGGCCGGTGGGACCGCTCCGCCGGACGCCGGGACGCAAGCCCACTGGGCGGAGCGCGCTCTGCGGGACGCCGCCACCGATCTCGGGCGCTGCCATCCGGGCCTGGAGGTCTCCACCCGGCACCTGGGCGGGGAGCCCGCCGCGGTACTGGCCGCCACCGCGCAGGAGTCGGAACTGCTGGTGCTCGGCTCGCGTGGCCTCGGCCCGGTGACCGGCTTCCTCGTCGGCTCGGTGGCCTCCGCCACCGTCGCCCGCGCCGCCCGCCCGGTCGTCCTGGTGCGGGCCGGCGACACCGAGGGAGGCCCCACGAGTGGCCGCTCCGATGCGGCGACGTCACGCGACGTGGTGCTGGGACTGGACCTGACCCGTCCGAGCGAAGAGCTGATCTCCTTCGCTTTCGAGGCCGCTTCACTGCGCCGGGTCCCCCTGCGTGTCGTGCACGGCTGGAACCTGCCGCCTGCGTACGGCTATGACGCCGGAGCCGCCTACGCGGAGCTGCAGAAGGAGATCGCCGTCACGGAGGCGGGCGCTCTGGCGCAGGCACTGCTCGGATGGCGGGAGAAGTACCCGTCGGTGGCGGTGTCCGAGCACTCCCTCCTCGGAGGTGCCGTACCGCTCCTGCTGGACGCCGCGGCAGACGCCTGCCTCGTCGTGGTGGGCCGTCGTATCCGCCGGTCCGCTGCGGGCATGCACGTCGGTCCTGTAGCGCACGCGATGCTGCACCACTGCGCCGTCCCCGTGGCGGTGGTCCCGCACGCCTGAAACGGCCGCTGCGTATGGGCGCGCCTCTCACGGCGCGGCGGAAAGCGTCGGGCCGCAGAGCTCAGGCTTGGTCGGGAACGACGGCCACGGGGCACGGCGCGTGATGCAGCACGGCATGGTTCACCGGCCCCAACTGCAGTCCGGCGGGACCGCGCCGGCGCCGCGCGCCCACGACCAGCAGGCCGGCGCCTCCGGCGGCATCCAGCAGCGACTTGTGTGCGCGTCCCTCGGGCATCAGACGCTTGACGGGTACGTCGGAGAAATCAGCCGTCGGCCGCCTCAGAGCCTGGTCCAGCCGTTCCAGGGCCACGGCGTGATCCTTGTGGGCGGCCGAATCCTGCCACCCCTCCCAGTCGGGGCCCACACCGTGCGGCGTCCTCCAGGCATGGACGGCCAAAACGCCCCAACCGCGCAGTCGTGCTTCTGCGAAGGCGAACACACAAGCGGCGTCCCCTGACCCATCGGCCGGATCGATGCCCAGGGCGATCCACGGCCTGTCCCCCGGATCGGCACCGTCGCCGCGGATCACGACGACCGGGCAGGTAGCCTTCGCCGCCACCGTCAGACCTACCGAACCCAGCAGTTGAGAGGCGAACTCGCCGCGGCCGCGGCTGCCGACCACGATGGCGGCGGCCTGGTGGCTCAGGCGCAGCAGTGCTTCCTCCGCCTCCTCGGCCAGGACCTCGCCCGAGACCTCGATCCCCGGCCGGCGCAGCAGCGCGCGGTGCTCGGCCGTGGCCAGGATGTGCTCGGTCATGCCTCGCTCGGCCGGACGGCCTGTCCCGAGGGACCGCGCGGCTCCCTCATAGCGCTCCCAGAGGGAGGCGTACACGATGCGCAGTTCTGAACCGTGCAGGGCCGCTTCATCGGCGGCCCAGTCCACGGCGATGAGCGCGGCATCGGAGCCGTCCGTGCCCACGACCAGGGGAAGCGGCATGATCGCCACCACCTTTCTCCTGCTTTCACCCTTTTATCAGTTTCGGGATCGGCAGCTCCCGAAAGACAGAGGCTGCCCGACCCTGCCCGGGGTCCGGTCGGCCGGAGTACAGGTCCTACCGGCCCATGCGCCGCCCCATCGGGACGAGGGAGAGTGATGGCGAGGGACGGAGGACGGAGAGGAGAGCAGTGATGTGGCACCGAAACGTCAGTGACCTGATGACGACGCCTGCGGTGAGCGCGCGCCCGGACACGGCCTTCAAGGAGATCGCGAAACTCCTCGCGGAACATGACGTCACGGCGCTCCCGATCGTGGACCACGACGATCGTCCCGTGGGAGTCGTCTCCGAGGCGGACCTGATGCGCAAGGCGGCCGGGCACCGCGATCCGGCCGATCTCATGCCGCCGCCGTACGCTTCGCCCGCGGACCGCGCGAAGGCCGAAGCCATTACCGCCGGCGAACTCATGACGAGCCCGGCCGTCATAGCCCGGCCCGAGTGGACCGTCGTGGAAGCCGCCCGGACGATGGAGCAATACCGGGTAAAGCGCCTGGCCGTGGTCGACGAGGTCGGCTGCCTGGTCGGGGTGCTGAGCAGGTCGGACCTGCTCAGGGTGTTCCTCCGGCAGGACCGTGCGATCCGCGACGAGATCAACTCCGAGGTGCTGGGCCGTGCCTTGCGGCTGTCGCCCCTGGCGGTCACGGTGCACGTGGTCGACGGCCGCGTGACCCTGGAGGGGACGATCGAGCGGCGGAGCCTGATCCCCGCCCTGGTCGCGCTGTGCAGCGGCGTCGACGGGGTCGTCGACGTCCGTGAGCACCTGCGCTACCACGAGGACGACTCCAGCCGTCCCGCGCCGACTCACCGCCAGCCCGCCTGACCCGCGGGTCTCATCCCGCTGCGCCGCCGTTCATCCCTGGCGACTGGCGACCGCTGAGCAACAGAGAGGCATGATCATGACCGGCAACACCACGTCCCATGCCCGCGGCGACATCGGCCGGCGGGTCGCCCGGCGCCGTGAGGAGCTGGGGCTGTCACGCGACGAGGTCGCCCTCAGGGCCGGCCTCTCCACCGGCTACCTGCGTTTCCTCGAAGAGGAGGCCACGGCGGCTCCCGCCATGGGAACGCTGCGCGGCCTTGCGGCAGCATTGAGCACCACGGTCGTCGCACTCAACGGAGGCGAGGCAGATCTTCCCCCCCCGGACGGGGACAGGCTTCCGCGCACCCGCGCTTCCTGGAACTCGAACCCGACGAGTGCCGGGAGCTGCTGGGCACTCACGGCGTGGGTCGTGTTGTCACGCTCGCCGACGACGGTGTGGCGGTGCTGCCGGTCAACTACAGCATCGTGGGACAGGCCATCGCGTTCCGGACGGCGACCGGGTCCGCACCCGCCGCCGTAGCGGGCACCGATGTCACCTTCGAGGTGGACAGCATCGACGAGGCCCTGAGCCAGGGCTGGAGCGTCCTGGCTCGCGGCCACGCCCGGGCCGTGGCGGGCAAGCAGGCGGCGGAAATGGAACGGCTGGCCTACACCGGCCCCTGGCCCGGCAGGGACGACCGCGACCTGTGGATACGCATCGACGTGAACGACCTCACCGGGCGTCGCATCGAAGTCCCGTGACACACGGGCCCGACACCCGGCGAGCCGGGAGGGGCCGAAGCGGACCGCGCCAGGAACCTGCGGGACCGGAACAGGGATACGCCGGTGTCGGCCGTGGAACCACGAAACACTCGGAGGCAGTCATGACCACCAGGCGCACGACCGGCCTCCTCGACGCGTTGCCCCCGACTACCCGCGGGCGCCTGACCGAACTGTCCCGCGAGGTCAATCTCCCCGAGCGGACCCGCATCTTCGAAGAGGGGCAGCGAGCGGACCGCTTCTGGGTCGTCAGGACCGGTGCCGTCTCCCTCGATCTGCACGTGCCCGGCAGGCGCGCCGCGGTCGTCGAAACCCTGGGACCGGGCGATCTGCTCGGCTGGTCCTGGCTCTTCCCGCCCTATACCTGGCATTTGGGAGCACAGACCCAGAGTCCCGTCCGGGCGCTGGAATTCGACGCGACGATCGTGCGGGCACTGTGCGAGGCCGACGCCGAATTCGGCCGTGATGTCTCACGGCGCGTCGCGGAGATCGTCGCGCATCGGCTGCAAGGCGCCCGCACACGTCTCCTCGACCTCTACGCCCCTTACGGGAGCGGCCAACGCGGATGACACCGCCGGGGCGCGTCCCCGTGACAGAAGGAGGATCCCGTGCACGGGAGCCCGCACATCGTGAGCGACGTCATGACACGAACCGTGGTGGCCGTCGCCCGCGGCGCATCGTTCAAGGAAATCGTCGAGACAATGGCGAAGAGGAAGGTGAGCGCCGTCCCGGTACTGGAAGGCGACGGCCGCGTGATCGGCGTGGTCTCGGAAGCCGACCTGCTTTCCAAGGAGGAGTACCGCGACAGCGACCCGACCCGTGCCGAGCAGATGCGCCACCTTGCCGAACTCGCCAAGGCGGGCGCCGTGACCGCCGAGGAGTTGATGAGCGCCCCTGCCGTATGCGTGCACACCGACACCACCCTCGCCCAGGCCGCACGCGCCATGGCGCAGCGCCGGGTCAAACGCCTGCCAGTGACGGACAGCGAGGGCATTTTGTGCGGCGTGGTCAGCCGGGGCGACCTCCTGAAGGTCTTCCTGCGGCCCGACGAGGACATCGCGGAGGAGGTGCGCCGTGAGGTGGTGGCGTATCTGTTCCCCGGACAACCGTCGCCGGTGCGCGCGGACGTGAAGGAAGGCGTCGTCCGCTTCTGCGGTACGCCGCACGACACGGCCCTTGTGCCCGTCGCGGCCCGCTTGGCGCGCGCCGTGGAAGGCGTCGTGGACGTCGAGTGGGACTGAGGGTTCTCGGCCGCAACCGCTCCGCCGATCAGGCCACGGACGGCCGCGGCGGCGTGGCGTCCGCCGCGCGGAGTGAGCGTTCCAGGAAAGCGAGGACACCGGGAGATGGGTGACAAGAAGCGGCAGCGCCGCCTGTCCCTGGGCGCCTACGAGCGGGAACTCCTCCGCCTGCAGATCGAATTGGTCAAGTTGCAGGAGTGGGTTCGGTCCGAGGGCCACCGGCTCGTCGTCGTCTTCGAAGGCCGCGACGCGGCAGGCAAGGGGAGCACGATCAAGCGCGTCACGGCACGCCTCAATCCACGCATGGCACGCATCGCCGCTCTCCCCGCGCCGACCGAACGTGAAAGCACACAGTGGTACTTCCAGCGGTACGTCGACCACCTGCCGGCGGCCGGGGAGATCGTGCTGTTCGACCGCAGCTGGTACAACCGTGCCGGCGTCGAGCACGTCATGGGTTTCTGTACCCCCCAAGAGCACGCGCGCTTCCTCCACCAGTGCCCGATTTTCGAGCGGCTGCTGATCGAGGACGGCATCCTCCTGCGCAAGTACTGGTTCTCCGTCAGCGACGACGTCCAGGAACAGCGCTTCAGGGCCAGGCTGGACGACCCGACCCGCCGCTGGAAGCTGTCGGGCATGGACCTGGAGTCCATCACGCGCTGGGAGGCGTACTCACGTGCCAAGGACGAGATGTTCGTGCACACCGACATCCCCGAGGCCCCCTGGTTCGTCGTCGAGAGCGACGACAAACGCGCGGCGCGCATCAACATGATCGCGCATCTCCTGTCGAGCATCCCCTACGAGGAGGTTCCGCTGTCTGCCATCGAACTGCCACGGAGGCCGCCTTCGACGGGCTATCAGCGTCCACCGCGCGACTTGCAGACGTTCGTGCCGGACCACGCGGCCGGCCTGTGCGCGTAGGGCTCTCGGGCACCTTCCGCCGACGTGTCCACGGCGTACCGCGCTCGTGCCACCCACGGGCCCGGGCATCTACCGGCTCGCCAGCGGTATCCGGCGCCTGCCGTCGATCATTGGTTCCGTGCGTCCCGGCGCCGGCTCTCCGCCTCGGGTCCGGGCACGGCCGGCTGCTGCTGCTGCTCCTGGCCCCTGACGATGACGATCGGGCACGGTGAGTGCTGGGTGCAGTGCTGTCCCACCGATCCGAGCAGCGCCTCGGCGAACCCACCGTGTCCGCGGTTCCCGAGCACCAGCAACGAGGCCCCTTCGGCCGCCGCGAGCAGTACACCGGCGGGCGTGCCGTACTCCACGCGGCTGTGGATGGTCACTGCCGGCTCCGCCCCGGTCACGGTGGCGATGGTGTCGTCGAGGACCTGTGCCGCCGCGCCATCGAGATTCAGGTCCTGACCCATGGGGGGCATCCAGCCGAACGAGCCGTAGAACTGCGGGTACTCCCACGCGATCACCGCGTCGATCACCCCGTCCACCAGCGACGCCTGTCGTACCGCCCAGGCGAGCGCCTCCTTCGAGGACGGTGAACCGTCGACACCGACCACAATCCGTGGCCTGCTGTCCTGCTGCGTGTTCACACTGCCTCCTCGGCGAGGGTCCCGTCGGCGCGACCGCCCGACCGTCCGTGACGTGGGGTCTCATCGTCGCTCCTGCCGTCCGGGTGCGGTACGACGACGACCGGCGAGCGCGCGTGGTGGAGAACGCCCTGGCTGACCGATCCCATCAGCATGCCGGTGAAGCCGCCGAGGCCGCGCGAGCCGACGACAACTCCCCTGCAGTCGGCCGAGGCGTCGGTGAGCGCCTGGACGGGGTGCCCCCGTACGACCTCCTGGCGGAGGTCCACGTCCGGATGGCCGGCGGCGGGCCCTGTCAGCGCTCGGGCCAGGGCCTGCCGTGCCTCCTCCTCCACCGCCGATCTGTTCGGGCTGCCGAGCAGCGCCGAGTGCCAGGCGTATACGGCATGCAGGCCCACACCGTGCAGGGATGCCTCGTCGAAGGCGAAGTCCACGGCCGCCGCCGAATGCGTGCTGCCGTCCACACCGACGACCCAGTGCTTCTGCGTCTGCCCCGTGGCTGCCGACTCCGGGACGACAGCCACGGGGCAGCGGGCCTGGGCGACCACCGGGAGGGTGACCGACGCGGAATGGAACAGATCCTGGGCGGTGGCCGGATGCCGGGAGCCGAGTACCACCAGGGCTGCGTCCTGGGCCTGCTCGCGCACCACCCACACGGGATCGCCCTCGGCAAGCAGTGCGGAGACCTTCACGTCCGGTTGCCGGGACTCGGCGAACGCCACAGCCTCGGCCAGCAACTGCTCCCCCGCCGTGTGCAAGGCGGCGTTCCACTGCTCCCAGGAGGGAAGGACCTCGTTCGTCCGGTATCCGGCAGTCGGAACCCCCTGGGCGTGCAGCAGGACCAGCGGAAGCCGTCGCCGCGCGGCCTCGTCGGCTGCCCAGGCCAGCGCGGACCGCCGCGCGGGTTCCGGAGCGACACCGACCACGATGGGCCTGTGACCTGGTGAAACCGTCATCGTTGCCTCCCAGGCGCACTGGTTCCCGTGCGACCCTCGCCGCGTCACCGTCGCCCACGGGACCAGCGTTCGCACGCATTCTGAAAGGGACCCTTGTCCCGCGCCTGACGCGGCGCGTCGACGGATCACCGACGGGTTCGGCGCCGCCGGGCCCGCACGTCCCAGCGTGTGCGCGGACCTGCCGAGCCGCAATGCCGCGGAAGCCTCACCGGAGGCTGGCACGGTTCGGTTGCGTCGGCGGTTGTCCCAGGTCCGGGCGCGACACCGTCCGCATCGCGGGGCGATGCTCACGAGTGACGACGCAATCGGCACGCCGCCCGTCGTACGCCTTGCTCGGCCATGGGGCCGTTCGGCCCTGGGGACGGTACTGCCCGGCACTGACGTTTCCGTCCCTCCCCTGCTGCGCTGGGAAGGTGACGGGCCCGTGTTCCCTGTCGAGCGGCCGGACGGCATACGCCGGGCGCTGTCGGCCTGCCGGCGGAGCGGAGTGGCCGCCGGGACCAAAGGCAGTGTCGTGCAGTTGGGGGAAGCGCGCCGCGTCCACCCCAACCCGGAGGACCGGTCGTGGCGACGGCAGGGGGCGGCACCCGCAGCATGCGGGGTCCGCCACGGATGCGCACCCAACCGCGCTTCCGCGGACGCGGCCCTCGGTCGAGGAGGGACACCCACCATGACAGCCGGATTCCCAGCAGCGGCCTCTGCGGACCTGTCTGATGGCGGACCGGGCAGGCGGCCCTCATGCCGGGCGGTCCGGCGTCCGCCGGAGCCGCCCCCGCCGACTGGACCGACCGGGTGGCAGAGGTTCCGGAGACGGCACGGGCAGCGACCGTACGCCGCCACGACCGCCGGCGTCCCCGCGGTCGCTCGGGGGAGGGAGGAGCACAGCGGTTCCCGGTCCGATCCGCCTTGCGCACCGCCGGCCCCGCATCGGGGCGTCCCGGATCGCCCGATCCGGGGCACGACGGCAACTGCCCTGCCCGGTCCCTCCGGGCCCGGGGGACGACGGCCGGGACGGCAACCTGGCCGAGCCCGATGGCTGGGGGCGGCCGCGGTCGTGGCGGCGGTCGTGTTCGCCGGCTTCCTCCACCGTAGTGAGCTCGCGGAGGCGTACGCCCTGATCGGCAAGGTGCGCGGGTCGGGACTGGCGGTGGCCGTGGCCTGTGAGGCCCTGTCATTGGTGTGCTTCGCCGCAGTGCCCCGACGGCTGCTCGCAGTAGCGGGGAGGCGGTGGAGCTTGCGGACGATGACGGCTGTCGTTCTCGCCGGAAATGCCGTGGCTGGTGTCCTCCCCGGTGGCGCAGCGTTCGCCAGTGCCTGGGTGTACGGCCAGTTCCGTCGACGAGGTGTCGAACCGACGCTCGCCATCGCGACGCTGGCGGCCGCCGGCGCGCTGTCGGCCCTCGGCCTGACCGCTGTCGTCGTCGCCGGGATCTTCAGTGTCGGCGCGACGGGCACCTCGGCCTTCGTCCGCCCCGTCGCGGGCGTCCTTCTCCTGGGCTGCGCCGCCGTGCTGACGGTCGTGGCGCTGTCCCGCTCGCCCCACATGCGCGACGCGGCACATTCTGCGTGGGTGTCCGCGGGCCGCCGATCGGCACGCGTTCGCCGTGGCCAGCAGGCACTGGACCGGGTCGCGGTCCAGGCCCGCGCGCTGCATCCAGGAGTCCGTACCTGGCTCCGGCCCGCTTGCTGGGCACTGCTGAACTGGCTGTTCGACGCCGCCTGCCTGGTCGCCTGCACGTGGGCGCTCGGCATCGGCGTGCCTTGGCACGGCCTGCTCCTCGCCTACGGACTCACACAGCTGTCCGGCAGTCTGCGCCTGACGCCGGGCAGTCTGGGCGTGGTCGAGGCAGGTCTGTCGGCGCTGCTGGTCGCGTGCGGGCTCGCGCCCGGATCGGCGATAGCCGTGACCTTGCTGTACCGGGCCGTCAGCTTCTGGGCGGTGCAGCCCGTCGGGTGGGCGGCGTGGTGCGCGGTGACCGCGCGGCGGGTGTGACCGTGCGCAGGCGAACCCACGGTCGCCCGCGCCCTGGTCCGCCGCGCCGCTCCGACACCTGTCGCGCCAGGTCAGTCGACAGCCGGCTCGACGTCCACGTCCAGGTTCAAGAAGTGCGCGGCACAGGAGATGCACGGGTCGTGATTGCGGATGATCCGCTCGCACACACGGGCCAGCTCGATGTCGGAGAGGCCGCCACGGTCGAGTTCCCGCTGGACGAGGCGGCGCAGGTCGTCCTCGATCGCTCCCTGGTTCTGGGCTGTCGGCGGGACGATCTGTGCCCGGGCGACCCGGCCTTCACCGTCCAGTACGTACGCGTGATGGAGCAGCCCCCGCGGGGCCTCGGTGGCTCCGTGTCCCGCGCCGGCCCGGGACGGCACCTCCATGTGGGGAAGCGGCGGGGGTTCGTATGCGTCGATGATGCGCAGTGCCTCGTCGACCGCGTACAGCACCTCCACCGCCCTCACAATGATGCTGCGGTAGGGGTTCGGGCGGAAGCGTTCACGGTGCGAAGGCGGTGCGCCGGAGGGCGGCGGTGGTTCCAGCCCGGCCTCCCGAGCCGCCTGCCGGGCCACGGGGGAAAGCAGGTGCCCGCTGATGGCGTAGCGCGCCAAGGACCCCGTCAGTTGGACCCGGCCGTCCAGCCGCGAGTGCAGCGCGGTGGAGTTAGGGACCTGCTCCTCGATGACGTGTGCGGAGAACTCCTCAACGGAAATGGTCCGTGGCGGGAGCGTCACGTCGGCGGGCAGCACGGTGGGGACACCGGATTCGATGGCGTACGTGCCGGGCTCGGCGAGGGCGAGCAGGTCGGCCTCGCATCGTGCCTCGGGAAAGTCGAAGCCGGCGACCCAGCGGACCGTGTCCCACGCGTCGTCCAAAGCCGCGCGGAGTCTCTCGGCCAGGGGCCGCAGTTCGGAGCGGGTCGGAATGCGGTGAAACCCTCCCAGACGCACGTTGACGGGATGGACCGACCGCCCGCCGAGCAACTCCATCACGGCGTTGCCCGCCTGTTTCAGCCGCAGTCCCCGCTCCACGTGGGGCCGGTGGTCGCGGGCCAGGCCGATGACGTCCTCGTGGCCGAGGAAGTCCGGGGCGTGCAGGAGATGGATGTGGAGCGTCTGGCTCTCGATCCACTCCCCGCAGTAGAGCAGGCGCCGCAGGGCGGCGAGTTGGCCTTCCACGGCCACTCCGCAGGCGTCCTCCACGGCCCGGCACGCTGTGAGTTGGTAGGCGACCGGGCAGATGCCGCAGATCCGCGAGGTCAGGTCGGGTGGCTCGGTGTGTGCACGGCCGCGTAGGAATGCCTCGAAGAATCGTGGCGGCTCGTAGATGCTCAGCCGGGCTTCGGCGACCATGCCCTGCCGGATGCGCAGCCGAAGGGCCGCCTGACCCTCGATGCGCGCCAGCGCCGGAAGGCGCACCACGAGTGACTCGTCACGGGGCCCGGTCACGACGCTCCCTCTTCAACGGCGGTGAACGCGGTCACGTTGAACGTGTGCAGGAAGCGCCCGACGTCCCCGTCGCTCATGCCGTCACGGCGCAGGAGCGGGACGAGCGCGGGGAGGTTCACCGTTCCCGCCGGTCCGAAGCAGCCGTAGCAGCCCCGGCCGTACGCCGGGCAGATGGCGCCGCAACCCGCGTGGGTCACCGGACCCAGGCACGGCGTCCCCCGCGCCACGGTGACGCACACCGTCCCGCGGCGCTTGCAGGAGAAGCAGACGCTGTGGTTCGGGATCCCGGGTCGGCGGTCGGCCAGGAAGGCGGTCACGACCTCCAGGAGCTGACCCCGGTCGATGGGGCAGCCTCGCAGTTCGAAGTCGACCCTGACGTGGGACGAAATCGGGGTGGAGGTGGCGAGGGTCGCGATGTAGTCGGGCCGTGCGTAGACCGTCTCGAGGTATTCCTCCACGTCGGCGTAGTTCCGCAGCGCTTGCACCCCGCCGGCCGTGGCGCAGGCCCCGATGGTCACCAGGTGGCGGGAGTCCGCACGGACCCGGCGGATCCGCGCGGCGTCCTCCGGAGTGCTGATCGATCCCTCGACGAGCGCCAGGTCGTACGGTCCGGGCGTGATCTCGCCGGACGCCTCGACGAAGTGGGCGATCTCCAGTTCCTCGGCGAGCACGAGCAGTTCGTCTTCGCAGTTCAGGAGTGTGAGCTGACAGCCGTCGCACGAGGCGAACTTGAAGACCCCCAGGCGGGGACGGGTACGTACGGGGCGGGTGGAGGAGGAGGTCATGTCACAGTTCCCGTACGGTGAGCAGTGGCCGGGCGAGGTCGTAGGGAACGACAGGGCCGTCGCGGCACAGCAACAGCGGCCCCAACTGGCAGTGGCCGCAGTGACCCGTGGCGCACCTCATGTTGCGCTCCAGGGACACCTGGATGCGGTCCGGCCGCACCCCGAGGTGGATCAGTCTGCGGGCGGTGGCACGGATCATGACCTCGGGCCCGCAGACGAAGGCGGTGGTCTCCTCCGGCGTGAAGCGGGCTTCGTCCAGGAGTGCGGTCACGACTCCCACCCTGCCGCGCCATTTCCCAGTGGGCCGGTCCACGGCGACAGCGGCGAAGTGGCACTGCCACGAAGGGAATTCATCCTGGTAGAGCGCGTCCTGGGGGCTCCGCGCACCGGCCAGGACGTTCAGCCGCCGGTATGCCCAGGGCCGGGCGAGAACGGCGTGTACCAGGGGACGCAGCGGGGCCAGGCCGATCCCGCCGGCCACGATCAGCAGGTCGTGCCCCTCGGCGGCGTCCACGTCCCATCCGACGCCGAACGGGCCGCGCACGCCGACCGGTGCTCCCACGGGAAGGCCGCACAGAGCCCTCGACACCGCGCCGACGGCCCGGACGGTGATACTGATGCGCCCGTTCGCCGTCCGGGACACCGATACCGGGATCTCGCCGACGCCGAAGGCGTACACCATCGCGAACTGTCCCGGTGCGAAGGGCGGCAGCACCCCGCCGGCCGCCGCCTCCAGGTCGATCGTGACCGTGTCGGCCGTGTCGGGGCGGCGCCCGGCCGCGCGGAAGGGGAGGGGAAGGGACATCACGCCGTCGATCCGCCTCCGCGCGGACCGTACAGGTCGAGCAGCCGGGTGCGGGTCGCGCGCAGCCGGTGCCCGATCGTCTCCGCGACCAGGGTCACCAGTGACATTCCCAGCGCGGGGTGCTCGACGCACATCGCCCGGACCGCGGTCGCGTCGAATTCCCACGCCGTCACCGGTTCACGTGCCTCTGCCCCCAGGTGCCACTGCCGGGGAGGGCACAGCCACGACCAGCCGAGCAGGCCCCCCTCCCCCACGGTTTCGACGACGTCCCGGCCACGGCCGGGGGCCTGGACGTCAAGGGCGACGCTGCCCGTACGGATGATCCAGAAACGGTCGGCCTGCTCGTCCTCTTCGAAGATGCGCGCGAAAGCGGGGAACTGCACGGGCTGGGCGAGTGTCATCAGCCGTTCCCTGTCTTCGACCGGCAGTGCGCCGAGGACACCCTTCTCGGGGTTCGACGCGGTGGGCAGGCTCATCGAAGGTGCCCCTTCCGCGCGGCTTCCTCGTGCAGGGCGTGCGCTTCCTCGGTCAGATCGATGCCGGTGGGGCACCAGACGATGCACCGTCCGCAGCCTACGCATCCGGAACTGCCGAACTGGTCGTGCCAGGTACCGAGCTTGTGGGTCAGCCACTGGCGGTATCGGCTGCGGGGCGACGCGCGCACGGGTTCGCCGTGCAGCGCGGTGAAGTCCAGGTCGTAGCAGGAGTCCCAGCGTCGCCAGCGTTCGGCGTGGTCGCCGGTCAGGTCCGTGACGTCCTCGCTGGTGGTGCAGAAGCAGGTGGGGCAGACCATGGTGCAGTTGCCGCAGCTTAGACAGCGGGACGTCACGTCGTCCCAGCGGTCCGCCTCCAGGTTGTCGCGCATCAGGGTGCGTAGATCCACCGGTGGCATGGACCGGCCCATGTGTTCGGCAGCGTCGCCGACGGCCTTGGCCGCGGCAACCCGTGTGGCGTCGTCCGCGTCGCGGCGGGGAAGCTCGGCGAGCACTGCGGCGCCCTCCTCGCTGCCGCTGCGGCACAGCAGGCGGTGGCCGTCGGCGTCCACCACTTCGGTGAGCGCCAGGTCGAATCCTTCGTCCGCGGCGGGGCCGGCTCCCATGGAGACGCAGAAGCAGGTCGCCCCGGGTTCTGTGCATTCGACCGCGATCAAGAACGCCGCCGAGCGTCGCGAACCGTAGACGGGGTCGCGGTGCTTTCCGCCGGTCATCACCCGGTCCAGGATGCGAATAGCCCGCAGGTCGCACGGGCGTACACCGAGGAAGGCGTACGCGACGGCCTCCGGCTCCTGCGGGCGCACCGTCACGTCTCCGCCCGGCTCACGGTCCGCGGTCCACTGACGAACCCGCTCCGGATGGAGGAAGGACTTCCACGACTGCGGTCCGGCGCTGTGCGCGAAAGCCGCCGCGTCAGCGCGCTGCCGAATCCTGTACCGGCCCGCCTCCAGCTCGACCCCCCATCCGTGGGGCAGTTCAGCAGCTGACTCCAGCTCGGCAAGAACGATCGCACCGTCCCGCACCGTGGGGCCCACCACCGTACGACCCCTTTGGCGCAGAACCTGCACCAGTACTTCGAGGGCGGCCGGGTCGAGGACCGCCGTGTCCTGCTCCCGCGTGGCCGCGACGCCGTCCGGGCCGTCCGTCATTCCGGTCCCCTCAGCCTCCGTGACCGGGTCCCGAGGGGCCCGGCGCAGTCGTCCGATCCACTGGACCACGCTCTCTTCGCGGTGGTGCCCGGCCACGCGGGATGCCGGCGGATTTCGCCCTTACGGCCCCTGGCGGGCACCCGCGTGCCGGGCGAGGTCGGCGGCGATGCGCAGTGCGAGCGGCCGTACCGCGTCCGCGACCTGCGGCGTGAGCCCCGTGCCCATGGACCGGTCGGCTCCTTCGACCGCGTACACCACCATGTCCCCTGCTCGACGCCCGAGGCTCTCGGCGAGACGCAGGGCGTGGACGAGTCCGAGGCCGTGTGTGCTGTGCTCTTGAGTGACCGGTGACGGCACGCCGCCGGCCCCAGGACGCCAACGGTGAACGCGCCCGGGACGGGGACGGGGAGGGAAACAGGCATCGACGACGACAGCCCGACGGGAGTTCTCCCACATGTCCATCAGTTGCGCAGGATCTCCGGCCGACTCGCGCAGCTCCGTGCTCGGTGGAAGCGCCACCGTGTCGTCCCGAAGTGCCTCGATGACTGCCCAGCCGACGCCGTCGTCGCGCCGGAACACATTGCCGATCCCGATGACCACCGAAGCCGCCGTACCCGGCATGGCCGTGCCTCCTTCCGGGGCCATTGGATCACCTCACGCCGCGGACCGCCTCTGGACGGGAGGATGTCCGGGCGCGGGAATGCCGGCCGTGTTCTCACGGCTGTCCCGTCGCAGGGACCGGAACGACCGCCACCGGGCAGTATGCACCGTGCAGCAGGGCGCGGGTGACCGGGCCGAGCCGCGGCCCGGGCCCTCCTGCGCGGCGATGCGCGGCCACGACGACCACGTCGGCGGTACGCGTGGCCTCTAGAAGCACGTGGGGCGCCGTACCGTGGACCGTTTCGATGTCGGTCGCGACTTCCGGGTGGGCCTTGCCCAGCCGAGCGACCGTCCGGATCACTTCCGAGCGCTCCGTGAACCCCGCGGAATACTCGCCCGCCCGCTGCCTTCGGGCCGCGGTCGGCTGGGAGGTCCAGGTATGCAGGACGGTCAACGGGACGTGACGGCGGTCGGCCTCGGCCAATGCGAACGCCGTCGCCTCGGTGTCGGCGTCGCTTTCCAGGCCCAGCACCACGTGACCGTGTCCAGTGGGTCGCGCAGGTGATTCCCCACGCACGACGAGCAGCGGACAGGCCGAGCGCCCGGCCACATGGAGGCTCACCGAGCCGAGGAGCGCGCCCGTGACAGCGCCGTGGCCCCGGGTCCCGACCACGGCGAGACCCGCGTCGCGAGTGCGGCGCACCAGAACTCCCCCGGCGTGCCGGTCGACCAGCGAGGTACTCACCCGCAGGCCCGGGCGCAGTTCGGCGGCGCGTGCGGCGGCCGACGCGAGCAACGCCTGCGCGACGTGGTAGGGGCGGATCCCCTGGCGCGCGGCCTTGCGGTGGCCGCCCCAGGGCTGCCCGTGCAGAATCTCCAGCCGCACATCACGCCTGTCGGCCTCGGCCACCGCGGCGTCAAGCGCACGCCCGGAGGCCGGCGAGCCGTCCACCCCGACCACCACGTGGCCGAACAACTCCGGGTTGGGCGGCGGCTCCCACCACGTGGAGCCCAAGTCCTGGTCCGGTTCCGCGTCCATCGTGCCCCTCCTTCGCTCCCCAGGCGCGATGCTTCATCGGCCGTCGAACCCAGCGTGAACGCGGTGTGCCGGCGGCGCCCGGGGCCGGACGGCCCCCATGCACGGGCCGAAGCGCCCCGTGTCGCTCGCGGAACCGGATTCCGCGTCCGACGGCAGGATCTGATGGCATGTCACATGGCCGCGGTGGGACGGTGAGGAGCGCCCGGCAGCCCCGGACAGCCGAGGAAGGCGATTCGGTGGCTGTCAGACTCGGTCTTTCCCTCCGGCAGGAGGGTGTCCCGGCCGGCCGTTCCGCAGCGGTCCGACCACGTAGGGCCGCATCATCTCGTTGTCCTCGTGTTCGAGCATGTGACAGTGCCACACGAAGCGGCCGGGCCGGTCGAACGTCGCCTTGAGCCGGGTGACGGTGCCCGGGTATGCGATGGCGGTGTCCTTGTAACCGCGTTCCCAAGCCTCCGGCGGCGAGACGGCTGCCCGCCCTGACTTCTGCCGGTCGACGATCTGGAACTGGACCTCGTGGACATGGATCGGGTGCGCGTCCGCCGTGAAGTTGTGGATCTCCCAGACCTCTGTTGCTCCGAGGGCGGGGTTCTCCGTGGTGGAATCATTCCACCGCATTGGGAGTGGCTTACCTCGGTCGTCGACGGTTCCGAGCAGGAGTTGCCGGGGCCCGCTGTGCGGCAGGACGGCGGAACTCTGCTCGTTGAGGGAGAGCCGACGAGTGCGGTCGGCCGGCCCGAGCGGCTCCAGTGAAGGCAGCGTCAGATGTTCCGGCGGCACGCTCGTGTCCGGCGAGGTGAGGGGGCGGACGTCGAACCTGAGGACCTGCCCGGTGGTAGCCGGATCGGCCGAGGCGAAATCGACTCCCGCCCTTCCCCCTTTGAACGCGGTGTCCGGGCCCTCGTTGATGAGATACAGGGCCGTGCCCACGGGCACCGATGTGAAGTCGATGATCACGTCGGCGCGCTCCGCAGGGGCAATGAGCAGTTGCTCGCGCTCGACGGGCGACGGGAGGAAACCTCCTTCGCTTCCGAGCTGCCAGAAGACCAGGGCCGGTTTCACGGGTCGGCTTGCGACCGGGTCGGTGACGACTTTGAGGATCAGGTACCGCGCGTTGCACCCGTTGAGGGTGCGGAATCGGTAGCGGCGGGGTTCGACGTCGAGGACCGGCCATGTCGCACCGTTGGACACCATCGCGTTGCCGAAATACTCCGGGTTCCAGATCGGCGGGACATCACTCTCCGGCACATACGGGCCGTTGAATCCGTCGAAGGCGGCACGGCTCGCGGGATAGAGGAGACTGCCGTCGGTGTGGAACGACCTGTCCTGGATGACGAGCGGGATCTCGTGGTACTTCCGGCCCGGCGGATCCCCGAGGCGGGGGGCAGGACCGGGCAGGACGCCTTCGGGGAGGTCTGCCGGACCGCCTCGCAGAAGGTAGAACCCGGCCAGACCGGCGTAGACGTTCAGCCGCGTCACGCCCAGGGCGTGGTCGTGAAACCAGAACGTCGCCGCCCGCTCCTCGTTGGCGTACTGGAAGATGGCATCTCCGGCGGTCCACACGACGCCGTAGGCGGTTTCGGCCTTGTGCCGAAAGTCGTCGTAGAACGTACCGACGTGGGCATACCGTGCCGGGATGTCGACGGCGTCAGGAAGGTACCAGGCCTCGGGGTATCCGTCGCTCTCCTCGGTGTTCCGCCCACCGTGCAGGTGCGTCACGATCGGCACTGGGCCGCGGTACGGGGCTGGTGTCGAGTCGAACATCCCGTGTCCGTCCCGTCGACCGGTTCCGCCCGGCGGGTTCGCCCAGTGCAGCGTGGGGTCGACAGGCAGGAGGTGCGGCAGGCATCGGCCCGCCGGATCGCGCAGCTGGTTCTCCCACCGCACTCGCACCGGCGTACCGGACCGCGCCTCGATGGTGAACGCGGGGTAGTGGAAGGTCCCTGGGTGGTGTGGGGAGCCGTACCCCCACACCGTCGTCGCCGGGAGACCGGGGGGCAGTACCTGCTGCCGGAACTGGCGAACCGCGATGGTGTAGTGATGGACCCCTTCCTTCGCGGTCGGGTCGGACTGTGGCATCACCGGGGGGATGACCAGTTGTCTCTTGTACTTCCCAATGTGCTTCGGATCCAGTACGGTCCGGCCGATCAGTGGCACCTGCAGGGGTGACGGCGCGCTCCCACCCAGGTCCGGGATCAGAGCGAAGGCCCCTCCGGCTACCACGGCCTGGATGACACGTCGTCTCGTAACCACACCGTCGCCTGCCTGCCCCGTCGACCATTCCCTTCGTCCCAGTGTGTTGCAAGGGGGGCGTCCGAACGTCGATGAGGTACGCCGAACAGGTGTCATCGCCCGAGCCGTGCGGCCCGCGCACCGGGGCATCTCCGGCAGGGGTGGAAGCGCACAGCAGGGTATTGCATCAGGGCACAGCGGCCTGAGACGGGCCGGCACGGTGATCCGGTCCCTCTTTGTGCAGGGCATCCAGGACCACCGGCCCATCGACGGTCTCGTGAGCAACCAGCAGCCCTGTCAGGGAATCGAGAGCCGCGCGATGACTGCGCAGCATGGTGACAGCGCGTCTCTCCGCATCCGTGACCAGGCGTGCGGTCTCCATGTCGACGATCCGCTGGGTGCGTTCCGAGTAGCCCCGGCGGGATTCGTTCCGCTCCTGCTCGGCAAGGTAGCCGGTGGCGCCCGAGCCATAACCGACGGGGCCGAGAACGGCGGATAGACCGAATTCGGTGACCATGCGCGCCGCGATTCGAGTTGCTCCCGCCAGGTCGTCCGCCGCTCCGGTGGAACCCTCTCCCAGGACGACGAGTTCGGCGGCACGACCCCCCAGCCGCACGCAGAGCAGGTCTGTCAGGTAGCCGTGTGTGTACAGGTGCCGATCGGCCTCGGGGAGTTGTTCGGTGGTGCCCAGCGAGGGTCCTGACGGAAGGATGGTGACCTTGGCGACCGGGTCGGCGTGTGCGCACAGGGCCGCGACCAGTGCGTGGCCCGATTCGTGGACGGCCACGGCGTGCCGTTCCTCGGGGAGCAGTGCGTTGGAGCTTTCCCGACGCCCCAGCAGTACACGGTCGCGGGCGCTGTCCAGGTCAGAGGCCCCGATGACCGCTCGGTCGTCCCGCACGGCGTTGATGGCTGCCTCGTTGACCAGATTGGCGAGGTCGGCCCCGGAGAATCCAGGCGTGGCCCGTGCCACGACGTCCCAGTCGACGTCCCGGTGCATGGTCTTTCCGCGGGCGTGGACTGCGAGGATCGCGGCCCGTTCGCTCTGGTTGGGCAGCGGAACCGTCACATGCCGGTCGAAGCGGCCGGGCCGAAGCAGGGCTGGGTCCAGTGTGTCCGGACGGTTTGTGGCGGCGAGCACGACGATGCCGCTGCTCTGGTCGAAGCCGTCCATTTCCGCCAGCAGCTGGTTGAGAGTCTGTTCGCGCTCGTCGGCGCTCCCCGAGCCGGTGCCACCGCGGCGGCTGCCGACCGCGTCGATCTCGTCGATGAACACGATCGACGGTGCTCTCTTGCGCGCCTCACCGAACAAGTCGCGCACCCTGGATGCCCCGACGCCCACGAACATCTCGACAAATGCCGAGCCCGTCACGGACAGAAACGGCACTTCGGCCTCTCCGGCCACGGCACGCGCGAAGAGTGTCTTGCCGGTTCCCGGCGGCCCCACCATGATCACTCCGCGCGGCCCCTTGGCGCCTGCCGCGGCATAGCGGCCGGGGCGGCGGAGGAAGTCGACGATTTCGCTGATCTCCTGTTTGACACCCTCATACCCTGCGATGTCGTCGAAGCCGGTATGAGGGCGCTCGGCCTCGATGATCTTGGCTCGGGACCGGCCCATGGTGCCCTGAGTGCCGGCCAGGGGTCGCGCCGCCTTCCTTCCGCTCCACCAGAACAGGGCTCCGATGATCAGCAGCGGGAGGACGAAGACCAGCCAGGGCGTCCAGCCCCCGGTTCCGCTGGTCTGGGTCGCGGTGATCTCCACGTGCCGGGCCCGCAACTGGGCGTCCAGCGGGCTGGTGTCCAGGGCGACCGGGATGCGAGTGGTGAACTTGGCGCCGTTTTGCAGCGTGCCGTCGACGGCGCCCTTGTCGTTGACGACCACGGCCTTCACTTGTCCGGCGTTCACCTTGGCGACGAAGTCGCT
Source organism: Streptomyces sp. NPDC088732 (assembly GCF_044751205.1). Taxonomy (NCBI): domain Bacteria; kingdom Bacillati; phylum Actinomycetota; class Actinomycetes; order Kitasatosporales; family Streptomycetaceae; genus Streptomyces; species Streptomyces sp. NPDC088732. The sequence continues at coordinate 43,282 of NZ_JBIVLI010000032.1, forward strand.
GTACGGGAAGGACGGAGTCCGCTGTGCCGGAGCACGGGCGATCACCACGAGGACGACGATGAGGGCGGCGAGTGGAATGAACCAAGGCCACCACGGTGCCGACGCCTCGGGGACTGGGGGTGGCGGCTCCCGCGGCGGCCCCGACTTCGCCGAACGTGATGCGTGGCGTCCTGGCAGACGGACCCGTGTGAGCAATGACCTGCTCCTCAGCGAGGGTGCACACACGGAACGGACCACGGTCGTCCCGGTGCGCGCTGGCTGCTTCCAGCATCGGTCATGAGCGAGCAAGCGGCACGTCGCGAGGACAACGCCTTGTGACCGACGAGTTCCGGTCGCCGTGTCGCGCCCGGACGCCGCGGGTGCGCCACCGGTGACGCCGCCGGGGCCGGGCGGACGGGCAACCAGCCACACCGTCGTTCGTCCCGCCCCATCCGCCCTCTGCGGACCGGCCAACCGCGGCACAGCCTTGCTCGACAGCGCCGAACGGCCTCGACCGCGCGACGCGCCTCGGACGCCCGGCGGCGGTGGCCGAACGTCAGCCCGGTTCCCTTCGTGGTCGGCGGAATGGCTGTGCCAGAGAAGTGGCCGGCGGATGAATCGACACCAGTGCCTGTTCCACAGCCGTCTCGAGATCGCCGCCGGTGTCAATCGGAACGGCCTCCGGCCACGGAGCTTCGTCGGCTGCCATCGCAGCGGCAACGGCAGGCCCGGCGTCGGAAGCCCCGGGGCCACGGGTCTCCAGCCGAGTGGCCGCCACTGCGCTGGGAACGCTGCAGCGCAGAGGCACCAGATCCGCACTGGCTTGAACGGCTACGCCGGCAGCCGCTGCACGTTGTCCCGAGTCGCACCAGGTGGCGTCCAGGACAACCGACTCACCGTGACGCAAGAGCGCTGCGGCACGGTCGAGGAGGAGGGCGTAAGTACGCGCCGTCCACTCAGACGTGTACAGCCCTTTGCGGTACCCCGCAGCCGCCGCGGTCTCCGCGGGAAGGCCCGCCAGTTCCTTGCGGAGCCGGTCGCTGCTGAGCAGCGTCGCTCCGAGACGGTCGGCCAGCGCCCCGGCAAGCGTGGACTTCCCGCTCCCGGGGAGGCCTCCGACGAGCGTGAGACGGACGGCGGCTGTGCGCAGGTGGCACAACGCGGCGGAGACGAGCCGCTGCGATGCCGCCTCGGCACCGGCCGCCCCCTGCCGCGCCTGGATCAGCGAGACCTCGGCCCGCACGAACGCGCGATAGGCTACGTAGTGGTGCCACAGCGAGGGAGGCGCAGGGTCCCCGGAGCACTCCGCGTATTGGTCGAGGAAGTACATCGCGGCGTGCGGGGCACCGAGCTGTTCCAGGTCCATGGCGAGGAAGGCGGCGTCGTCGAGCCCGTCGAGACGCCGTAGGTCGTCGTCGAACTCCAGGCAATCCAGGACACGCGGGCCGTCGTCGAGACAGAAGACGTCATCGGCGAGCAGGTCGCCGTGTCCGTCGACGACACGCCCCTGCTTGATGCGGCGGGCGAACAACGCCTCGCGCCCAGCGAGGTAGCGCCCTACAAGTCGCTCGATCTCGTCCACGTCGCCGTGGAGCAACTCGTCGCCGGCCGCCGCCCGGAAACGGGCGAGGTTCGCAGACCAGCGCGATCGCAGGGCGTCGCGGGTCCCCTGTCGGTCCACCTCGGGACGTCGGGGGGCTTCCGCGTGGCGCGTCGCGAGCAGGCGCGCCAGGGACCGTAGCGCCTCCGTCACTGGGACGTTCTCACGCACCAGGCGGGACAGTCGACGGTTCGCGGGCAGGCGGCGCATCACGACCGCCGGTTCGGGAGTTTGTGCGTCCGGGCTGCGGAGCTCTCCCAGCCCCAGATAGACATCCGGGGCGAAGCGCCGGTTCAGATCAATTTCCCGCTCACATGCGGCGCGTCGGGCCGAAACGGTGGTGTAGTCGACAAACCCCAGATCAACGGGCTTCTTCAGCTTGTAGACGTGGTCGCCGAGGAAGAGCACGACGGCCGTGTGGGTCTCACACACCTCCGCGCGCGGAGCCACCACCGCTCCGTTCGCGCCACCTGGCTCGTTCATGCGTTGCCTCCATAACAGGGCGGCGCGCTCGGCCGCCTCACTTACCCGCGGGCCGTCGGGTATCCGGCTGCCGACACCGAATACCCCCGTGGGGAGGGTTTTCCGGTGTCCGATGCCCTCGTCCCGTACCAGGCAGAAGGGAGCCCGTGGCCTCGGGAGGGGTCGGAGTGGCGACGTCGGCGACGTCGATGCGTTTCGGCGGGGTCGGCGCACCCTGAAAGTCGTCACGCTCGGGCAACTCCGTGCTCGTCCTGTTCCCATGGTGCAACCTGGCCAGGTACATCACAGCTCGACGGGACCGCCCGGCGGGACAGAACACGGGACCCTGGTGGAGCTGCTTCTCCAGCCCCGCCTCGGACCTCGCCGGCCCCAGCACGGCCTGCCGATGAACCTCGTCGCTCGGCCAACGGAACCGCGACCGCCGACGGTGACATCCTCGACGGTAGGAGGTGCAGAGCCGTGAGCGAAAACCGCATACCCTCCCAGGCGCCTACTGGCACGCCGAAACCCGAGCCGGGCGATGTGGCTCGCCGTGTGACGCAGCGCTGCGCGATGCTGGGGATCAGCCGTGAGGAGGTGGCGCGTCGAGCAGGCATGTCCCCGCACTATCTGGAACTGCTGCAAGAAGCCGGCGCCGACTTCGATCCCGCAGGCCTGCTCCGGATTGCCGCGGCCCTGGACACCACGCCTAACGAACTGCTCGAGGGCGCCGCCGACCGGCCTCCCGGGCAGGGCCCCAGCTCATCTCATCCGGTTCTTCAAAAACTCGGCCCTGAGGAGTGCCGGGACAGGCTCGGCACACACGGAATCGGTCGCGTCGCGATGGCCACTTCGGAGGGGCCGGTGGTCTTGCCGGTCAACTACACCGTCCTTGCGGGCACCATCGTCTACCGCACGGATCCCGACGCGGTGACGGCTGCCGCGCCGGGAACCGAGGTCGCCTTCGAAGTCGATCACATCGATGAGGCGATGAGCTCGGGGTGGAGCATCCTGACCGTCGGCAGGGCCGAGCACGTCGACGATCCTGGCGTCGTACGGCAGCTATCCGAACAAGCGGAGACGGCCCCATGGGCCGGCGGGAAGCGCGACCTGTGGGTCCGCATCAATCCCAGGCAGGTGACTGGGCGAGTGATTCGAACCTCCTGATCGGCTCGGCATGTCGACGCGGGGAAACGGTACGCGGCCTCCCGGCCGGGATTCGGCTGCTCCTGACCAGCGGAGTCGGCGGTCGGCGGCGACAATGAGGAGAGCCGTAAATCACAGAACGCGCGTCCCGGAACCCCTGAGACCCAGGATGTCACCGAGGCGGGCACCGACACCGATTCACGGGGAGGCCGCCATGCACCATCGCACCGTCGGCGATGTGATGACCCGCGAGGTCATCACGGCAGGTCTGGACACCCCGGTCAAGAACATCGCCGTGCTGCTGGACCGGAACGAGGTCAGCGCCGTGCCGGTGATCGACGCCGCACGGCATGTAGTCGGGCTCGTCTCCGAAGCGGACCTGATCCACAAGGAAGCGGCTCGCCCTGACCCACACGGTCACCTTGCCCAGACCCAGCGGACTCCCGCAGACCAGCACAGGTTGGCGGCAGAGACCGCACAGGCGGTGATGACCTCAAAGCTGTTCTCCGCACATCCGGAGTGGACGGTGCCCGAAGCGGCCCGCGCAATGGAAGAGCACCACGTGAGGCGTCTCCCGGTGGTCGATGAGGGGGAGCGATTGATCGGCATCGTCAGCCGCAGCGACCTGATGAGCGTCTTTCTGCGCGCGGACACTGCGATCCGGGAAGAGATCGTCGACGAAGTGCTTCGACACGCGCTCTGGCTGGACCCTCGGGACATCAGTGTGGAGGTGGAGGACGGCGTCGTCACACTCCGTGGAGAGGTGGAACGGAAGAGCATGATCGCCCTCCTCGACCGGCTGTGCTGGTCGGTCGAGGGAGTGGTCGCCGTGCACACAGTGCTCGACTACGGCGTGGACGACCCGGACGTTCCGACGGCTGATCCGGGCCGATGATCCGGCACTCGTGTATACGGTGCGCTCTGCCCGCGCGCCCGGGGTGAGCCCTGCGCCGTGTCCTGGCAGCGATCGGGGCCTCCGTCGCGGCCCGCATCGATCGGGTCCGTGCCGTGATACGCCGCGTGGCGTGGACGCTTCTGGCCCTGCGGCCCGGCGGTTTCCCCTGCGGTCACATGCCGTTGGGGGCGTGCGTGGCCAACACCCGCGAGTACGTCGCCATGCTGCTGCGGCCCCGCAATCCCCGAAGGTCTCAATGAAGGAGAAGACCTCGGCGCGGGCGGTGGCCCGGTCAGGCCAGGTACGGGTGCCGAGATCGCCTGGACCGACACGACGGCGATTTCCGACCCATACGACACGCCGTCGCTGAACGTCACCACCGATTACGGGGCAGAGCCGTTGGCGGACGGACCCCGCGATATCACGAGATGACAGCACGGCCAACTCGCTGATTCGCATCGAAGCTTGGTCTCACTCAATGCAGGACTTTCAGTTGTCGCCATGGAGGAACGCGTGCCTGAGCAGTTTATGAGTGTCAAGGAGACGGCGGTGTACCTGAACATGTCGGTTGCCTGGGTGTACCGAGAGGCGCCTCGCGCAGGGCTTGTGCCCTACAGGTTCGGGCGCGGGCCGAATGCGAAGCTGCAGTTCAAAGTGTCGGAAGTCCAGACATGGGTGAAGCAGCAGCAGGTGTCCGCTGTGTAACTCGGGCCGATTGGTGAGGAGGGCCGTCCCAGCAGGAGAGGGATAGGCCCTCCTCACATGTTCAGGCAGTCAGACCGATGTCGAGGATCTGAGCCGCGCGGCCGATGGAGCCGGGCATGAGGTGTCGGTAGATCTTGAAGGTGATGTCGAGGCTCTTGTGGCCCATCCACTCGGCGACATCGGTGATGGGGATGCCGCGGCTGAGGCAGTTTGAGGCGAAGAAGTGGCGGAGGCCGTAGACGACCATGCCTTCGGGGATGTCGACTTCGCCTGCCTTCTTGATCCGCTGCCACCGGTTTTGCAGGCAGTAGTACGGGAAGGGCTTACTGATGTTCTGGGGGTCCCGGAGAAGATAGCCGTCCACGGTGCCGTGCTTGTCCGCGTACAACTCGAGGGTGGACTTGACTCGGGCCGGGAGTGGAACGTCACGGTAGTCGCCGGCCTTGCGGTGCTTGAGCGGCGCATAGGCCTTGGTGGTCTGGTTGACCTGCTCGGTGACCCGGTAGACATCGTCAGCAACGACGTTGTTGATGTTGACCGCGGCGGCTTCGCCATTTCGCAGGCCACAGCCGCTCATGAGATCGACGATGAGATGGAAGGCGTCGTCGCCGACCGTGCGTATGCCTTGCAGCTGTGCGACGGAGGGGATGACAGCGCGCCTCGGGTCGTACTGCGGTGGCTTGACGCCGTCGAAAGGGTTCTCGTCGTAGAGGCCGAGTCGGTGCGCGTCGAGAAGGATCGCCCTCAGCTTGTCGAAGGCGTTGGACTGCGTGGCCAGACCGACCCCGTTTCGTTCCATGGTCTGGATGAAGGTCTCCACGACCTTGTGGTCGAATGTGCCCATCCGACGGCTCCGGAACGCGGGGTAAAGGTGGTGTTCCAGGAGTGAGTGGAGGTGCCGCAGAGAGGCCGCGCTCAGGTCGCGCTGGCCCGCCTCCCAATCGGCGACGTACTCCCCGAACGGCATGGCGCCATATTTCTGGATCCGCTCGGCCTTGCGCTGGCTCTGCGGGGAGTTCTTCCGATCCTGGTAGACCTCGGCGAGCCGGGCTTTCGCCTTCTCCTGGGTGGTGAATCCGGATTCCTGGCTCTGCTTCCCGGCCGCGTTGCGGTACCTGATCTTGTATGTGTGCGGGCACCTGGTCCAGCGGGACTCGGGGTGCTCGCAGTCCTTGAACACGGTGCCCATGCCGCGGATGAGGCTCATGGTTGCCATTGCCGGTCTGACTCCTGGGTGTCATGCTGACGGTTTGCTGACACCGGATGATCGATCAAGCCCCTGACCTGGGACGAAACGCCGAAGCTGTGATATGTGGTGGAACTTCATCGGGCGCTCGCACCAGGACATCGCGGAGGCGCGTGAGGCGTGGGAGAACGCCGACGGCCGCTTCGGCGCGGTCGAGGGCTACCCCGGTGACCGCCTCCCGGCCCCCGTGCTCCCCAACGCCACCCTGGCATCGCGCGGCAACCCGCCCCTCAGGAACGGATCCTGACGAAGCGTCACGCAACACGCCGGGGCCTGGCAGGCCCCGGCGCGTGCGTCCCGACCCGCTCTCAGGCGGTGGCCTCGTCGAGGAGTTCCAGCACGTGCCGGTACGGGCGGCCGGTGGCCCGGCTCATGCCCATCTCGCAGGTGCGGTTGCAGGAGGCGTACGCGTCGTACGTGCCCGCGGTGATCTCGGCGGCCTGGGCGGCGGTGGCCGACGCGGTGATCTCCGGGTGGAGCAGGCCGCGGTCGCCCGCGAACGCGCAGCAGCCCCAGTTGTCCGGCACCGTGACCTGGTCGCTCACGGCGGCCGCGACGGTGCGCAGGGCGCCGTCGATGCCCAGGTGCGCGGTGGAGCAGGTGGGGTGCAGGGCGAGGCTGCCGAGGCGCCGCGGCTCGGGCAGGGCCGGGAGCAGGTGCTCGGCGGTGAAGGCCACGCTGTCCACGAAGCGCAGCGCCGCGAAGCGGGCCCGGTCGGACTCCGGCAGGGCGCCGGGCAGTTGCTCCAGTCCGTGCGTGCAGGACGAGGCGTCGCTGACCACGGGCAGCAGGCCGTGGTCGCTCGCCTCCCAGAGCACGTCCAGGGTCCGCTCGGCCATGGTGCGGTGCCCGTCGGTGTAGCCCTTGGACTGCCAGGGGGTGCCGCAGCACAGGCCCGCCAGCCGGTCGGGGACGGTCACGGCGACGCCCGCGCGCTCGCACAGCCGCAGGAAGGCCGCCGCGGAGCCCGCCGACCCGTCGGAGGGCCCCTCCGGGGCGAAGACACTGCCGATGCACGCGGCGAAGAACACCGCCTTGGCGCCTTCGGGCCGCCGTCCCGCGGGGCGGGCCGGTCCGCCCTTCGGGATGTCGTCGGCCCAGGCGGGGACGAGCTCCCCCGCGCCGAGCCGCCGCACCACGCCGGTGGCGGCACGCAGGGCCGGGTCGGGCAGGACGTGGGCGGTGTTCAGCGCCGCCCGTACGCCCTTGACGGCGGTCCCCCAGTGCCGGGCCGCGGCGTTCCCGGCCCGCTGCGCGGCGGGCCCGTGGCGCTCGGAGCGTAGCCGCTTCATGACCGCGCCGGTGTCGATGGTGACGGGGCAGGCCGTGACGCAGAGGCTGTCGGCGGCGCAGCTGTCGACGGCGGCGTAGGCGTAGTCGGCCTCCAGGGCGCGGCGGCGTTCCTCGTCGCCGGCCGCGGTGGCGAGCGCGATCTCCCGGCTCAGCGCGATGCGCTGCCGGGGCGTCGTGGTCGCGTCGGCGGTGGGGCAGACGGGCTCGCAGTAGCCGCACTCCACACAGGCGTCCACGGCGGGGTCGACCTGCGGGACGCTCTTGAGGCTGCGCAGGTGCGCGGCCGGGTCGTCCTCCAGGAGCACGCCGGGGTTGAGCACGTTGTGCGGGTCGCACAGGCGCTTGACCTCGCGCATGACGTCGTACAGTTCGTCGCCGTACTGGCGGCGCACGAAGGGCGCCATGGCGCGGCCGGTGCCGTGCTCGGCCTTGAGGGTGCCGCCGGCGTCCAGGACGAGGTCGACCATGGCGTCGGTGAACCGGGCGTAGCGCTCGGTCTCCGCGGCGGAGTCGAAGTCCTGGGTGAGCATGAAGTGCAGGTTGCCGTCGCGCGCGTGACCGAAGATCACGGCGTCCTGGTAGCCGTGCCGGTCGAACAGGCCGATCAGTCCCTCGCAGGTGCCGGTCAGCCGCTCCATGGGCACCGCGATGTCCTCCAGCAGGGCCGTGGTGCCGGGGCGGCGGGCGCCGGCGACCGCGGTGTACAGGCCCTTGCGCAGGTGCCACAGCCGGGCCCTGACCCGGGGATCGCGGACGAGCGCGGTCCCGGTGACGGCGGGCAGGCGGTCCAGGACCGGCTGCGCGCCGGCCACCCGCTCGTCCAGCAGTTCCGCGCTGTCCTCGGCGAACTCGACCAGCAGGGCGGCGTGTCCGTCCACCCGCAGTCCGCGCAGTTCGTCCACGGGGTCCGGGGACTGCTGGGCGACCCGCAGCGACGCCGCGTCGAGGAGTTCGGCGGTACGGGCACCGGCGGCCAGCAGTGCGGGCAGGGCGTCGGTGGCCTCCGCGAGGCCGGGCAGCACGAGCAGGCCGGTGGCGGTGTGCGGCAGGAGGGGCACGGTGCGGAAGACCGCCTCCCCGACGAAGCCGAGGGTGCCCTCGCTGCCGATCATGAGGTGGGCGAGGATGTCGGCCGCGCCGGAGTGGTCGAGGAACGAGTTGAGCCCGTAGCCCATGGTGTTCTTCATCGCGAACAGCCGCTCGACGGTGGCGCGCGAGGCCGCCGAGGCGCGGACGCGGTCGCGCAGCCGCAGCAGTCCCGCGTGGAGTCCGGGCTCGCGGGCGCGCAGCGCCTCGTCCGCGTCGGGGGCCGCGGTGTCGACCACGGTGCCGGAGGGCAGCACGAACTGGAGGGACTCCATGGTGCGGTAGGCGTTGTCCTGCGTACCGCAGTTCATGCCGCTGGAGTTGTTGGCGACGAGCCCGCCGATGGTGCAGGCGCTCTCGCTGGCCGGGTCGGGGCCGAGCCGGCGTCCGTACCGGGCGAGCCGCGCATTTGCCTGACGGACCGTCAGACCTGGTTGCAGCCGGATGCGTTGCCCCTCGTCCAGCACCTCCGCGCTGCGCCAGTGGCTGCGGACGTCCACCAGGATCCCGTCGCCGCCCGCCTGCCCCGCCAGGCTGGTGCCGCCCGAGCGCAGCGTCAGCGGCAGGCCCGCCGCCCGCGCCCCGGCCATCAGCGCGCCCACCTCGGCGGCGGACGCGGCCCGGACGACGGCCTGCGGGGTGAACAGGTACGGCGACGCGTCGTGGGCGGCCGCGACCCGGCGGGGCACGTCGGTGGTCACCCTGGCCGGGTCGCCGACGCACGAGGCCAGGAGCCCGGCCAGATCGGGGGCCCGGTCCCCGGTGGACGGCGCGGTGGAGGGTGCGGCGGCGGCGGAGTGGCTCATGGGTCCTCGGGTGCTCGGGTCCCCGGGTGCGGGGACGGGCGGTGGTGGCGCGACCGGGCGGTCAGTGGGCGGGGCCGGTGACGCGCATCAGGCGGGGCGCCCGCTCGGCGGGCTCGGGCAGGCGCAGCGGCGACAGCCCGGGGGTGATGCTGCCGAGCAGCGTGGCCCGGCGGGCGCCGGTGCCCGAGGGCAGGGCGCCGGGCAGGCCGTTGACGGTCAGGAAGCCCAGTACCGCGAACGCCAGGGCCTCCTTGGCGTCCGACGGTATGCCCAGGTCGTCACTGGGGCGCAGCGGCACGCCCGGCAGCTCCCCGGCGATCATGTCCATCAGGACCGGGTTGCGGACGCCGCCGCCGGAGACGACCAACTCGGTGACGCCGTGGGCGCGGCAGGCCTCGGCCACGGTGACGGCGGTCAGCCGGGTCAGGGTGGCCAGGACGTCCTCGGGGGCGAGCGCGGCGGCAGGCAGCGCGTCGAGGGCCCGCAGCAGATAGGGCAGGTGGAAGAGTTCCTTGCCGGTGCTCTTCGGGGCGGGCCTGCGGTAGTAGGGGTCGTCCAGGAGCAGGGCGAGGAGTTCGGCACTGGTGCGGCCGGCGGCGGCCCGGCGCCCGTCCTCGTCGTAGGCGGCCGCCCCGTCGGTGAAGTGCCGCACGGCGGCGTCCAGCAGCGCGTTGGCGGGCCCGGTGTCGAAGGCCAGCGGCTCGGCGCCGGGCGCGACGACGGTCACATTGGCGATACCGCCGAGGTTCAGCGCGGCGGGGGTGCCGGGCAGCCCGCGCAGCAGCAGGGTGTCCGTCATACCGACCAGCGGGGCGCCCTGGCCACCCGCGGCGACGTCGCGGCTGCGCAGGTCGGAGACAACCGGCAGGCCCGTGGCCTCGGCGATCCAAGCGGGCTGGCCGAGTTGGAGGGTGCCGCGGACGGTGCCCTCCTCGACCCAGTGGTGCATGGTCTGGCCGTGCGAGACCACGAGGTCGGCCGCGCCGTCGCACAGTTCGCGCAGGGCGCGCCCGGCGGCACCGGCGAAGGCCTGGCCGATGCCGGTGTCGAGGGCGCAGACGTCCTGCGTGCTCGTGGGCGCCGGGGGCAGGGTGGCGGCGATGAGGTCGCGCAGCTCGCCGGGGTAGTCGGCGGAGAGGTGCCCGAGCGGCCGCAGCAGCAGGGTGTCGCCGTCCAGGTCGAGGTCGGCGGCGGCCGCCTCGATGGCGTCGTAGGAGGTGCCTGACATGAGGCCGATCACACGCACGGTGCCTCCTGACGCGGGTGCCGCGGGCCGGGCCGGTTCGGCATGACTGACTTCTCCCTGTGCTGGTCCTGAACGGGGGCGGTGCGGGGCCGCCGCGGTGGGCGGCCCCGCACCTCATGGGCGGGGCGTGCTCACTCCCGGCCGGCGACCGCCGCGACACGGTCCGGGCCCGCGCCGGGCTCGCCGTCGTCGCCCGCGGGGAGCACGGCGGTCTCGGGGGCCCGGTGGAACAGGCTCATCAGGCCGCCGACCACCAGGGTGACCACCACGCCGATGGGCACCAGCCACTGGGCGGCGATCGCCGTCGGCACGGTCGCGCCGGCCACGGTGACGTCGATCTTCACCCCGCGCACGATGTACGTCATCACACCCACCGTGACCAGGAAGGCCACGATGGAGTCGATCTCGTTGGCCCGCCGGACGAGCCGTCCGAGCAGGAACGCTCCGAGCAGGGCGCCGTAGGTGTAGCCCGCGATGGTCAGACCGGTGAGGTAGACGTTGCCCGTGTTCGCGCTGAAGGCGCAGGCGAAGACGGCCATGAGCACCGCCCACACCAGCGTCATCACCCGGGCGAGCTTGAGCAGGTTCTCCTCGGAGGGCGAGCTGCGGAAGAAGCTGTGGATGATGTCCGACACCGTCGAGTTCGACATCGAGTTCAGCGCGGAGGACAGCGAGCCCATCGCGGCGCCGAGGATGCCGGCCACGAGCAGACCGGAGATCACCACGGGCAGGCCGTGCAGGATGAAGTTCGGGTAGAGGTTGTCGGAGCTGGCCAGACCCAGGTCCGCGAAGCCCTTGCCCTTGTTGTAGGACCACAGGAGCGCGCCGACCAGCGAGAAGGCCGCGAACTGGACGGTGACGAAGACACCGGAGGCGATCATGGCCTTCTGGCCGTCGCGCAGGGTGCGGGTGGTCAGGATGCGCTGGACGATCAGCTGGTCCGAGCCGTGGCTGGCCATCGCGAAGATCGCGCCGCCGATGATCGCGGTCGGCAGGGCGAACGGGCTGGTGAGGATGTGCGCGAAGTCGAAGTTGGTGTCGAAGAGCTTGAAGTGGCCCGAGTGCAGGGCGTCGGAGAAGCCGGAGCCGCCGACGTGGCCGGAGAGCACGGCGATCGCGAGGATCGCACCGCCCAGGTACAGGCCCATCTGGATGGCGTCGGTCCAGATGACCGCCTTGATGCCGCCGAGATAGGTGTAGATCACGGTGATCACCGTGAGCACGACGATGATGACGCGGTAGTCGGCGTGCACACCGAACTCGTCCAGCAGCAGCTTGATCGGGATCGCCGAGGCGAACAGCCGGACGCCTTCGGCCAGGAGCCGGGTGAAGACGAACGTCACCGAGGCGAGGCCCTGCAGTTTCAGTCCGAATCTGCTGCCCAGGTACTGGTAGGCGCTGACGAATCCGCCGCGCTTGTACAGGGGGATCAGCACGGTGGCCACGATCACGCGGCCGATCACGTAGCCGAGGGCGAGCTCGACGTTGCCGAAGCCCTGTCCGCTGTAGGCGCCGCCGGGCACGCTGATGACGGTGAGCACGCTGGTCTCGGTCGCCACCACGGAGAACGAGACGGTCCACCACGGCATGTGGCCTTCGCCGACGAAGTAGTCCTTCGACGTTTTCTGCCGTCCGGCCTTCCGCAGTCCGATCACGGCGATCGCGATCAGATAGACAACGACCACCACAAGGTCGAGTTGGCGCACGCTCACTCCTGAATAACGGCCGGCGAGGTCACCGGCAGGGTGGGGACAGTGGGGAGGTCGGTCGTCCGCCGTACGCGGGCGACGTGGGGTTCGTGCGGTGCCGAGGCGTCGAGCGCCAGCAGGCGCGCGCCGTCCAGCGGATCCCCGAGCGGGGGGCGCACGAGGAGGGGGCGCGGGGAACCGCCCAGTGCCGCGGCGAGCGGCCCGGTGAGCGGTTCGCCGAGACCGGTCAGGCCGCCGGTGACGGTGACCGGGAGTGCGTCGTCGCCGGCGATCCGGCGTGCGGCCGTGAGCACGGCCTCGCCGAGCGCGGCGGCGGCGTCCGTGATGATCGTCGAGGCGATGCCGTCGCCCGCGGCGGCGGCGCGGGCCACCTCAGGGGCGAAGGACGCGGCGGTACGGGCCGGGTTGCCGTCCCTGCCGAGTGCCGCGGGCAGCCGGTCGGGGTCGCCGAAGCGCCCGGCGGCGGCCAGCAGCGCGGTGTGCGGTCCGCGCCCGTCGTGGGCGCGGAGCGCGGCGCGCAGTCCCGCGGCGCCGATCCAGGCGCCGCTGCCCTCGTCGCCGAGCCAGGGTCCCCAGCCGTCGACGCGGGCGAACGATCCGTCGTCGCCGATGCCGATGGCGACGGAACCGGTGCCGATCGCCAGCACCACGCCGGTGCGGCCGCCCAGGGCGCCCGCGTGAGCGGTCACGGCGTCGCTGGTGACGGCCACCTCGTCGGTGGGCAGGTCGTCGAGGAGCAGCCCGGCCAGGGCGCGGGCCGCCTCCGGGGCGGTGGCCGCGCCGGCGGCGCCGACGCAGACCGCGTCGAGCCGGCCGCCATGTCCGTCCTCGAGGAGCGGGAGGACGGCGGCGCGCACCGCCGCGCGGGCCGCGGCGACGCCGTTCTCGGCGGCGAGACCGGGGGCCCCGGGCACCTCGTGGACGTCGTGGGCGACTCCGGTGTCACTGGTGCCGCCGGTCCACAGCACGGCACGGCAACCGGTCTTGCCCAGGTCCACCGCCACTGCTGCTGTCATTCGGCACGCCTTCGTGTCTGCAGGGATCCGACGCGTCGGGCGGTCACGTGACAGCCGGAGGGCCGGGTGACCGGCGCGGATCGCGGTGCAGCGAGTATCGGAAGGCCGACCTCCGTATGTCAATAAGTAACTTCGCGTAATGACTTTCGTAAGTTTTTGACGCACCACTGATGCAGGGTTAATGTGGCGCCCACCCCACAGGAGGGACCGCCCCCATGGCCCGCCAGGAACCACCCCGCGCACCGGCTCAGCAGCCGGCATCCCCGGCGGACGACGCCTCCGCCGTCGGCACCCTGGCGCGCATCCGTGCGGCCCTTCCGTCGCTGGCTCCTTCGGAACGCCGGGTGGCGGACGCGGTCCTGGCCGACCCGGCGCAGGCGAGCGAGCTGTCCATCAGCGCCCTGGGCGAGCGGGCGAACACCTCCGTCGCCACCGTGATGCGCTTCTGCCGGGCGATAGGCATCACGAACTACCCGCAGCTGCGCCTGGCGCTGGCCGCGGCCGCCGCCCGCGAGGACGCGCTCGGCGGCGAACGCCCGGCACCGGGCACCGACATCAGCGCCACCGACACGCTCGACCAGATCGTCAGCAAGATCGTCTACAACGAGATCCGCGCCCTGGAGGACTCCGGCGCCGAACTCGACATCGAGGTGCTGGGCCGCGCGGTCGACGCCGTCGCGGGCGCCCGCCGGGTCGACATCTTCGGAATCGGCGCCAGCGCGTTCGTCGGCCAGGACCTGCACCAGAAGCTGCACCGCATCGGCCACATGGCCTTCATCTGGACCGACCGGCACGCCGCCCTCACCGCGACCGCCCTGCTCGGCCCCGGTGACGTGGCCCTGGCCATCTCCCACTCCGGGGAGACCGAGGACACCGTCGAGCCGCTCCAGGCCGCCGCCGAACGCGGTGCCACCACCATCGCCCTGACCAACGTCGCGCGCTCCTCCCTCGCGGAGAGCGCCGACCTCGTGCTGACGACATGCGCCCGGGAGACCCCCTTCCGGTCCGGCGCGACCGTCAGCCGGATCGCCCAACTCGCGCTCATCGACTGCCTGTTCGTCGGCGTGGCCCAGCGTTCCTACGACGCCACGACCGCCGCGCTGCAGAAGACCTACGGGGCGGTCCAGCGCCGTAAACGCCCTCAGCCGCCGCGCCGCACCCCGGCCGCCGACTGACCGCCGGCCCTCCCCCAGCACCACCCCTGAGCACCACCCCTGAAAGGACGACCGCGCCGTGGACCTCAGCACACTCGGCACCCTCGGTACCGAGATCCGCAACGACCGGACCGCCGAACTGGACCGCATGCCGGTCTCCGAACTGCTCTCGGTCATGAACGCCGAGGACCAGACCGTCGCCCTTGCGGTGCGCGACGCGCTCCCGCAGATCGGTGACGCCGTCGAGGCGATCACGCACTCCCTGCGGCGCGGCGGCCGGCTGATCTACATCGGCGCCGGCACCAGCGGCCGCATCGGCCTGCTCGACGCGGTCGAGTGCCCGCCCACCTTCGGCACCCCGCCCGAGCAGGTCATAGGTCTGCTCGCGGGTGGCCCGGGGGCGTTCATCGTCGCCGTCGAAGGTGCCGAGGACGAGCCGGCGCGGGCGGTCGCGGACCTCGAGGAGATCGGCGTGAACGAGCGGGACACGGTCGTCGGCCTCGCCGCGAGCGGCCGCACCCCGTACGTGGTCGGCGGACTCCAGCACGCCGCCGCCGCGGGCGCCGTCACGGTGTCGGTGGCCTGCAACCGCGACGCTCTCGTCAGCCGCTACGCCGACATCCCCATCGAGGTCGTCACCGGCCCCGAGGTCCTCACCGGCTCCACCCGCCTCAAGGGCGGCACCGCCGAGAAGATGGTCTGCAACATGCTCTCGACCGCCTCGATGGTGCGTCTGGGCAAGGTCTACGGGAACCTCATGGTCGACATGCGGGCGACCAACGGCAAGCTCGTCGACCGGGCCCGCCGCATGGTGTCCCAGGCCACCGGCGCCGACGCGGACTCCGTCGCCCGGGCCCTCGACGCCGCGGGCGGCCACGCCAAGACCGCCATCGTCATGCTCCTCGCCGGCTTCACCGCCGAGGAGGCCGCCCAGCGTCTCGCCCAGGCGGAGGGCGACACGCGGACGGCCGTCGGGCACTCCTGACGTACCTGACACGCCAGGAGCGGCACGCCGTGCGGGCGTCCCCGCAAGCCGGGGCGCCCGCACGGTCGTGCACCGCGGCGCGCCGCGATACGGAACGTCACCGACCCGACGCGCGCACGTCCGTGACGGCCCGCAGGACCTCGGCGCGCCGGGCGTGCGCACGTTCGTAGCCCTCGATCCACGCCAGTTCCGTCGGCGACAGGCCGCGCAGCCGGCCGGCGATCTCCCCCGTGGACAACCGGCCGTAGCGGGCGATGGGCAGCGCCTCCTCCCGGCTCGCGGCGCCCTGCGCGTTGTCGGCCGCCTGGCGCACCCCGGCCAGGCCCGCCACCACCCAGTCCCCGGTCGCGCGGTTCCACAGGGCCGTGGCCTTGCGGGCCACCGCGCCCAGAACGCCTCCGAGCGGCGCCTTGCCGCCGCCGTCGGCGAGGGCCGCGGCGTGTTCGGTGAGACTGGCCCCCAGGATCTGCAGGACCTG
This sequence comes from Streptomyces sp. NPDC088732, assembly GCF_044751205.1. Lineage (NCBI taxonomy): Bacteria > Bacillati > Actinomycetota > Actinomycetes > Kitasatosporales > Streptomycetaceae > Streptomyces > Streptomyces sp. NPDC088732. The sequence goes on from NZ_JBIVLI010000032.1 coordinate 59,088, forward strand.
CTGGTTCTCGCGGCGCAGGGAGGCGAACAGCTCCAGCGCGACGTCGTCATGGGCGCGGGCGGCGACGGTCTCCCCCGCCTGGCTGCCGGCCAGAGCGCGGGCGGTGATGCCGTACTCGTCGGCCGTGTTCCTCAGCAGCCGCTTCTCGTCGGCCGGCCCACGCCCGCGCAGCACGGCCGCGCCCATCCGCGAGGCCATGACCAGGGGCATCCGTCCCACCAGGGCGGCGTCCTGAGCGATCCGCCGGGCGGGGCCCAGCAGGTCCGTCCGCATCCGGCGCCCCCGCAGCCGCTGGAGGCAGCCGTCCATCACCGCCATGCAGGCCTGCGCGTAGGCCACATGGTCCTCCAGCACCTGCCGGTGCGGCCCCGCCGGGGTGACCGCCAGATCCGCCACGAAGCGCTCGATCACGGCGGAATGGGCCCGCCGGGCATCCTCCAGCACGGACGTGAGGGCATCGGTCGTTGCAGCCATCGCAGGTCCTCGAATGCGTCGTGAGGCGGGCCGTCGGCACACCGGCCGCCGCCCCGAGGGGCCCGCGTTGCCGGCTTCGCTCCATCCTGCGGGCAGCCATGGCAATCCGCGCGGCGAGCGCGCGGACGGCTCGCGGCGTCAGTCGACGGACATGCCGTCCCGCAGCCGGGGAAGCACCTCCGCGCGGTAGAAGTCGAAGAACTGCTTCTGGTCGGGGCCGATCTGTTGGACGTAGACCTCGTCGAAACCGGCCTCGGAGTAGGCCCTGACCGCTGCGACATGGTCCCCGGTGGCATCGCCGCAGACGACCGCGTCGGCGACCATGTCCTCGGTGACCAGGCCGGCCGCCTGCTCGAAGTGCTCCGGGGTGGGGAGGATCTGGGCCAGTTCACCCGGAAGCTGCTCGCTGGGCCACAGCCGGTGCGCGGTCTTCACCGCGCGCGCCCGGTCGGTGTCCCAGCACACCTTCAGTCCGCCGATGACCGGCTTGCCCCCGCCGCCGGCCCGCCGGAACTGCTCCACCAGGGTCGCGTCGGGAGTCATCGTCACGAAACCGTCCCCGATACGGCCGGCCAGCGCCGCGGCCTCGGGCCCGAAGCCCGAGACGTACAGCGGGACCGGCTCCGCGGGGAGGGTGTACAGGCGGGCGTTCTGCACGGTGTAGTGCGTGCCGTGGTGGGTGACGCGCTCCCCGGTGGAGAGCTTCCTGATGACCTGTACGGCCTCTTCGAGCATCTGGAGGCGCTCCGCGGCCTCGGGCCAGGCGCCGCCGAGGATGTGCTCGTTGAGGGCCTCACCGCTCCCCAGGCCGAAGCGGAACCGGCCACCGGTCAGCACGGCCGCCGTCGCGGCGGCCTGGGCGTTGATCGCCGGATGCACGCGGACCGTGGGGCAGGTGACCAGTGTGGTGATCGGCAGCGACGTCACCTGGGACAAGGCTCCGATCATGGACCAGACGAACGGGCTCTGCCCCTGCTCGTCGTTCCACGGGTGGAAGTGGTCGGAGACGGCCAGCCCCTCAAAACCGGCCTGCTCGGCCATGCGGGCCTGGTCGAGCAGTTCCGCTGGGGTGAACTCCTCGGAGGAGAGGAAGTATCCGTAGGCGGTCATGCGTGTCCCTTCCGGCAGGTTGAAGATCAGACAAGACCGGGTCGGCGAGAGTGCTCCCCCACGGGCGCCCGAGTGCGCCGCTTCCGTGGCCCCACCCGATTCTCCCCACGGGGCGTGCTCGCGGGCGCAGGCACGCTACGCGCGCGGTCCGGTTACGCCGCAGGGGTCAGGGACGGCCGCCCGCGACCCCCACCCCTCCGAGCGCCATCTCCCCATGTTTGCGGAGGCTTTCAGCGGTCAGACGAACCCACAGCACACGACGTCGACGCCAGGGAAGGTGACAGCATGGCCGGCAACGAGAAGGCCAGGGCCAAGACCGAGCAGACCGTCGGCAAGGTCAAGAAGACCGCCGGTGAGGCCGTGGGCAACGAACGGCTGACGGCCGAGGGCCGCGCCGAGGAGGCCATCGGCGACGCCCGTGAGGCCAAGGAGAAGATCAAGGACATCGGCCGGCACTGACCGCCGGTACACGGAGTCCATCGCGTTGGGGGCGGCCCCCGCAGGGAGCCGCCCCCACGCGTGCCCGGATTCCGGCGCCCGCGCGGCGCGAGGTGCCGCCGATGGGGTGAAAGCGCGGGGCGGCCCGCCGCGCCATGTGGGCACGTCACCCCTGGTCGACTTCAGTGGAGGCAGCGCACCGGTGTCATCGTCGCTGTCGGTGCGCATCGCGGAGCCCGTCAGGCCGTCACAACCCCGAGCGGGCTCCGCGCCTGATCACCGCTCCCCGGAACGCGCACCGTGCGTACGGCAACGGCGCCCGCCCGCTCCGGCCCCCGGGGACGCTACTTCTGCAGGAAACCCCGCAGCAGGGCGGTCACTTCCCGCGGCTTCTCCTCGGTCACCCAGTGCCCCGAACCCGGGACGACGCGCCCCTCGACGTTCACGGCGTACTGCCGCCACTGCTGCGCGATGCTGTCGCCGAACGATGCCTGGGCGCCGATCGCCAGGACGGGCATCGTGAGTTTGCCCTGGGCCGCGAACTTCTCGTTCTGGGCGACGTCGTCGCGGAGCCGGCGCCATACGCGCATCCAGGCCACGGTGCGGCCGGGCTGCTTCAGGTAGTGGGCGTAGAAGTCGTAGTCTGCCGGGCTGAACGCGGACCGGACCACCAGATGCTGCGCGATGAAGCCCTGGATGAAGGTGCGCTCGTGATCGGCGATGAGCTCCTCGGCGAGAGGCGTCTGGAAGAAGCCGAAGTGCCAGACCGACGGGGTCTTCGGGCTGGCCGGCAGAGCCGGCAGGCTGTAGATGCTCCGGTCCGGGATGTGACCCTCCAGCACCGCCATGCGGCGCACCTCGGACGGCCACTGGGCCGCGTAGGCGTAGGCGACGTACAGGCCGACGTCGTGGCCGACGACCTGGACGCCGTCGTTCAGCCCCAACTGCTTCAGCAACTGGTGCACGTCGTCGGCCATCCGGGCGGTCCCGTAGCCGCTCGTGGGGATCCCGGAGTCGCCGATGCCCCGCAGGTCGACGGCGATCACGGTGTGGTCCTCGGAGAGCGGGCCCATCTGCGGCCGCCACTCGGCCCACGTCTGGGGGAAGCCGTGGATCAGCACCACCGGTGAGCCCTTGCCGCCCTTCACGTAGTGCATCCGGAAGCCGTTCACCGTCGCGTACTTGGACTGGAAGCCGGGGGGCGGTGCCGCCTGCGGCCACTGCTCGGCGGCGGCACCGGGACCGCCCGGACCACCGCTCCAGGCGGCGAAACTCACGACGCCGGAGATCGTCAGAACGGCCGCCAACGCCGCCATGAGTGCGATCAGCTCATTGCTTTTCACTCGTCGAACGCCCACGTTGCACCAATCCGGGACCGATGTGTGGTCATGCGAGTCCGCCGCGGCGCGGAGCGATTCGTGCGCGCACTCGGTACCGGCGGTCAATCGACGCTAAATCGGCCCCCGGTGCGGTGCAACTTCGTGCCGCCAGGGGGGCTGCCCGTCCGGGAGTGGCACGGAACGGTGCGGCAAAGGCAAAGGCAAGGAGAGAGCTCTCCTTGCCACTCTCAACTTATAGCGCACTGGGGGGCTTGCGGCAAGGCCCCGGTCGTGCCGCAGAATCGTCGGCCGATGTCAGAACGTGCGGAAATGAGGGTGCGTGCGGGATCAGCAGGACGACAAGGCAAGCAGGGACGCGTACGTGCTGGGGCTTCAGGAGGTCGACGAGACGCAGGTCGCGGTCGTCGGCGGCAAGGGAGCGCACCTGGGCGGGCTGTCGCGGATCGAGGGCGTCCGCGTGCCCGACGGCTTCTGCGTGACAACGGCCGCTTTCCGGCGGGTCATGGCGGACGTACCGTCGTTCGGCGACCGGCTCGACGAGCTGTCGCGCGTGGACCCGGACGACCGGGCGGCGATCAGGACGCTCAGCGCGGCGATCCGCCGGGCCGTCGAGGAGACCGCCGTCCCGGACGGTCTCGCGGCGGCGATCACCGGCGCGGTCGCCGGGCTGGGTGAGCGGGCCGCGTACGCCGTCCGGTCCAGTGCGACGGCGGAGGACCTGCCGACGGCCTCCTTCGCCGGCCAGCAGGACACGTATCTGAACGTCGTGGGGCCGGCGGAGATCCTGCGGCACGTCAGCCGCTGCTGGGCCTCGCTGTTCACCGAGCGGGCCGTGACCTACCGCCGGCGCAACGGCATCGACCACCGCACGGTCCACATGGCCGTGGTGGTGCAGCGGATGGTCTTCCCGGATGCGGCCGGCGTTCTGTTCACAGCCGATCCCGTCACCGGCAACCGGAAGGCCGCTACCGTGGACGCGGGCTTCGGTCTCGGGGAGGCCCTGGTCTCCGGACTGGTCGACCCGGACGTCTTCACGGTACGGAACGGCGAGGTCGTCGCCAGGACGATCGCCGCCAAGGAGCGTGCCGTGCAGCCCCTTCCGGCGGGCGGTACGCGGGAAGTCGCGATCGACGCGCGGCGGCGGGAGCAGCCGGCGCTGACGGACGCGCAAGTGGTGCGGCTCGTGGAGCTCGGGCGGCGGATCGAGACCCACTTCGGCCGCCCGCAGGACATCGAGTGGTGCCTGGTCGACGACGGCTTCCGGATCGTCCAGAGCCGGCCGATCACGACGCTGTTCCCCGTTCCGGAAGCCGGCGACGAGGAGAACCATGTCTACGTCTCCGTCGGCCACCAGCAGATGATGACCGACCCCATGAAGGCCCTGGGGTACTCCATGTGGCAGCTGACGGCCATGGCGCCGATGCACGAGGCCGGCGGGAGGCTGTTCGTCGACGCCACCCGGCGCCTGGCCTCCCCCGCGAGCCGCGCCGCCCTCCTGGACATCATGGGGAAGGGGGATCCCCTGGTCAGGGATGCACTGGAAACCGTCCTCGACCGGGGCGACTTCGTCCCGTCGCTCCCGGACCCGGCCCCGGCTCCCGGCGGGCCGCCGGCCGGGGGCGCGCCCGAGCCGATCGGGAACGATCCGGCCGTCGTCACCGAGCTGATCGAGCGCAGCCGGGCGTCGGTCGCCGCCCTGGAGCGCGACATCCGGGCGAAGACCGGTCCGGCGCTGTTCGACTTCCTGCTGGAGGCCTTCGCCGAGCACAAGCGGGCCCTCGGTGATCCCTTGAGCATGCAGGCGATCATGGCGGGGATGGAGGCCACCTGGTGGCTCAACGACAGGCTGCGGGAGTGGCTGGGCGAGAAGAACGCGGCCGACACGCTCACGCTGTCCGCCCCCGACAACATCACGTCGGAGATGGGGCTGGCGCTGCTCGACGTCGCGGACGTCGTCCGCCCGCGCGCCGAGGTGGTGGCGTTCCTCCAGGGCGCCTTGGACGAGGGCTTCCTGGACGAACTGCCCAAGGTCCCCGGCGGGACGGAGGCGCGCGACGCCATCGAGGCCTACCTCGACCGGTACGGCATGCGCTGCGTCGGCGAGATCGACATCACCAGGCCGCGGTGGCGCGAACGCCCCACCGCGCTCGTGCCCGTGATCCTCGACAACGTCAGGAACTCCGGGCCCGGCGCGGCCGGGCGGCGCTTCGAGGAGGGGCGACGGAAGGCGGAGGAGAAGGAACGGGACGTGCTGTCGCGTCTGCGGGCCCTGCCGGACGGGGAGCGGAAGGCCGGCGAGGCGAAGTGGATGATCGACCGGGTCCGTACCTTCATCGGCTACCGGGAGTACCCGAAGTACGGCATCGTCAGCCGCTACTTCGTCTACAAGCGGGCCCTGATGGGCGAGGCCGAGCGCCTCGTGCGGGACGGTGTGCTGCCGGAGCAGGAGGACGTCTTCCACCTGACGTTCCAGGAGTTCCACGAGGCGGTGCGCTCCCGGCGGGTGGACGGCGGGCTCATCCGGCAGCGCAAGGAGGCGTTCCGCTCGTACGCCGCGCTCACACCGCCCCGGGTGCTCACCTCGGACGGTGAGGCCCTGAACGGGGCCTACCGGCGCGACGACGTGCCGGCCGGCGCCCTCACCGGTCTGCCGGTGTCGGCCGGGACCGTCGAGGGCAGGGCCCGTGTCGTCCTCGACATCGGGGACGCCGACCTCGCGGCGGGCGACATCCTGGTCACCACGTTCACGGACCCGAGCTGGTCGCCGCTGTTCGTCGGCATCGCGGGCCTGGTGACGGAGGTGGGCGGCCTGATGACGCACGGCGCGGTGATCGCCCGGGAGTACGGCCTGCCGGCCGTCGTGGGCGTGGAGAGCGCCACCCGGCTGATCCGGGACGGGCAGCGGATCCGCGTGCACGGGACCGACGGGTTCGTCGAGATCCTGTCCTGACCGGCGGCGCAGGCAGTGGCCGGGGTCGGGGTCCGGGCGTCAGACGGCCACGGCCTCGCCGATCTCCTCCTCGGCCTCCCGTTCCACCGGGGGCAGCGCGGCGGGCGGCGCACCGGCCCGGCGGGTGCGTCGTTCCGCCGCGTCCGCAGCGGCCAGGGCGATGAGTCCGGCACCGAGCCAGAGGACCAGCGAGGTGACCCGGCCGGCCAGGCCGGCGCCGGAGGGGAAGTAGAGGATGCTGCGGACGCCCTCGACGAAGCCCGCGCCGTTCCAGAAGGCGTGGAGGGCGCCGAAGAAGCCGTTCTGGAGTTCGGGGCGGAAGATGCCGCCCGAGGTGGTGAAGTTGAGCATGACGAAGAGGGTCATCATCGTCAGGGTGGTCCACCGCTTGAGGAAGGTGTGCAGGCCGACACCGATGGCGATGATGCCCGCCGAGTAGAGCCAGGCCATGGCCCACACGGCGGCGAGGTCGTGATCGACGATGTCGAACACCGGCCCCGCGAGCACGGTGCCGATGACGCTCACCACCAGTGAGGTCGCCAGGCCGATGGCGGCGCGGGTCCACAGCCGCAGCGCGGCGCCGGCCGCGCCGATCGCGGCCACGCTGGCGTAGGAGCCGATGCTGATGGTGACCAGGACGAAGAAGAGGCCCTGCCCTGTCGGGTCGCCGTGCGAGGTGGGCGCGACGTCCGTGACGTCCAGGGCGGTACCCGTGCGGTCGGCCACCAGGCGGAAGACGGTCTCGGCGGCCGTCGCGGTGGTGTCGGAGTTGGCCTTGGCGACCAGCAGGCGCGGATGGTCCGCGGACGGCAGGTAGGCACCGGCCAGGTCGCGGTCCATCAGCTGGTGCACGGCGGCGCCACGCGTGGGGACGGTCGTGACGTCCAGCGCGTCGCCGGCCTTGTCCTTGAGGGTCTGCGCGAGGACCTGCGCGCGCGGTCCGGTCCCGACAACCGCCACCTTCATCCCGTGCGGCTCGGGGGCGTGAAAGGCACCCAGGTAGGCGAGGCCCATGCCCAGGCACATCAGCAGCGGGGTCACCAGGTGGAGGGCTATGCGCCCCACGCTGTGGCGCAGACGGGGGGCCGCGTGAGCGTGGGCCCCTCCCGAAGCGGCGGCGGCCGAGGATGCGGTCATGGGGAACATACCTCTCGATGTGATTGGTAAATGCAACCTTCTTTCTTGTATAGTACATCTATATGGAGGAGGCCCGGATGCCCGCACGCGAGAACGCCATCGACACGATCCAGCGCGAACTCACCGCGTTCGCCCGCCGCGCCCGCACGCGCGCCGCGCAGATCCACCCCGAACTGTCACTGGTGGCGTACGGCATGCTCGACTACATGACGGAGCGCGGCGGCTGCCGCGGCACCGACCTGGCCTGCCACTTCCTGCTCGACAAGTCCACCGTCAGCCGCCAGACCGCGGTGCTGGAGCGCGCCGGCCTGATCGTGCGCGCCGCCGACCCGAACGACCAGCGCGGACAGATCCTCCACCCCTCCGAACAGGGCCTGCGCCTGCTGGCCGAGGCCAATGAACGACGCCGGCAGGCCTTCGCCGGACGCTTCGCCGACTGGGACGACACGGACGTGCAGCAGCTCGCCGACCACCTCCAGCGCTACAACGCGGCCGACTGAGCCCTCACGCAGAGCGCCCCCGGTCAGGCCCGAAGCGCCGGTGTGTGACGCGGCCACGGCCGGCCGGATCCGCCGGGCGGGCGGATCCGGCCGCGTCAGCGACGCCTGCCGCGCGGGGGCACGGCGGCCCTCACGCCTGTGCGGAAGCGCGGCGCAGCGTGAACCAAAACGTCGGGAAGGGGTTCGTGCCGGGGGTCACGTCGGTCAGGTGCCACCCGGCGAACCTGGTGCTGAGTTCGTCCGCGGTGACGCCGGGGACCGGGTCGTCCAGGGCTCCGGGGCCGTAGCCGAACATCAGCAGGCGCGCTCCCTCCGCGGCCCGCTTCGTGAGGCCGTCCGCGTAGGCGTCGCGGCGGTGCGGGGGGATGCCGCAGTAGCAGCTCAGGTCGAAGAAGAGGTCGTACGGACCGGGCACGCCCACCTCGTCGAGCCGGGTGGCGTCCCCGCACAGCACCGCGATGTCCACCCCCGCCGCGTCGGCCTTCCCACGGGCCTGCCGGACGGCGCGGTCGACCAGGTCGACGGCCGCGACGTGCCAGCCGTGCCGGGCCAGGTACACCGCGTTGGTCCCGGTGCCGCAGCCGAGTTCGAGGGCGCGGCCGGGCGGGACCGCGTCCGGGCCCTCCACGAGGGCGATCAGTTCGGGCGGCGTGACACCGCTGTCCCACGGTGGTTTGCCGTCCCGGTAGTAGTCCTCCAACGCGCGGCGCAGGGCCGCCTCTTGGTCGAGTTCCGCAGCGGTCCGAGGCTCGCTCACGACTGCCCTCCAGAAATCTAGAGTCCAACTCTAGTGACTGACTCTAGAGATAGACTTCCCCCATGGACGCGGTCAAGGGTTCCGGCCAACGCACCGTCAAACTCCCCGACAAGCGGGCCGAACGCTCGCGGCGCACCCGCGAGAGGATCGTCGCGGCGGCGCGGGAGTTGTTCGTCGCGCAGGGGTACGGGGCGACGAGCCTTCAGGAGGTCGCCGACCACGCAGGGGTGGCCGTGCAGACCGTCTACTTCGTGTTCCGAAACAAGCGCGCGCTGTTCAAGGACGTCGTCGACACGTCCATCGCCGGCGATGCGGAACCGGTCGCCACGATGGACCGGCCCTGGTTCCGCGCGGCATGCGCCGAGCCCACCGCCGTCGGCCAACTGCGCGCCCACGTACAGGGCGTCGGCGGGATCCTCGGCCGGGTCGGCCCGATCATGCCGCTGATCGCGGCCGCCGCGGCCACCGACCCGCAGATCGCCGCGGAGTGGGCCGCCGACCCGGATCCGCGGTACACCGTCCAGTACGCCGCCGCGGAGGCGCTGGTCGCCAAGCCCGACGTCCGCCCCGGCATCGATGCGGCCCGCGCCGCCGACCTGCTGTACGGGCTGCTCAGCCCCGAGCTGTACCTGATCTTCGTGCGCGACCGGGGCTGGCCCCCCGGGGCCTGGGAGGAATGGGCGCGCGCGGCGCTGACCGCCGACCTCTGCATCGTCCCGGAGTAGCCGCACTCGGCACCACACACTGCAGACATCCGATCTACTCCCGCGAGAGCGCCCCGACACTGGGCCTATCGTGCCGAAATCACGGACTAAATAGGGACAATACCCGCACCCATCGCAAGAAAGGTCGGACTAATTTGGCCTCCAGGCGTTGACGTGCCCAAGGCAAGTTGATTATTTATGAATACTTCTCGTGGGCTCCCCGCAACCCCTGGAAAGGACCCCTTGCCGTGTCCGCTTCCTCCCGCCGCGACTTCCTCCGCATCGCCGGCGTCACCAGCGGAGGTATCGCCCTGTCGGGCGGCCTCTCCCCGTTCGCCGCACACGCCGCCCCCGCCCGCCCGACCAGCGTGGACCTCGTTCCCGACGGCCAGGCCACGACGCTCTGGTACCGCACGCCCGCCAACGAGGGACGGATCATCCAGGAGGGCCTGCCGGTCGGCAACGGCCGGCTGGGCGCGCTGACCGGCTGCGACCCGGCGGACGACTTCCTCTACCTGACCGACGGCGCGTTCTGGTCCGGCGGCGCCAACGACACCCCGACCGACGACGGGCAACTCCCGTACGGTCCCGACGACTTCGGCAGCTTCGGCCTGCTCGCCAAGCTCCGGATCGCGCTGCCCGGCCACTCCGGTGACGCGGTCACCAAGTACCGCCGGCAGCTCGACCTCAGCAACGGCGTGGTCTCGGCGACGTACCTCCACAACGGCAGCGTCCACCGCCGCGAGGTCTACGCCAGCCACCCGGACGACGTGGTCGTCATCCGCCTCTCCGGCGGCCCGCACACCGGTACCGTCTCCTTGGCCGGCACCCACGGCGAGACCACCACGGGCGGCAGCGGGCAACTCGCCTTCAATGGCGCGCTGAAGAACGGCCTGCGCTACGCCGCCGCGGTGACCGCGGTCAGTTCCACGGGCCGGGTCAGTGTGGACGGCGACAAGCTGTCCTTCGCCGGCTGCCGTGAGCTGCTGATCGTGGTGTGCGGCGGCACGGACTACTCCCCCGACGCCGCGAAGGACTTCCGCGAGCCGGGCACCGATCCCCTGGCCGTGGCCCGCGCCAAGGTCGCCGCCGCGGCTAAGGTCTCCGGCAACGCGCTGCTGCGGACGCACGTCGCCGACTACCAGCGGCTCTACAACCGGTTCGCCATCGACCTGGGCGAGTCGTCGGCGCTGCAGCGCTCCCTGGACTCGTGGTCGCGCATCGCCGTCAGGTACACCGACGCGACGACGCCCGACCCGGAACTGGAGGCCGCGTACGTCCAGTACGGCCGCTACCTGACGATCACCGGCTCCCGCGACTGGCTGCCGATGAACCTGCAGGGCATCTGGGTGCACAACAACAACCCGGACTGGTACGCCGACTACCACACCGACATCAACATCCAGATGAACTACTGGCTCGCCGACCCGGCGGGCCTCGGCGAGAACTCCCTCGCCCTCGCCCGGTACTGCGTGTCCCAGCTGCCCGTCTGGACCGACGTCACCAAGCGGTTGTTCAACAGCGACCGCAACCGGTTCCGCAACAGCTCGGGGAAGATCGCCGGGTGGGCGGTCGCGTTCTCCACCAACATCCACGGCGGCAGCGGCTGGGCCTGGCACCCCTCAGGCAACGCCTGGCTGTGCAACTCGCTGTGGCGGCACTACGAGTACAGCCAGGACCGGGAGTACCTGGAGCTGATCTACCCGGTCCTCAAGGGCGCGGCCGAGTTCTGGCAGGCGCGGCTGATCACGACCACCGTCAAGGACGAGGACGGGACGTCGCACGAGGTCCTGATCGACGACACCTCCTGGTCGCCCGAGCACGGCCCGGACGGGAAGGGCAACACCTACGGCCAGGAACTGGCGTGGGAGCTCTTCGAGGAGTTCAAGACCGCCTCCCGCGTACTCGACCGGGACACCGGGATGGCCGCCGAGCTGGACGCGATGCAGGCCAGGCTCTACCTGCCCCGGGTGAGCCCGAAGACCGGCTGGCTCGAGGAATGGATGACCCCCGACAACCTCGGCGAGGTCACGCACCGTCACCTGTCCCCGCTCATCGGCTTCTACCCGGGCGACCGGATCGCCTCCGACACCGCTTCGCCGGCGCTGCTCGACGGGGTGCGGGCGCTGCTCACGGCCCGCGGCATGGACAGTTACGGCTGGGCGTGCGCGTGGCGTTCGCTGTGCTGGTCGCGGCTGAAGGACGCCGAGAAGGCCTACCAGCTCTATCTGACCGTGCTGCGGCCGTCCATCACCAACAGCAACGGCACCTCGGCCAACTGGTTCGACATGTACAGCCAGGGCAGCTACACGATCTTCCAGATCGACGCGAACCTGGGCGGTGCCACCGCCGCGCTGGAGATGATCCTCTACTCGCGACCGGGCGTCATCGAGCTGCTGCCCGCACTTCCCGACGCCTGGGCGGCGAAGGGTTCGGTGACCGGAGTGGGCGCCCGCGGCGGCTTCGAGGTGGACCTCGCCTGGCGCAACGGCAAGGTGACCGAGGCGACCGTCCGCAGCACCGGCGGAACCACGACCGAACTGCGCGCGGGCGCCTTCCGCAAGCAGCTCACCGTCAAGCCGGGGAAGTCCGTGACGGTACGGATCCCGTAGGTCGTCGGCGGTACAGGGGGGGTGTGCTCCGGCCGGTTGGAGCACACCCCCTCGGCCGTCGCGGTCAGCCGGGGCGTGGGCTCAGCCCAGCGGGGCGCCGATGTCCAGATCCTCCGCGAGCTTGCCCACAAGCGCTGGGGCGAGTGCAGGGACGTACCGATCCGCCCACAGCTCGACGAGAGCGAGGAAGCCGCTCAGCTCGGTGTGCACGGTCTGAAGCATGCCCAGCAGCTCAACGGCGGGAATTTCGATGGGCCGCTCATCGGCGCTGTCGGCCCACAGCCGGAGGAACGAGCCGGCGTGCTCGACGGCGTCGATCGCTGGGGTGCCGTTGCCCGAAGCCGCCGCGTCCTGCCCGAGTCGCCCAGAGCTGTACGGGCCCGGATCCGCCGCCCAGCGGCATGCGTAACGCTCGGAACTACGTCTCATTCCCACGGAAGTAGGAGTACGGCGCTACGGACACGCCCTCTGAAATGGCACGTTCATCGTCCTCGCCGGCTGTTGGATCGAGGTCGCCTGCCCACAGTGAGTCCATGGACCACACCGCGAAGCCGGCATGGAAGTCGTGACCGATGTCGGAGCGGGTGCTGGTGTACCCGCGGGCATGGAGTTCAGAGACGACATCATCGAGAAAGCGGTAGGTCAGCTGGACTCCGTCGAACTCGGCTTCGGCATCCCCGCCCCCGCCGCCATGACTGATCTCAACGAGTTCGACCGTGCCGTCCGCCGCATAGGTGATCACCAGCATTGGCGAGGTGTTGCAGACCGCGCGCTCGCCGCCGGGCCCGTGATGCGGCAGCCCGACGCGCTCCTCGACTCGCGAACGGTGCTCGCCGATTTTGACGAGGTCGACACCACGTCCGGGGATGACCTCCATGCCCCGATCCTGCCAGGGGCCGGAGCCGGGGCGGCGATACCCCCTCTGACACCTGCAAAGTCGACACCGTGCTCGCACACGCGCGGTCAGTGGCATGGGCCGACGTTCAGTCCTCGCCACAGCTGGTATCACTGGGTGTGTCGCCACCAGTAGCGTCCGACGACGAGCTCCTCGAGTTCACGGAGCCTCGCAGCAGCCATCTGCGCGGAGGCACCAGGGTGTTCGATCGCGGTACGGAGGTCGGAAGCGAGGTAGCTCGCCTCACGGACCTCGCATCCTGCTCGAAGAGTCTCCGGAGAGGTCGTCGTCGCGCGGGCGATGACGTCGAGTACGGTCTCCATGTGCGGCCCGCTGAATCGGGCCAGGAAGAACCAGTCATCGACCGGTTCGCCGAAGCGGGCCCATTCGAAGTCCAGCAGGGCCGTCACGCTTTGGTCGCACGCGAGCCAGTTGCCCCAGTGACAGTCCGCGTGAACCGGAACAACTGCTCGTGCATGCAGCGGTGCCCGCTCCGCGATCGCCGTCAGGCCGTCGAGCAGACGGCGAGGCACGGTTCCGTGCTGGTCGAGGGCGGCGAGGCTCTCAACCTCGGCAAAGAGCGCGGCCCGGCTGGTGAACCCGCCGTGGTCGAGAGATTCTCTGAGCGTGCGTTCGACGTGGGCCGTGGGCATCCAGCTGTGCAGTGCGTCGAGCCGCTGGACTGCCTCCTCCGCCAAAAGACGCGCGGTCACACCGTCGACACCGGGCATGCCCATACCGGGAGCCGCCCCCGGCATGCGGGCATAGCAGGCGTAGCGAACGTCCCGAGTCCCCAGGTGATGAAACCCGCTGCCGAGCAGAGGGGCCGTCAGGCCTAGTGGCAGGTGGGGCGCGAGCGTGATCTCCCGGTTCAGTCGCGCGTGGCCGTCGGCATCGATGATCTTCACGACGACGTCCGAGCCGACAAACACGTGATGGGAGCTGCTCTCAGCGGTGGTCATGACACCGGGGTCACGTCCGAGGGTCGCTACCGCGATCGCGCGAGCGGCATCGTGAGCCTGCCGCAAGTCGGTCATCAGTACTCCAGCCGTTGACGGTGATCTTGCTGGTGAGCTCGACGAACAGGCGGTGGGGCCAGCAATGATCATCGGTGCGTGACGACTGAGGATCAAGCGGATGCCGCGAGTCACAGCGTAGTGCCCGCCTGTTGGCGGGGGATGTTCGATCAGCTGATGAGCGGCATCGCGGGCCCCCTGACCTGATCCGCAGCGCGCGGTCATACCGCGCCATGGGGCTTGACGGATTTTCGCAGCCGCGATCCACGGTGTGAGCAGATGGGCGGTATGCCGGGCACAGGGGGCGAGCCCCTGGATGTTGCGGGTGTTGGCTGCGGAGACTCCGATGGAGAGGGGCTGACCGGTCCCCCCATACCCGGGCTCGGCTCCACTCGGTGAACCTCCGGCGTGCGGTCGGCCCGGACGGGTCAGACCCAGGCGGCAGTTGCCGCCAGGTACACCCCGCCGTGGCCAAGAAGCCGCCGGCCGAGTTCACACCCGGCCCTACTCAGCGTCCTGTGCCTCGATCAGGTCGAGGTCACGGACGCAGAAGCCGTGGTGCTCGAAGGTCTCGTGGAGCACCGTGCGGAGGCACTGCCGCACCAAACGGCCCCGGGCGTAAGGCGGCCAGACATCGTCGTCGGGCACCGGCGCTCGCGCTGCGAGCTGGACAGCGGTGACCTCGTCGAGCCAGGCGTCGAGCTCGGCGGCCTGCGCCTCGCGCACGCTCACGATTTCGTCGAGGCCCGGATCGAGCGAGAGGTCGAGCCCGTGCGCTTCACGGTAGGGCTCAACGGTCGGCCCGATGCCCATCGGCGTGAACAGCTCCGTCGAGCCCAGGCAGCAGCGGCGGAACCACGAGTCGTGGACGAAGACCAGGTGGCGCATCGTCTCCACCGCCGACCACTCGTCGTTCACGCTGCGGCGCTCGATGCCGGGCGTACGGCGGATTCTCTCGATCGTGGCGGCCCAGCCCGCATGGAGCTGACGCGATGCCTCGCGCAGATCAGCAGGGTCCTCCGAGCGGATCAGCACCCGCACCGGATGACGCCGGTCGAGCTCTGCCTCGACGTACTCGGTGACCTCGACACCGTTCACCACAAGGTTGGTGACGAGCCCGTCGATCACGGCATCCTGCATGACGACGCCGATCAGGCGTGCCCCGGTCAAATCGCACTCGCGGAACTCCACACCGTGGAGATCCTCATCAACATACCGCGTCATGCTTCGCATACTAGGTCCGAGCACCGACAAGCCAGCATCCCCGGATCGCGACTTGCGGGACAGGCATCAGACCCAATTGGTGCCCGAAAGTGGGGCGAAGTCATCAGAGACTTCTGCTGCGGATCGACGGCGATACCGCACGCTTCCGGTATTGAGCCGCGTCGGGCCGCCCCTGGGCCGTCCGAGGCAGGCCGACGTTGACAGACGACAACCGAGGCTGATGGTGTGCCCTCAGGTCACGATGGTCGGCCAGGAGAGACGCCCACGTGAGAGACCGGCCCTCCACTTCGACAAGAACTGTGCGCGCAGCCTTCGAAACGGCCGCCGGCGACCGATCCGGCCGCGCTTAGGATGATCGCATGGGGTCAGTCGTGGCGACGGGTGCGTGGCTGTATGACGGCACGGTGCCCACGACAGTTCGCGTAGTGATGCTCGACTACGACTTTTGGTACGCCGTCGGAGAGGCAGACGGAACCCTGCAGCCCGGCGAGGCACACGAAGTACGACCCCAACCGAGCCTTCGCCACCTCGCCAACCCCGGCAGTCTGACGCTCAGACTTGACCCGCAACGACATGAGATGTCTCTCGCCCGATGGCAGCTCCAGCCCAAAGCCTCTGCACACCGACCGTGCACCAGGGCGCAGCGTCGGAACACGGCCATCAACACCATCGCCGCATGAGCGAACCATCAGCCCTGGCACCGTTCCACCTGGACGAGGGCCGCGAATCCGAGCCCTCCCACTGCCTCTACCTATTCGAAATCGACATGGAGCAGGTCGCTGACGTCTTCGAGGGGCACAATGCCGAAAGCCACGGTCACGGCTGGGAAGGCCTGGCCGAGTCACTGGTCCGCTCCCGCTTGCCGGAAAGCGTCGACAAGCTCCACTGCCGAACTTTCCACCTATTGCGGGGTAACGACCCAGGGCGTGGCGCCTGACTTCCTCTGCATCAGCATTCAGGGATCTGTGCGGTCATGGCGAGCAACAATTGCTTTCGCAGATATTCCAGGAACTCCCAGAAGTCGACTGCAATTAGCCCCACGCCCGATTCATCAACGTCGTAGGTGGCACCGACGAGAGACCCGCCAAACAGTCGGTACACCTTTCCGTCGGTGGACGTCAGGGCGTACAGGCCACCCCCGCCGTCAGACGCGAACACGATGACCGAGTCAGTAACGGCCCCAATCACCTCGGCCGGCTGCCAGTCTCCGCGCCCAGCAACGACCTCTTCAGCGGAATTCACAAAGAATCCATTACCAACATCGGGCCACGATATCCGGAGTACCCGCTCATAGAATTTCAGCAGATCGCCAGGAGCCCCCATGGCCGAGAGAGCCCGGCGGGCATCAGACTCGGCTAGTGATGTCAGCATCAACTCGTTCGCGTCCGGCTCGTATCCGTACCACACCTCAAAGCCCCTCGAAAACTTCGAGGAGAGTCCCGCCATTTCCTCGACCCAGCTACTTATTTTCTCGCCAGTAGTAGGCACCGTACGTACCCCCTGTCGATCTGCGACCAGATTTCGTGACTGTAGATCAGACCGGGGCGCTGCCGCGCTGTCGTTTCGTGCGCGACCCGGTCCCGGGCACGCTCGACGCCAAGATCCTCAGCAGAGCCAAGGTCATTCGCGCCGACTCCCCCGACGTCCGGTGGTGGCCGGGCCAGGTCCAGGCACACACACCTGACGCGGAGCACTCCGCGACGTGGCGAAGGACCCGAAGCAAAAAGCCTACTTGGTTGCTTCAGCCCCACCCCCCAATGTCCGAATTAAGGTGCTTTTGGGCCGAATGGGCGTGGCAACTCAGGTCGGGCAGTGTGAAGGTTGGGAGCGAGTACGGGGCTTCCGGGTGTACCCGGGTGTCGCGGCTCCCGGGTATTCACACGAGTAGCGGGAAGTGTGCCATGGCTTTCGGCAATTCATCCATTTCACCGGTCCTGTCGGCGGATGCCGCGGCGGCCCTCGATGCAGCGGTGACAGGTTCGGTTCTGCTGCCGGGCGACGCCGGATACGACGACGAACGCGTGGTCTTCAACCTGAATCACGACCTGCTGCCCGCGGTGATCGTGGTGGCGGAGAACGCGGCCGATGTCCGGGCGGCCGTCACGTTCGCGGCGGGACAGCGCCGGCCGGTCGTGGTGAAGAGCACCGGCCACCAGATGGTCGGCCCGGCTCTCGGCGCCGTCGTGATCGCTACTCACCGGATGAACGACGTGAACGTCGACGCGGCCGGCCGCACGGCCCGAGTCGGCGCCGGAGCGGTGTGGTCCGAGGTCGTCAAGAGGGCTGCCGAGGCCGGGCTGGCTCCGCTGAACGGGTCCAACCCCACGGTGGGCGTTGCCGGTTACACCCTGGGCGGCGGACTCAGCCCGACCCTCGGCCGTTCCCAGGGCTACGCCGCCGACCACGTCCGCTCGCTCGACGTGGTGACCGCCGACGGCGCACTACGGCATGCCGACGCGCGCTCCGAGCCCGAACTGTTCTGGGCACTGCGCGGCGGCAAGGGCAACTTCGGGGTCGTCACCGCGCTGGAATTCGACCTGTTCCCGGTGTCCCGGCTCTACGGCGGCGCCCTCTACTTCCCCGGTGAGCGGATGGCCGACGTGCTGGGCGCCTGGACTGCCTGGCACCCGGGCACGCCCGAGACCATGGTCTCGTCGTTCGCCGTCCTGCGGCTCGCAGGGCAGACCGAACTGCCCGTGCCCCTGCACCGGCAGTTCCTGGTGTCCGTTCGGATCGCCTACAACGGCACCGTCTCGGACGGCGAGTGGATGGTGGCGCCGCTGCGGGCGGCGGCCCCGGCCGTCATGGACACCGTTGCGGACATGCCGTACACGAAGGTGGCGACAATCCACAATGAGCCGGCCGAACCAGTGCCCTACTACGAACGGAGCATCATGCTGCGGGAGTTCCCCTCACTGGCCCAGCACCGGCTCGTCGACCTCGCCGGCCCGGGCTCCGGGAGCAGCCTGACGATGGTCGAACTGCGCGCTCTGGGCGGCGCATGGGACCGGGAACCGGCCGTGCCCAACGCCGTCGCGACCAGGGGACTGCCGTACGTCCTACTGGGCGTCGCGGGCGGTCCGGTCTCGCGGGAGCAGCAGCTCAAGGACTCCGTCGCCGTGCTGCTCGACGGCATGGAGCCCTGGCGGGGCGACCGGCGGTT
The DNA here is from genome assembly GCF_044751205.1 of Streptomyces sp. NPDC088732. NCBI lineage: Bacteria > Bacillati > Actinomycetota > Actinomycetes > Kitasatosporales > Streptomycetaceae > Streptomyces > Streptomyces sp. NPDC088732. Next base: position 77,408 of record NZ_JBIVLI010000032.1, read on the forward strand.
GGTGAACAACCTGGCGCCGGACGAGGCTGCCGACGCCCCCGCGGTCTATGGGCCGGAGCGTTACGAGCGGCTGGCGGCGGTCAAGAGGACCTACGATCCGGCGAACATGTTCCGGCTCAACCACAACGTGGCGCCGGCTGCCTGACCGGACACTCCGCGTGGCGTACACGGCGGGCCGGGAGACGCGTTCCGGACGGCATCGCGGAACCTGACGTCCCCCGCGGCGAGCGACACAACGGCCGGTCACGACGTGCACCCACTGGTCGAGGCATGCCAAAAAATGAAGGACGGGTTGCGTGCCGGGGCGCTCATTGGACGGGTGGTTAACGGACGCCGGGAATGTGAACAGCGCGGCTGGACCACAACGGCTGATCAGCGGCCGAGCCCCCGTTCCGGCGCCCGCGACATGCCCATAAAAGCGCACCAACTCGCGGCCTGGGCATGTCACTTGACCGCCCCCGTCGCAGGGCGGGAAGTTCACCCGGGTCCACGAGCATCGGCGCCCATGAGCAACCTCAGTCGCCGCATCTTCATCCTAGGCGGGCTCACCACAGCGAGCGTCGCGGCGCTCCAGATCGGGGCGACGGCCCAGCCGTCGGCCGCCGCCTCCACTCCCTTCCCCTTCACGCTCGGTGTCGCCTCCGGCGAACCGGACGACAGCAGCGTGGTTCTCTGGACGCGTCTGGCTCCCGCACCGACCAACGCGGACGGTCAGGGCGGCATGCCCAACGCCGACGTCGCCGTCGACTGGCAGGTGTCGACCAACCAGAACTTCACCACCCTCGTCAGCTCCGGTACGTTCACCGCGCGCTACGCCCAGGCCCACGCGGTGCACGTGCTGGCCGGCGGACTCGCTCCGGACTCCGAGTACTACTACCGGTTCCGGGCGCAGGGATTCATCTCCCCGGTGGGCCGGACCCGCACCGCGCCGGCGGTGAACACGGTCGGGCGCGACTTCACGATGGCCTTCGCCTCGTGCGCCCACTACGAGCAGGGCTACTACACCGCCTACCGCCGGATGGCCGACGACCGCCCCGACCTGATCCTGCACCTGGGCGACTACATCTACGAGGGCGGCGCCACCGCCGGCGCCGTGCGCCAGCACCTCGGCAGCGAGATCGTGTCGCTGGCCGACTACCGCCGCCGCTACGCGCTCTACCGCAGCGACCCCGACCTGCAGGCCGCGCACGCGATCGCGCCGTGGCTGGTCGTGCCGGACGACCACGAGGTGGAGAACAACTACGCCAACATGGTCCGCGCCGACAGCAGCCCCGCGCTGACGGCGGCCCAGTGGACCGCGCGCCGCACCGCCGCGTACCAGGCCTACTTCGAGAACATGCCGCTGCGGGCCGCCGCGACGCCCTCCGGCAACAGCATCCAGCTCTACCGCCGGGTCCGCTGGGGCACCCTCGCCACGTTCCACATGCTCGACACCCGCCAGTTCCGCGACGACCAGGCCTGCGGCGACGGCACGAAGGTCTGTGCCGACGCCGATCTGCCGTCCCGTTCGATCACCGGCGCGGCTCAGGAGGCGTGGCTGCTCGACGGACTCGGCCAGCGTCTGGGCACCTGGGACCTCATCGGCCAGCAGGTCTTCTTCGCCCGCAACGTGAACTCGGCCGGCGCGATGAACATGGACGCCTGGGACGGGTACCGGGGCAGCCGGGCGCGGATCCAGCAGGGCATCATCGACCGCGGCGTACGCAACCCGGTCGTCCTCACCGGTGACGTGCACGCGTCGTGGGGCAACAACCTCAAGGCCGACTACGCCAATCCGTCGTCGGCGACGATCGGCTCCGAGCTGGTCTGCACCTCCATCACCAGCACCGGCAACGGAAGCGCCACGACGACGATCCCCAACGGATCGCTCAACCCGCACCTGCGCTTCTACTCCGAGCGGCGCGGCTACGTCCGCACCCACATCACGCCGTCGCAGCTGACAGCCGACTTCCGGTCGGTGGCGACGGTGACCGAACACGGCGCGGCGGCAACCACCGCGCGGACCTTTGTCATTCACGACGGACAGCCGGGGTTGGCCGATGCGTAAGCTCTCCGTACTCGGCGCGGCCGTCGCCGGCTTCGCCGCGGTCCTCGCCATGGTCTCCCCGGCCTCGGCGGCCGGGCCCTCGTCCTGGGCGACCGCGAACAGCGACTCCGCCGGTGACCAGGACACCTCCTCGATCGCGGCCAACCGCCTCGGCGACACCGCGGTGGTCTGGGAGGACGACCGCGACTCGACCAATCCGGGCGACAACGCGCACAGCGACGTGTGGGTGCGGATGTACCGCAACGGCGTCTCGGCCTACGAGAAGAAGCTCTCGGCCGGCGGGACCGCGGGGGTGGCCTGGCGCCATCTCGAGCCGGACGTGGGCATCGACGACCGGGGCAACACCGTCGTCGTATGGGCGGAGGACCCGGACGGCAACGGGTTCTACAACATCACCTACCGGGTGCTCTCCCCGGCCGGTACGCTCCTCGGCTCCGGCCAGGCCAACGCGAGCGCCGACGGCCAGCAGATCCATCCGCGCGTCGCGGTCGACCCGGACGGCGCGCCCAACAGCACCACGGCGGTCGCGTTCTCCGTGGTGTGGGAGGACATCCAGGGCACCGCGGCGGCGACGGTGAAGGCCGCCGGGTTCACCGGGACCACGACGAAGGCCTACGAGGTGACGGTCAACGCGGCCGGCGGCGCGCACCACAACCCCGACATCGCGACCTCCGCCTCGGGCGACGCCGTCGTCGTCTGGGACGAGGACACCGACAACAACGGCTTCTACCAGATCGGCCTGGTGAAGCTGACCAAGGCGAACGGGGCGGTCACGCTCAGCCGCCGCAGCGCCAACAGCCTCGGCGACGGGCAGCAGCAGCGCCCGGCCGTGGCCGCGAACTTCAACGGCGACTTCGCCGTGGCGTGGGAGTCCGATCACACCGGGACCCGTGGTGTCTGGGCCCGGTCGTTCACGGCGACCGGCACCGCCGGCTCGGCCGAGGTCGAGGTCTCCACCGGAACCGGGGCGGGCAACCCCACCGTCGGCATCGACGACCAGCGCGACGCCGTGGTCGGTTGGAGCGTCGCCGGCACCGATCCGGCGGTCTGGGCCCGGGGCCTCAACCCCGACGGCACCTTCGCCGGCCGGTTGCCGGCCCAGTCCGTCAGCCAGGTCACGACCGGCCGGCAGGAGCAGCTCTCGCTGACCTCCTCCCCGTTCGGCACCCTCTCCATGGCGTACACCGACGACAACGACGGCAACACCTTCGACCAGGTCCTGCTGAGTCTGGGGGCGACCAACTCGGACTGGTGACGTCCACCGGGCCACGCCGACTGGGCAGATCCGGCAGCCGGTTCCGGAACCGCGCAAGAACGCGGCACTCGGAACCGCTGCCGGATCCTCTCCGGGCGCCGGGCCGCACGCCCGTGACGGGGCGGCAAAAACCGCTGTCCCGTCGCCGGAGCACCGTGGTAGACAACCGGCGTGAACATGACTTTGGACTTCCCCGATCTGCTGCGGCTGATCGACGAGCGGGCCGCCGCCTTCCGCGCCGCCGTCGCCTCCGCGCCCAGCCTCGACGTGCAGGTGCCGACCTGCCCCGAGTGGACACTGTTCGATCTGGTGCAGCACATCGGTGAGGGACGCCACGCCTGGGCGGCCACCGTCGCCGCCGGACCCGGCGCCCCGGGGAAGGCCGTACCGGTCGACGCCCCTGACGTGCCCCGGGAGCGCGAGGCGCAGCAGGACTGGCTGGCCGGCGCGACGCGGGAGTTGCTGGACGCCCTGCGCGAGGCCGGCCCGGACCGCGGTTGCTGGACGTGGTGGGGGGATTCCCAGTCGCCGCAGACCTGCGGTGCCGTCGCCCGGCACCAGCTCCAGCAGCTCGCGGTGCACACCTACGACGCGCAGCTCACGGTGGGCGGCGCCGAGCCGCTGCCGGAGGAGGTGGCACTCGACGGGGTCGACGAGTTCCTGTCCACCTGCTGCGCCACGACGAGCGCCTGGCCGCACGAGCCCGCCATCGTCGACTACCACGCCACCGAGGGCCGCTCCTGGCGGCTGTGGCTCTCCGCCGACGGCGCGCGGACCGCCCGTATCCCCACACCCGGCGCCACGTCCGCGACCCCGGACGAGACGGTCGACGCCTCCGCCCGGGGCACGGCCCACGAGCTGGTCATGGTCCTGTACGGCCGCATTCCGGCGGACTCCCTCAAGCTCGAGGGCGACCCGCGCCTCTTCGACCTGCTCCAGGAATGGGACCCAGGCGCCTGAGGAACCGGCGGCGGCGTCAAACGACCCGCGCTGCCCCCGCACATCAGGGCTGTTCGACCCATGCGGTGGTCCGGCACCGCTGGCACAGTGGCCTGGGCAGAAGAGCCCGGCATCGCGCCGCGACGCCGTGGGCCGACGCGGCCACGTCGCGCGCAGTCCCCCGTACCGGCTGCGCGGCGGCGTCCGCGACGCTGCCGGGCAGCACGACACGGAAGAGACAATGGCTCCACTCGTCAATGAACCCATGGCCGACACCCGTGGGATGAGCGCCGTACACACCGCGCTGCACCGCGAATTCAGGCTGCTTCCCGACCTCGTCCGGTCCGTCGTCCCCGGCGACACCCGTCGCGCCGAGACCGTCGGTGCCCACGCGGCGCTGCTGTGCCGGATCCTGCGCACCCAGCACGAGGGCGAGGAGCTGCTGCTGTGGCCCAGGCTCCTCGAACGCGCCGGTGTGGAGGCGGAGATCATCGTCTCGACCGTGCGGCAGCAGCGCCGGTCCGTCGCGGGTCTGCACGCGGAGGCGACCGGGCTGCTCGCGGGCTGGCGCAGCGACGGTCGGAACTCTGCGGGCCTCGCGGGGGCGTTCGAGCGGCTGGCGCCCCTGCTCCTCAGGCACATGGCCCTGGTGGAGAAGGAGGTGCTGCCGCTGTCGGAGCGGCACATCACCGCGGCCGAATGGCACGAGCTCGGCGTGCACGGGATGGCCGGCATCGCGAAGAGGGATCTGCCGCTGGTCTTCGGGATGGCGTTGTACGAGGGGGATCCGGAGGTCGTCCAAGCCGTCCTGGCGAACGCCCCGTTGCGCGTCCGGCTCGCCGTCACCGTGCTGGGGCGGCGTCGTTACGCGTCCCACGCCCGGCAGGTCCACGGAACGGTCACGCCCTTTCGCGTCGGTTCCTGAAGCACCCGCCGTCGGCCGCCGCGCCGCCGCAGTGAACAGCGAACCCGTCGGGCGTGGGTGGCGGTGGCTGGGCGGCGGGGACGACGGCCCGCGGGCGCCCGCCCTCCGCCGCACGGACGCTGACGGATTCGATCGCGAAACACGGCCAGTCGAGTCCGCTGCGGGCGCTGAGTTCGTCGAGGAGGACCTCGCGGAGCCGTGCCCAGACCCCCTCCCGGCTCCACTGGGCGAAACGCCGGTACACCGTGGGCCAGGCGGGCCCGAACACCGGCGGCAGTTGCCGCCACGCACACCCGGACGTGGCCACGAAGATGATGGCGGCCAGGGCCTCGCGGTCACCCGCCCGCCTCCGGCCCCCGCCCTGCGCGCGCTCCACCTCGGTCGGCGGCACGACCAGCCGGAACAGAACCCACAGTTCCTCCGGGGCCAGCCGCGTCGTCAGGTCTGCCATGGCCGGCTCAACGCCCTCACGTCACGGGCCCAGGCCCAGAGGCGGGTGAGCACCACCGCCACCGCTCCCACGGTGGCCGGCGGCGCGATGCCGTGGGCGATGCCAGGGACCAGGCACAGCGCGCACGCCACGCAGACGGTCACGGCTCCCATGACGGCCAGGTGGCGGCCCGCCCGCCCGTCGTCCCATGCCGCTTCCATCTCTGTCGTCTCCTCCGCGTCCGGCATCGGCGTCGTTCCTTCCCGATCGTTCCCGGGCATGTGCGTCTCCACCGTAGGCAGCGGCCCCGCCGGATTCCTTGCCCGAGAACGCACCGCACCTTGCCTCTGGCTGCGCCCGGAAGAATCGGGAACCGAGCGGGAGACACCGAACGAGCACGGTACGAATCAGCCGCGGAGAGAGGCCAAAGAAAACACGCCCATAAAGCTTTTCGCAGGGTAGACAAGGAAAGCCGACGGGCACCATAAACGCATGGACCGCCGCCGGTCTTCCCGACCCTCGCAATGCGGCGGAACGCGGTACATCGGCCAAAAGGATCAACAAGGCCGGGAAAAGCGCTGTTCAGCAGTGCCCGGCACCAGCGGAGACACCGAGCGGCGATTCACTCGGTCCATGTCATCATCTGCAGTCATCACGCGACTACTTGAATGATGCACCAGCCTATCACCGTGGCCGCTTCAATCCCAGCGGGATTTGCGCGCGGAGGATACGAACATGACAATCCATCACTCAGCTGAACCACACCCCGCCCCGCAGATCCTCCAGGAGGCCTTCAGAATTCTGGACTGCTTCTCCGTCGACACACCGTGCCTGCACCCCTCGGAAATCGTCCGCATGACGGGCATGCCGTCATCGACGCTGACCGGGATCCTGCACGCACTGGTCGAGGAGAACGCGCTCCAGCGCGAGGGGGCCTTCTTCTGTGTCGGTCTGCGGGTGATCCGGTGGTCGGCGTCCGCGGACGTGGCCTCGGACCTCATCACAGCGGCCAGGCCCGCGGTCGCGGCACTCCGCGACAAGACCGGTGAGTGCTGCGGCCTCCACATCCGCCGGCACGGCAACCAGGTCACCGTGGTGTGGGCGAACTCCACGCACCCGCTCACCCCTCACGGCTACGTCGGCCAGGTCAGGCCCCTGTGCGGCAGTGCGGCGGGCAAGGTCTTCATGGCCTACGAACCCCATGCCCTCCGGCTCGTCCTGGACGCGGGACTGACCGCCTACACGCGCAGAACGGTCGTCCAGCCCGAGGCCCTGCACCGGCAACTGGACGAGATCAGGCTGCGGGGCTGGACCTTCGTCTGCGAGGAGCACGAAATGGGCCTGAACGCCCTCGCCGCCCCCGTCTACGCCACCGACGGCACCGTGACGGCCGCCGTCACCCTCGGGGGGCCGACGCAGCGGCTGACCTCGGACCGGGTGGAGGGACTCGCCCGGCAGGTGACGGACTGCGCCCTGGACATATCGCGCTTCCTGGCGACGAGCCGGTGGTCCGGGTGAGTCCGTCCGCCGGACCCGGCCGGCGGCACCGCCCGTCCCGGGCACGACGAAGCCGGCGTCCCGCGGGGAAGTTCCCCGCGGGACGCCGGCCCGCTCCCCCGCCCGGCCACCGCCGCAGGCGGTGGCCGGCCGGTCCTACCCCAACCGCCCCCTCTCCTCGGGGCGGGAGTCGCCGGCCGCCCCGGTGAGCGCTGCGGCATCCGGCTTCTCGACCCGCGTCAGCGCGACCATCGCCAGATCGTCATCGGGAAGCGCCCCGGTGTGCGCGACGAGGTCCTGGAGGATCTCCGACAGCGCGTCGGGCAGGCAGACGCGACGGGCCGCGCTCTGCCGGGTCCACTCCCAGGCCGTCGCGCGCTCCAGCAGCGGGTAGCAGCGCCCGGCGGCGTCACGGGCCTCGATCAGCCCGTCGGTGTAGAGCAACAGCGCGTCCCCGGCAGCCAGTTCGAAGCGCTCCTCGATGGCACCCACGTCCTGGAGGCCGTGCAGGCCCAGCGGGGGCGACGAGCAGCCCGAGACCAGGGCCACGGAACCGCAGTGGGCCCGGACCGGCGGGGGATGGCCCCGGTTGACCATGCGCACCTGCCGCTCGCCGTCCGGGACTTCCAGGAGCAGAGCGGTCACGAAGCGTTCGTCCCGGGCCCGGGTGCCGTCGGTGCTGTCGTCGGTCTCCGCCAGGTGGCGCAGGAAACTCTGCTCCAGGCGCCCCGACAGTTCGGTCAAGGTGGTGGTGCAGGGGGCCCATTCACGGAAGGCCCCGAGCACGGCCGCGACGTCCTCGAACGTGGGCAGGCCCTTGCCGCACACGTCACCGATGATCAGGCGTGTCGCGCCGCCCGTCCGGGCCACGGCGTACAGGTCACCGCCCACCTCGCTCCGGCCACCGCACGCGCGGTAGACGGAGGCGATGCCCAGGGCGCCGATACGCCTCGGCAGCGGCCGCAACAACACGCGCTGGACGGTGTCGGACACCGCGCGCGCCTGCGTGGCCGTGGAACGGTACCGGTTCTTCAGTCGGGCCAGGATCGCCGCAACCACCCCGGTGGTGATCACCGGGGCCAGGCCGCACGCGTAGCTCGGATGGTGCAGCGGCAAGGTCGCGCAGAGCGCGCTCACCCCGCAGACGGCCAGGGCCCCCAGGATCCCTGCCACAGCCAGATGGTGTCCCGGCTGCTTTTCGCCCCGCTCCTCCTCGAACCTGTCCATATGCGTCATCTGCGTCACTCCTCCACGGTCGTCCCGGCTCCACTGAGGGTGGGCCACTGTCGACCGTAGGTTCGTGACCGGTCCTGCTCCTTGCTCCGTGACGCACGGTGCCTTGCCCATCCCTGCAGCCCCCCGGGACGCCGAGGCGCCGCCGGCACGTGCCCGTCCGGCGGCGCTCGACGCGCGCGGTTCAGCGCTCGCCGAGATTCATCAGGGCATCGCGCAGTGCCGCGCGGGAGGCGATCCCGAGTTTGGGGAAGATACGGCCCAGATGGCCCCCCACGGTGCGCGGGGAGAGGTAGAGCCGCTCGGCGATCTGCTTGTTGGTCAGACCGGTGGCCGCGAGATGGGCGATCTCCAGCTCCTGCGGGGTGAGCATGACGGGCTCCGGTCCCTCGGCGCGCCTGGCCATCCCCCCGCTCGCCTGCAGCGTGCGTGCCGCCCGGTCCGCCCAGGGCCGGGCACCGAGTTCCTCGAAGGCCGCCAGGGCCGCGCGCAGCGAGGCCCTGGCCTCGGTGGTCGATCGCGCCTTGCGAAGACGTTCGCCGTAGGCCAGGGTCACGCGTGCCCAGTCGAAGGGCCATTGCTGGACACCGGGGTGGGACAGGGCCTGCTCGAACAACTCGATCGCGGCCTCGTCCGCTTCGGCCGCCATGGCGGCCGCGGCGTCGACGAGCATGGCCCTGCGCGGGGAGAGCCGGGCGATCCCGGCGCTGCGGACCGCCCGGACATGGGCGGCCGCCTCCTCCCGCCGGCCGGTGCGGACCGCGGCCTCCACCAGGTCCACCACCACGAGCAGTGCCACGGGGGTGTACGGGGCCAGCTCGCCGGCCGGGCTGACGGCCGCCGCGTGCCCGTAGACGCGCTCGAAGTCGCCCTCCGCCTGCCGGATCAGCACCTGGACGTGCTCGGCCAGGGTCACCAGATGGAGCGCGCCGCGCGATGTCCCCCACAGGGCCATCGCCTCGGCCGCCTCCCCGGCGGTCGCGGCGTCGCCGCGCGCCGCCGCGACCACGGCCCGGTAGTACACGAAGTACCAGGAGAGGGCTTCGAAGGACAGCTCCTTGCACAGCCGCACCCCCTGGTCGGCCAGCGCCGTCGCCTCGTCCCACCTGCCGGTCAGGAACGCGTCCGTGCACAGCAGCGGCAGCACGAAGATCTGCTTGCGCCCCTGGGGCGAGATGCGCGACACGGAGTCGCGCACATCGGCGAAGCGGTCGGCGGTGAGGCTGACGACACCGATCCGCGTGATCCGCGCCGGACTGCTCTCCTGGGGCAACCCGGCGATGAGTTCCTCCAGGTCGGGTTGCGCGGGCAGGGCGGTGCGGGCGGGGTCGCCCTGCGTCGCGACGTAGACGGCCAGCAGCCGGGGGACGTCGGCCCCGAGTCGGTCGAGGATCTTCTCCAGGGGGACCCACAGCTCCCGGCGGCCGCCGAGGCAGCACAGCAGGACCAGGAGGTGGAGCGCCTCGTCCAGCGCGAGATCGCAGGCGTCGTAGGAGCGGTCGAGGCTCTCGATCGCCTTGAGCAGCGTCTGGTGGGCCGTGTCGATGTCCCCCTCGCCGTCGAGCAGCCGGTGGACCGAGACGGCGGCCGAGTAGAGCAGCGCGCGTTCGTCGGTGCCGACGCGCCGGGCGTCGTCGATCAGCCGGGAGGCCGTGATCAACTCACCGGAGGCGTCCGCCCGTACGTAGGCGGCCGCGGAGAGCCGGCGCGCGCGGTCGGCGGCGCCGGGGGACAGGTGCGCGGCCTTGGTGAGGGCGCGGATCGCCGCCGTGGCGTCGCCCCGCCGCACGAGGCGGTGGGCGCTGCCCTCCAGCAGGGCGGCGACGCACTCGTCGAGTTCCGTGCACGCCTCCCCCAGGTGGTACGCGCGCCGGTCGGGCCATTCGTTCAGCACCTCGGCGAGTTCGCGGTGCACGGCGCGGCGCTCAGTGGGGGTGGATCCCTCCAGCACCGCGGTACGGATCATCGGGTGCAGGAACCTGAGGCGATGGCCGAACTGGTCGATGTGCACGAGTCCGTGGCACTCGGCGGCCTCGAGGTCCGTGGGACCGGACGCGGAGCAGAGCCTTTGCACGGCCGCCTGGAGCACCGCGACGTCCCCCGTCTCCTCCACCGCGGAGACCAGAAGCAGTCTGCGGGTGGCCGCCGGCAGCGCCGCGACCCGCGAACCGAAGGCCTCCCGGAGGCGGCGGCTGAGCGGCAGCGGGTCGGGCAGGCGCTCCAGCCCGGCGCGCTGCGGTCCGCTGAGCGCGGCCGGGAGTTCCACCAGGGCCAGCGGGTTTCCCTGCGCGGCGGCGATGACGCAGTCCAGCGCGCATCCGGCCAGGTCCGGATGGCGGAGACCGGCCAGCAGCCGTGACGACTCCCCGTCCAGCGGCGGGATCTCGTACTCGGCGCGTCCACCGCTCTCGAGATGGCCGCGCTTCCCCGGGTGGGTCGCGGCGAGGAACGTGATGCGGCTGCCGGAGAGCCTGCGTGCCACGAACTGCAGCACGGCCGTGCTGGCCGGGTCCACCCACTGGAGGTCGTCGACGATCAGCAGGATGGGTGTCTCGGCGGCCGCGCCGCGCAGCAGCACGAGGGCGGCGTTGGAGACCAGGAACCGGTCCGGCGGCGTTCCGCTGCCGAAGCCCAGCGCCACGCGCAGCGCGTCCCGGTGCGCGCCTTCCAAGGTCCCGGAACTCTCCTCCCAGACGGGGAAGAGCAGCTGGTTGAGGCCCGAGTACGCGACCTCGCTCTCGACGGCCGTGCCCCCCGCGCGCAGCACCCTGGCACCCGCGGTGAGGGCCCGCTGGCCGAGCAGGTTGAGCAGCGTCGTCTTGCCCACTCCGGGCTCTCCCGACAGCAGCACCGCACCGCCGGAGTCGACCGAGCCGAGCAGAGCCTCGACCCGCTCCACATCCTCATCACGACCCACCAGTGCCGGAAGGCTGTTTGCGTCGGCCGTGTACACCATGGACTGCATCGGATGGTTCGTGCTCCCTGGTTCAGGCGGGCGCTCTCGATCCGGGACGCCTGGCGTCCGGCAGGGTCGAAAGCATCACCTTCTCACCATGATCTGTACTGGAAAGTGTTACATGACACGAGAAGAGACCTCATGCGGACAGTGTTTCCTTTCGTCCGCTTTGCTCCTCACCGCTCGCACTTCCTGACGGGGATGCGTCACCACGAGTGCCCAGCCCGGTGTTGATGAGTGGTGTGAGCCGCTGCACCGCGTTGTCGACGACGTTGAGATCGGCTTTGGTGTGGGCGATGGCGGCGTCGATGAGCAGGGCGACGAGGGGGTCGTCGGCGTGGGTGCGGCGCAGGCGCGCGAGTCCGGCGAGTTCCGACACGTAGGTCTGCCGCTGGGCCTCGACGAGGGTGTCCAGGGCGTCGGCCCCCAGGGAGGCGGCACCGAGGAGCTTGAGGAACAACTCGTCGCGGAAGCCGCCGGTGCGGGTCCAGGCGGCGGTGGCCCACTCGGTCAACTCGTCCTGGCCGGTGGGGGTGAGCTGGTAGCGCGTCTTGTCGGGCCGGTCGGTCTGGGCGACCTGGGAGCGGGTGACGTAGCCGTCGCGGACGAGGCGGTCGAGGATCTGGTAGAGGTGGCCGATGTTGAGGCCGCCCCATTGCGGGCCGATGGCCTGCTCGAAGCGGCCCTTGAGCTCGTAGCCGTGGCTGGGCCCTTCGGACAGCAGAGCGAGCACCGCATGATGCAGTGGCACTTTCACACCCCCTATGTATTGTGACAATGTACCGCTGCATTGCGGCAATGCAGGAGGGTGGGAAGGGCTCATGGGTGTGACCTTGCGGGGGGTGACCCGCCGTTACCCGGGGATCACGGCGCTGGACGGTGTCGACCTGGTGATCGCCGACGGTGTGTCGGTCGCGTTGACCGGGCCGTCGGGCGCGGGCAAGTCCACCGTGCTCCATGTGATCGGCGGAATGGACCGGCCGGACTCCGGGACGGTCGAGGTCGACGGGGCCGAACTCACCGCGTCCCGGCTGGACGCGCACCGCCGCCGCATCGGCTTCGTCTTCCAGCGGTTCCACCTGCTGCCGGCCCTCACGGCGCTGGACAACGTCCTGGTGCCGGTGCTGCCGCGCCGGGTGGACTTCGACCGGCGGGCCCGCGCCATGGAACTCCTGGACGCCGTCGGCCTGGCCGGGCGTGCCGGTGCGCTGCCCTCGCAACTCTCGGGTGGCCAGCAGCAACGGGTCGCGGTGGCCCGGGCGTTGATCAACCGTCCGGGACTCCTGCTCGCGGACGAGCCGACGGGCAATCTCGACAGTGCCACCGGAAGGGAGATCATCGACCTGCTGCTGACGCTGAGCGAGCAGTACGCCATGACGATGCTGATCGCCACTCATGACGCCGAAGTCGCCGCGAACTGCGACCGGATCGTCCGGCTCCAGGACGGCCGGATCACCTCCGACCGGCAGGTGACACCCGCCGCCGACGTGCTCGACCGCCTGGGGGGCCTGCGTCCGTGATCGCCATGATCCTCTCGCAGTTGCGGCGCCACCGCGGCCGCGCGCTGGCGCTGGCCGCCGGCATCCTGGTGGCCGCCACCAGTTTCACCCTGCTCACCTCGACGGTGACGACCAGTCAGGCCCGCACCACCGACACCGTCCGCAAGAACGCCCGCTCCGCCTACGACGTCCTCGTCCGCCCCCACGGCAGTCAGGGCGCCGTCGAGCGGGCCGACGGCCTGGTCGAGGCCAACTTCCTGTCCGGGATCTACGGCGGGATCACCCTGGACCAGTACGACGCCATCAAGGACATGGCCGGAGTACAGATCGCCGCGCCGGTCGCCAACCTCGGCTACCTCATGGTGCAGGGCACCATGAGGATCGACGTCTCCACGTTCCTCGATCCGGGCGCGCCCGCCCAGATGCTGCGGATCCGGCCGACCCTGACCGCGGGCCCGAACCAGTACCGGACCGCGGACCAGTACGTGTACGTGAGCCGCAACCCGATCAAGCGGCCCGCCGAGCTTCCCCACGATTCGTCGCCGGAAGACCTGCTCCAGGAGGACACGGGGCACGGCGTGTACTCGGTCTGCTGGTACTACAACTACAACAAGACCGACCTCCACATTCAGCACTCCGACGACGGCGGCTACGAACCGCTGGAACCCAGTTTCATCCCGGAGGACCGTCGCGAGGAGTCACCGTTCGACCGCGACATGAACGCGTGGCTGACCTGCCGGACCGGCCACGAAAAAGTGGCGGCCGAAGTCCCGGTCTCCTATCCGGTGCTGCTGTCGGCGATCGACCCCGTCGCCGAGAACCAACTGGTGGGCCTGAACCAGGCGGTCACCTCCGGCCGTGTGCTCACCGACCGGGACAAGCCCGTCTGGGGCAACAAGGAGCGTTGGTCGGCGGAGTCCTCGTACTGGAAGGTCCCGGTCCTGCTCAACGACCGCACGCTGACCGCCGGCACTCTCGACGCCCGTGTCGAACGCCTCCAGGCCGGCGACCCGGCCCTCCTGCCCGCGAAGCTCGGCAGCCCCGCCGCCCACGACTTCGTCAACGGCCTGCGCGGAACGCCCGTCGGCCACGCCACCGCGAAGATCGAGAAGGGCTACCCCGAGAAGTTCGCGTATCCGCCCACGCTGTCCAACTACTGGACGGTCGGCCCGGTCGACTACCGCCGCACGGCGCACGGCCTGGTCCCGCGGCCTCGTGCCGGCCAGTCACCCGAGATCTGGCGGACCAACGTGAACCGCCAGTTCGTCGACCTCGTCCCCGAGGAGAACACCGGCACCCAGTACCGGAAGGTCACCAGCCACCCCGGCACTTTCTGCTTCGGCTACCTCACCTGCGACCACGAGGACTACGGGCGGACCTCGATCCCGTATCTGGTCCCGGTCGGACGCTACGACGCCGGCGAACTGCCCGGTTTCTCCTCGCTGTCGCAGGTGCCGCTGGAGACCTACCGCTCGCCAGAGGTCACGGGCGCCGACAAGGAAGCGCGGACCGCCCTGCACGACCGGCCGCTGGCCCCCGACCGCAACCTCGGCGGCTACCTCACGGCCCCGCCCACCATGCTCACCACCCTCGACTCGATCCCCACCCTCACCAAGAGCCGCCGGCAACCCTCCCTGCAGGACAAGGCACCCGTCAGCGCCATCCGCATCCGGGTGAGCGGCGTCACCGGTGTCGACCCCGCCTCGCAGGCCCGCGTCAACGCCGTCGCCGGACACATCCGCACCGCCTTCCCCGGCCTCCAGGTGGACATCACCATCGGCAGCTCCCCGGCGCCGCAGACCGTCGCCCTGTCCGGCATCAACGTCCGCGAGTACTGGACCGCCAAGGGCGTGGCCCTGCACATCCTCAAGGCCGTCGACACCAAGAGCGCGGTGCTCTTCGTGCTCGTACTCGTGGTGTGCGCGCTCTTCCTCGCACAGGCCGCCCTCGCCTCCGTCCGCTCCCGCCGCATCGAGATCGGCACCCTGCGCTGCGTGGGCTGGACCTCCTCCGACATCCTCCGGCTGGTCCTCGGCGAACTCGCCGCCATCGGGCTCGGGGCGGGCGCCGCCGGCTCCCTGCTCGCCTATGTCCTGGGCGCCCTGCTCGGGCTCCCCGACGCGGGTGCGAAGGCCGCCCTCGTCCTGCCCGTCGCCCTGCTGCTCGCGGTCACGGCCGGAGCGTTCCCCGCCTGGCGGGCCACCAGGCTGCGCCCCCTGGACGCCATCAGACCCCCGGTCACGGCCGGCGGCCGGACCGCGCCGGTCCACTCCCTGATCGGCCTCGCCGCGCGCAACCTCCTGCGTGTCCGCGGCCGCACCCTGCTGGGCGCGGCCGGACTCGCCCTCGGCGTCGCCGCGTTCACCGTGCTCCTCGCCCTCACCCTCGCCTTCCGCGGTGAGGTCGCCGGCTCCCTGCTCGGCAACAGCGTGGTCGCCCAGGCGCGCTCCGCGGACTACCTCAGCGTCGCCCTTTCCCTGCTGCTCGGCGCGGCCGGGGCCGTGGACGTGCTCGTCCTGTCGCAGCGCGAACGCGCCGCCGACCTAGCCGTCCTGCGCGCCACCGGATGGACGACCCGGGAACTCGCCCGCCTCACCCTCTACGAGGGCATCCTGCTCGCCCTGCTCGGCGGGCTCACCGGCGCGGTCGCGGGACTCGCCGCGGTCCTGGCCATCGGACGGGGTGTGCTGGAAGGACACCTGCTGACCGTGGCCGGTGCCGCCGGCCTGGCCACCCTCGCCGCCATCACCCTCGTCAGCGCCGCCCTCGCCTTCCCCATCCGCGCCCACTCCCGCATCGCCCCCGCCCACCTCCTCGCGGCGGACTGACCGGTCGTGACGCAAGATGACGATGTCCAGGAGCGCGCGGCACCCACCGCGGTGCGCCGTACACCCGTTCAGCGCGAAGGAGCAGCCATGACCGTCGGGGAAGACGACCGCACCGGCACCGCGGGGTCCGGTGACGACGGCACGGCGGCAGCCGGCCGCAAGCGGCCGCGCACGGTCCGTGAGCCGCGCCCCTGGTGGCAGGAGCTGCCGATCCTGATCGTGGTGGCACTGGTCCTGGCGCTGGGGATCAAGACCTTCTTCGTCCAGGCCTTCTCCATCCCCTCGCGCTCGATGCAGAACACCCTCCAGGTCGGCGACCGGGTGCTGGTGGACAAGCTCACCCCGTGGTTCGGCGCGCAGCCGGAACGCGGTGAGGTCGTGGTCTTCCGGGACCCCGGCGGCTGGCTGGACGACCGGTCCGCGCAGCGGAGCGCCCCCGCCCCGAACGCGGTCACGAAGGTCCTGGCCTTCGTCGGGCTGATGCCCTCGGCCGACGAGAAGGACCTCATCAAACGCGTGATCGCGGTCGGCGGCGACACCGTGACGTGCGAGAGCGGCAAGCCCGTCGAGGTCAACGGGAAGCCCCTGGCCGAGCCCTACATCTATCCCGGGGCCACACCGTGCGACGATTTCCCGGTCGGCACCGTGAAGGTCCCGAAGGACCGCCTGTGGGTGATGGGCGACCACCGCGACGACTCCGGGGACTCCCGCGTCCATGTCCAGGAACCGGGCGGCGGCTTCGTGCCCGTGGACGACGTGATCGGCCGGGCCTTCGCCGTCGCCTGGCCGGTGCCGCGGTGGTCCACGCTTCCGGTGCCCGTCGGCTTCGACGGGGGATGACACCCGGTGGCGCGGCGCGCGTCACGCCCCGGGTGCCACGTCCTGCTCGGCCCAGACGATCTTCCCCTCGCCCCGCGTGTAGCGGGTGCCGCGCCGTCGGGAGAGCCGGTTCACCAGGAGCAGCCCGCGGCCGCTCTCGTCCGTGGGGCGGGCGTGGCGCAGGCGCGGCAGGCTGTTGCTGCTGTCGGAGACCTCGCAGGTCATGACCTGGTCGCGAATCAGCCGCAGGCCGATGGGCCCCCTGCCGTGGCGTATCGCGTTGGTGACCAGTTCGCTGACGATGAGTTCGGTGGACGGCACCAGATGCTCCAGCCCCCACCGCGCCAACTGCCGGGTGGTCAGGGCCCGTGCGCTGCTCACCGCGGCAGGCTGGAGGGGAAGGTCCCAGGAGACGACCTGACAGGGGCCGAGGACGCGGGTCTGCGCCAGCAGCAACGTGACGTCGTCGTCGGGCGGGTGTGTCGACAGGGCGTCGACGACGTCGGAGCACTGCACGTCCAGCGAGCGGCCGCGCCGGGCCAGGACCGTCGTGAGGCGGTCGATGCCGGCGTCGATGTCCCGGGTCCGGGACTCGACCAGGCCGTCGGTATACAGGGCGAGCACGCTGTCCTCGGGCAGTTCGAGTTCCACCGCCTCGAAGGAGGACACGCCTGCCCCGAGCGGCGTTCCGGGGGGAAGGTCCGGGAAGGTGATGCGGCCCTCGGGGTCGATGACGGCGGGCGGCGGATGGCCGGCCCGTGCCATGGTGCACGTCCGCGTGACGGGGTCGTAGACGATGTACAGGCAGGTGGCCCAGAGGACTTGGGCAGGCGGTCCCTGGACGTTCTCGTGCTCCTGGGTGATGCGGGTGACCAGGTCGTCGAGATGGGTGAGCAACTCGTCGGGGAGCAGGTCCAGATAGGCCAGCGCCCGAACCGCGGTGCGCAGCCGGCCCATCGTCGCGGCGGCCTCGATGCCGTGCCCGACCACGTCCCCCACCACCAGCGCCACCCTGGCGCCGGACAGGGGGATCACGTCGAACCAGTCGCCGCCGACTCCCGCGACGATGTCCGCGGGCAGATAGCGAGAGGCCACCTCGACGGCCGATCCGCCCGTCAACTTCCGGGGCAGCAGGTTGCGTTGCAGGGTCAGGGCGAACGCGCGCCCGCGGGAGTAGCGGTCGGCGTTGTCCAGGCTCGGCGCGGCACGGGCCACCAGTTCCTCGGCCAGCAGCAGATCGCCCTCGTCGAACGGCGCCGGATTCCTCGACCGGGCGAAGACCGCCACGCCCAGCACCTCGTCGCGGGCTCGTATCGGTACCGCCATGAGGGCGTGGATCCCGTACGTGCGGGCCTTCTCCGCCCAGGGGTCCTGCGGGTCGAGGCAGGAGGGCTCCAGGACCGTGCACGCCGGCTTCCCCGTGGACAGGACACCGGCATAGGTCGAGTTCGCGGGCGCGAGGATCACCTCCCCCGGTGTCCACAGGGGTTCGCACGGCCCCTCGTGGATCGAGGCCAGGGCGACCCGGCGGAACACGGGGACGGGCCCGTCCACCAGGGCCGGATGGAACAGCACGTCGGGGCCGAGCCCGCCCGGGTCCGCAAGGTCGACGATCGCGAAGTCCGCCAGCGCCGGCACCGCGACGGCGGCCAGTTCCTGCCCGGTCCGCGCGACGTCCAGGGTGGTCCCGACACGGCTGTCGGCCTCGCTCAGGATCGCCAGGCGTTCGCGGGCCCGGTCCCGTTCGGCGACGTCCACCCACATCGAGCACACGCCCACGGGGCTGCCGTCCGCGCCGTCCAGACGGAAGTACGAGGCCTCGAAGGGGCCGCAGGTGCCGACCGCCGAGAGCCACTCCGGGTACTCGAGGTCGAGCGCCGGGGTCCCGCTGTCCAGCACCTTCCTCATCACCGCCTCCAGCGCGCCGGACTCGGCGCCGGGCCGCACTTCCGTCAGCCGCCGGCCGAGGCGTGTCACGGGCGGTATCCCGTCCAGGAGTTCAGCGGTGTCGTTCACCCACACGCAGCGCAGCCCCGTGTCGCGGACACAGATCGCGACCGGTGCGCTGCCCAGGAGCGACGACAGCGGGAGCCCGCTCACCGCGGGCGAGTCCGCCACCCCGTCCACGCGGGTCGCCGAGACCAGCCATCGGCAACCGTCCTGCCGTCCGGACAGCCGGGAGACGCGCAGCCCCACGTCGAGCGCCCGGCCGTCCCTGTGGCGCACCCCGACCGTGCCGGCCCACGCCTGCGGCAGCACGTGGGAGCGCCGGGCGAGCGCGGATGCCGCGGCCCGGTCGCCGGGCGAGGCCAGCATGGCCGCGGCCGGCCGCCCCACCGCGTCCTGCGCGGAGTAGCCGAGGAGGTGCCGGGCGGACTCGACCCACCCCGACACCGAGCCGTCCGCACCGAGTATCGCGATCGGTGTGCAGACGACCTCCGAGACCCCCCAAAAACGCTGCGTCAAGCCGTTCTTTGCGTGCTGTCATCGGAGATTCCTGACTGATGTAGATCCTCGACAAGCCATGGCGTGGGCGTGCTCGCCGAATTGTGCTCGCAGGAATGCGTTCACGTCGCATTCAAGAAGGAGGACTGTGAGTCGGATTACAGTGTGCCCCCGCGGGAACTGCGACGCGGACGATTTCCGTGCCGCCGGCGGTGGATTGCGTGGAGGGACAAAGACCGTGCACGCACGGGCAAAGGGCGCGGGACGGACCCGGCGCGGTCGCCCGGCCTGCGGCGGCCGACTCGAACAGCACACGGGGGCAGGGCCGAACGACCCGGGCGTCGGCCGCGCACGAAGGGCATATGACCCATGCGCGACCATCGGCGCCGGTGACACAGTGGCCCGGGCAGCGACACGGCAGGGCTCTCCCGTCCGCGACAGGCATCGCCCGCCGGCTCCGTGCTCGCCGCCCGCCCCCACACACAGCAGACGGCAGGACAAGGAACGCACCATGGCACCACACGTCGTTGAACCGATGGCCGATACGCGCGACATGTACATGGCCCACACCGCGCTGCGCCGCGAGTTCATCCTGCTTCCCGGCCTCGTCCGGACCGTGGCGCCGGGCGACATCCGGCGCACGGAGGTCGTCGGTGCCCACGCGGACCTGCTGTGCCGCATCCTGCACACCCACCACGAGGGCGAGGACCTGCTGCTGTGGCCCAAGCTCGTCGAGCGCGGCGGTGCGGAGGCCGCCGCCGTCGTGCCCACGATGGAGGAGCAGCACCACGCCATCGACACCGCGCACCAGGAAGTGACCGCACTCCTCGGAGGCTGGCGCTCCACCGGGCTGCGCGGCGCGGAACTCGCCGAGGCGCTGGAGCGCCTCGCGAGCGTGCTCCTGGAGCACATGGCCCTGGAGGAGAAGGAGATCCTGCCGCTCGCCGAGCAACACGTGACCGCGGCGGAGTGGCACCGGCTCGGCGAGCACGGGATGACGGCCACGCCGAAGAAGGACCTGCCACTGGCTTTCGGCATGGCGATGTACGAGGGCGATCCGGAGGTCGTCAAGGCCGTACTGGCGACGGCCCCGCTGCCCGTCCGGCTGATCGTCCCCGCGCTGGCACGCCGCCGGTACGCGTCCCACGCCAAGGCCGTCCACGGAACCGCCACGCCGCCCCGCATCGGCGCCTGACAGTCCTGGCAGGCCCGCGACCGGATCACGCGCGCATTTGCCCGGAGGAGGTCTCCGGGATTTGCCGCAACCCCGGATTCGCATTTCTGCGGGTGTCCCGCAGTCTCGCCCAAAACGCCTTCCGGGACCGCGGCCGGACTTTACGGTGGCAGCGTAAGGGGTTCCCCCGGAACCACGTACCACGCCGGTTCCTGGGACCCAATGCCTCCTGGCAATTCGCGAGGGCATCGTGATCCAAGCATTCTCCACGGACATCAAACCGCCCGACGAGAGGACCGACTACTGGACGGACGCCGTGGGCAAGGCGTTCATCCAGCTGGAGGTCCGCACGCGGGGGGAGGCCACGATCCACGGCACCATACGGCGGGCATGCGTCGCGGGCGTCCAGGTCGGGTCCCTCGAGGCGAGCCCGCAACGGATGACCCGGTCCGCGCCGCTCATCGCCGCGGACGGCGACGACTCACTCGTCGTGAGCCTGCAAAGGACGGGGGCCGGCGTCGCGACCCAGGACGGCCGGGAGGCGCCGGTCGCCGCCGGCCAGCTCGTCATCCTCGACACCCGCAGGCCGTACGTCCTGGACTTCGCCGGCCCGGTGCGGCAGCACGTCGCCACCGTCCCGCGCGAGATGGTGGACCTCCCCGACTCGGCCCTGCGCCTGGCCACCGGCCGGACCTACTCCCCCGGCCAGGGCATCAGCGGCATCCTCGCGTCGTACGTGAACGGACTCGTCACGATCACGGACAACTGCATCTGCGCACCGGCGCCGAAGGAATTCCTCAAGCAGGGGATCGTCGACGTGCTGACGGCCCTGGTCACCCTGGAGGGGAACGTCAAGCAGGAGGCCACGCCCGCCGTGGAGGCGGCCCTGCTGCTTCGCCTGCGCACCTACATCCGCAGCCACCTCAACGATCCGTCACTCTGCCCGGCCTCGGTGGCGGCGGCGCACCACATCTCGGTCCGCTACCTCTACCAGCTCTTCCAGGGCGAACCCATGACCGTCGGCCGGTGGATCCAGCGCCTGCGGCTCGAGGCCTGCCGGAGGGACCTCGTACGTCCCGAACTCGCGGGGCAGACCGTGGCGGCCATCGCGCACCGCTGGGGCTTCGCGAGCCACGCCCACTTCAGCCGTACTTTCCGGGCGGTCTACGGATCGTCGCCGGCGGAGTGGCGTCAGGCCGGCCTCCCGCAGGCGGCTGCGGTACCCGACGCCGTCCATCGTCTCTGACGAGCCGTCAATTCGTAAGGCTGGGCTGCCCGGCCGGTCCGAGCACGTAGCGGCCGGCCCACGCGGCGAGCACGGTCGCCACGTACGCGGCGTCGGCGACCTTGGTCAGCAGGTGGTCGGCCCCGTCGAGAGCGATGAAGGACTTGGGGTGGCGCGCGGTGTCGAAGATGTGCCGTGCGTTGTCGACGCCCACCAACTCGTCCGTCGGCGAGTGGAAGACGAGCAACGGGGCTCTGAGGCCCGCGATGCGCTCGGTCTGCGGCTGGGTGGCGAAGTCGTCCAGGAAGTTCCGCTGGATGCAGAAGGTGCGGCCCGCGAGCACGACCTCGGCCTCGCCCTCCCGCTCGATCTCGTCGCGGTCGTCCCCGAGCAGGTGCAGGACGTGAGCGGGGCTGAAGGGTGCGGCGATCGTGGCGACGGCCCGTACCCGGGGGATGCGGTGCCGTGCGGCGAGGACCGCCGCACCACCGAGCGAGTGCCCGATGAGGAGGCCTGGGGCCTTGTGGTGGGCCTCCAGGTATTCGGCGGCGTGCACCAGGTCGTCGGTGTTGGAGCTGAAGTGCGTGTTGCCGAACTCTCCACCGGAGCCCCCGAGACCGGTGAAGTCGAAGCGCATCACCGCGATGCCGAACTCCGTCAGCGCCCGTGAGATACGGGTGGCCGCGACCTGGTCCTTGCCGCAGGTGAAGCAGTGCGCGAACAGCGCGTACGCCCGCGGCTCGCCCTCGGGCAGTTCCAGCCGCGCGGCCAGCGCGGCGCCCTGCGACCCCGTGAACTCGACCCTCTTGGTGTGCATCGGTGTGTCCTCCGGCTCTGCGGCTCCGGGCGGCGGCGGGCTGCCAACGGACCGAGGTTGCTAAAGGGTGTTGCACAAGCCTGCGCGCGGGCAGGTCAGAGTGGGCGCCGGGCTCGTCTTCTCATGACACGAGGGCGAGGTTGTGCATGTGGG
>NZ_JBIVLI010000033.1:0-65856 GCF_044751205.1 Streptomyces sp. NPDC088732
CCCAGACCATTCGGTCCGGAGACGGGGTATCAACATATCTGGCGTTGACTTTTGGCACGCTGTTGAGTTCTCAAGGAACGGAAGCTTCCTTCGAGGCCGTTTCACCGGCCCCTCCGGGCTTTCCCTTCGTTGTCACCAGCTTATCAGACTCTTTCGGGCCCGATTCCCGCCGGCAGGGGGATTTGCTTTTCGAATAAACGACGCGACAAAACGCTCGGGATTTTCATCCTGGGAGATTTCGCTGCGATCGATGATTCTTCGAAGCGGTCTAGACTCTAGCCGCTGGCCTCGAACTTGTCTAGTTCGTGGCAACTTCTCGAATCTACCTCCCCACTCCACCCGTGTCAACAGGTTTCTTGGGGCGAAGAGGAGACTAGCAGGTCAGCGACCCCGGATGCACATCCACACGGTGCGCCATCCGGGTCATGCTGCGGTGGGGAGGACATCGCTGCGGTCCGGGCGCTCGAGGTCGCCGGTCTCGCCCGCGTGGGCGGCGCGCCGTCCCGGCACGAAGACATAGACGAGGAAGCCCAGCTCGGCGGCGACGCCGATGGCGATGCGGGCCCAGGTGGGCAGGCCGGAGGGGGTCACGAAGGCTTCGATCACGCCGGAGACGAGGAGGACGACGGCCAGCCCTATGGCCATGCCGATGGCGGCGCGTCCCTCCTCGGCAAGAGCGGTCCTGCGGGGGCGTGGACCGGGGTCGATGACGGTCCAGCCGAGGCGCAGCCCCGTGCCGGCGGCGACGAACACGGCGGTGAGTTCGAGGAGACCGTGCGGGAGGAGCAGACCGAGGAAGGTGTCGAGGCGGCCTGCCGAGCCCATGAGACCGAGGCCGATGCCCAGGTTGAGCACGTTCTGGAAGAGGACGTACAGCACGGGGAGCCCGAGGAACACGCCGAGGACGAGGCAGTAGCCGGCGGCCATGGCGTTGTTCGTCCAGACCTGGGCCGTGAAGGAGGTGGCCGGGTGGCTGGAGTAGTAGGACTCGTACTCGCCGCCGGGGCGGGTGAGCGTCCGCAGTTCGTCGGGGGCTGCGATGGCGGCCTGGACGTGCGGGTGCGTGGCGACCCACCAGCCGATGAGCACGGCGAGGGCCGTGGAGACCAGGGCGGTGGGGACCCACCAGTGGCGTGATCGGTAGACGCCCGCGGGGAAGGCCGCCGTGAAGAAGTGGGCCACGTCGCGCCAGCCGGGGGTGCGGGCGCCGGTGACGGCGCTGCGGGCGCGGGCGACCAGGGTGGTGAGGCGCCCGACCAGCGCAGGATCGGGGGCGCTGGACTGGAGGAGGGAGAGGTGGGTGGCGGCGCGTTGGTACAGGGTGACGAGTTCGTCGGCCTCTTCGCCGGTGAGGCGCCGGCCGCGGTGCAGGAGGGCGTCGAGCCGGTCCCACTCGTGGCGGTGCGCGGCTGCGAAGACGTCGAGGTCCATGGTCGCTGCTCCTGGCTGGCCGGGAGGTCCCAGCTTGGCAGACGGGGCAGACTGGTCGCGCCGGGTTCCGGGGTGGGATCGAGGAGGGTGCCCGTATGAGCGGTGCGTTCGGAACGAATGGTGCGGCGGGTGGCGGGACGTCCTGGGAGGCGAGCGGCGCCGGGCGGCTGGTGACCGGTGAGGCGGTGGAGTTGGGGCTGCAGCCCGCGCGGCTGCCGAGCCGGGCGCTGGCGGCGGCCCTGGACGCCGTCGTCTACTTCGGCGGGTACGTGATCGTCTCGCTGGGACTGCTCGCGGCGACGGCGTCGCTCGACGATGCCGCGCTGGCCGCGGTGTACGTGGCGTCGCTGGTGCTCGTGCTGATCGGGGTGCCGATCGCCGTGGAGACGCTGTCGCGGGGACGTTCGCTGGGGAAGCTGGCGTGCGGGCTCCGCGTGGTCCGGGACGACGGCGGGCCGATCCGGTTCCGGCACGCGCTGGTGCGGGGGGCGGTGGGGGTGATCGAGATCCAGGCGTTTCTCGGCGTGATCGCCTGTATCGCCTCGCTGGTCTCGGCGCGGGGGCGCCGGGTCGGGGACCTGTTCGCGGGGACGCTGGTGGTACGGGAACGGATCCCGGTGCCGCGGGCCCCGCAGGCGGTCCCGTCCGCACCGCCGTGGCTGGCGGACCAGGTGGCCGGGGTGGATCTGTCCGCGGTGCCCGAGGGGCTGTGGCTGGCGGTACGGCAGTACTTGGCGCGTGTCCACCAGTTGGATCCGCAGGTGGGGTGGTCGATGGCGGAGCGGCTGGCGGCGGACGTGTCGGCGCGCACGGGGACGCCGGTGCCGCAGGGGACTCCCGCGGTGGCGTACCTGGCGGCGGTGGCGGCCGAGCGGCAGGTACGGGAGGCGCGGCGGGTCTTCGGTCCGGCGGGGGTTGCGCCCGCGCAGGCACCGGCGGGGGGCTGGGGCGTGCCCGCGGAGCCCGGGGCCGGCGCGTCGGGTTTCCCGGTTCCGCCCGTGCTTCCCTCCGGTCCTCCTGCTCCCTCTGCTCCCGCGGCCCTCGCTGACGTTACCGTGCCGCCTGCGCCGTCTTCCGGGCCGTCGACCGGGTTCGCGCCGCCGGCCTGAACGGTCAGTCCGCCGGGGGGAATTGCGACGGGGCTGATTCGAGGTCCTCGAGTTCGATGCCGGGGGCGGCGAGCACGACGTCCCCGGCGATGTGCACGGTGTGCTGTTCCCCGGTGTCGAGGGCGCTGACCTGGTATTCGTCCACGGTCAGGGGGCCGCTGTCAGTGGGGTGTGCTTCGCTCTTCACCAAGGCCCACGACTGGTCGAGGGTACGGGGAGCGAGCACGGGGGGCTGGAATGCGACGAGGCGGACGCGGGTGGCCGGGGCGCCGGGACGCAGGCGCAGGATGCGCGCTGTCGCGATGTAGAAGGCAGGCGATACGCCGCTGAAGGTGTGTGCCCGGACGTTTCCCTCCTGGGCGTGTTCGCCGGAGGGGTCGGTGCGTACCCAGGTGACGCCGTCGAGGGCGGCGCCGCGGACCTGCCAGCTCGCTGCGGTGAGTTCCAGGCGGATGGGGCGGCCGAGTTCGTCGACGGTGAGGTCGATGGAGCCCGCGTGGCTGCCGTCGGCGTGCGTGGTCTGCGCGGTGTAGCGCCAGCCGGAGGGGCCGGTGGCGCAGTGGAAGTGTTCTTCGCCGAGGGGGGTGTGGTCGTGCGTGTCGTGGAACGAGTAGCGGCCGCGGGGCATGGTTCGACCTTACGGGGGCGGTGCCGGTGGTACGGGGCAGGCCCCCGCCGGGGGCGGGGGCCTGCGGGCCGGCTGAGGTGGTGCCGGGGCGCCGCGGTGTTCGCGGCGGCGGCAGTGGCCTCAGTAGCGGTAGTGGTCGGGCTTGTACGGGCCCTCGACCGGGACGCCGATGTACGAGGCCTGCTCGGGGCGCAGGGTGGTGAGCTTGACGCCGAGGGCGTCGAGGTGGAGCCGGGCGACCTTCTCGTCGAGCTGCTTGGGCAGGACGTAGACGCCGATCGGGTACTCCTCGGGCTTGGTGAACAGCTCGATCTGGGCCAGGGTCTGGTCCGAGAAGGAGTTGGACATCACGAACGAGGGGTGGCCGGTGGCGTTGCCCAGGTTCAGCAGGCGGCCCTCGGACAGCACGATGAGGACGCGGCCGTCGGGGAACGTCCAGGTGTGGACCTGGGGCTTGACCTCGTCCTTGACGATGCCGGGGATCTTGGCGAGGCCGGCCATGTCGATCTCGTTGTCGAAGTGGCCGATGTTGCCGACGATCGCCTGGTGCTTCATGCGCTGCATGTGCTCGGCGAGGATGATGTCGCGGTTGCCGGTGGTGGTGACGAAGATGTCGGCGGTCTCGACGACGTCCTCGAGCACGGTGACCTGGTAACCGTCCATCGCGGCCTGGAGGGCGTTGATGGGGTCGATCTCGGTGACGATGACGCGGGCGCCCTGGCCGCGCAGCGACTCGGCGCAGCCCTTGCCGACGTCGCCGTAGCCGCAGACCACGGCGACCTTGCCGCCGATGAGGACGTCGGTGGCACGGTTGATGCCGTCGATGAGCGAGTGGCGGCAGCCGTACTTGTTGTCGAACTTGGACTTGGTGACGGCGTCGTTGACGTTGATCGCCGGGAAGAGCAGGGTGCCGTCGCGCTGCATCTCGTACAGGCGGTGCACGCCGGTGGTGGTCTCCTCGGTGACGCCGCGGATCTCGGAGGAGAGCTGGGTCCACTTCTGGGGGTTCTCGCCGAGGGTCCGGTTGAGGAGCAGCAGGATCTGCTCGTACTCCTCGCTGTCGGCGGTGGACGGGTCGGGGGCCGAGCCGGCCTTCTCGAACTCGACGCCCTTGTGGACCAGGAGGGTGGCGTCGCCGCCATCGTCGAGGATCATGTTCGGGCCGCCGGTGGGGGCGTCGGCCCAGGTGAGGGCCTGCTCCGTGCACCACCAGTACTCGGAGAGGGTCTCGCCCTTCCAGGCGAAGACCGGGATGCCCTGGGGGTTGTCGACGGTGCCGTTGGGGCCGACCGCGATGGCCGCGGCGGCGTGGTCCTGCGTGGAGAAGATGTTGCAGGAGGCCCAGCGGACCTGCGCGCCGAGGGCGGCGAGGGTCTCGATGAGGACGGCGGTCTGCACGGTCATGTGCAGGGAGCCGGTGATGCGGGCGCCGGCGAGCGGCTGCGCGGCGGCGAACTCCTCGCGGATCGCCATCAGGCCGGGCATCTCGTGCTCGGCGAGGGTGATCTCCTTGCGGCCGAACTCGGCCAGCGAGAGGTCGGCGACCTTGAAGTCGTTGTTGACGGGGGACATGCAGTCTCCTCGTGGGGTGGTTCGAGAGCGGACATCGGCTTTTCCGCTGCGGGGCGTGGGAGGTATGCGGACATACGTCTCCCTCGACCGCAGCTCAGCCCGTCGGAGGCCCTCTCTCCCTCGGACGGTCCGGTGTGCGGACCGCCCGACCGCCATCAGCAGCGACGTCTGGCTACCCATGAATCTACACCGAGTGCCCGGCCGGAACCGGGCCGACGGTGGAGGTGGCGGGGAGGGATCAGGCCGTTTCGTGAGCGGCCGGCGCCTCGGGGGCCGCCTTCTGCTCGCGGTAGATATCGGGTTCGAGGTAGATCACGCGGGCGATGGGGACGGCCACGCGGATGCGGGCCTCGGCCGCGTCGATGGCGCGGGCGACCTCGGTGGCCGTGTCGTCGTGCTGGACGGCGATCTTGGCGGCGACGAGGAGTTCCTCGGGGCCGAGGTGGAGGGTGCGCATGTGGATCACGCGGGTGACGGTGTCGCCGTCGACGATGGCCTCGCGGATGCGGGCGACGGTCTCGGGGCCCGCGGACTCGCCGAGGAGGAGGGACTTGGTCTCGGACGCGAGGACGAGGGCGATGACGACGAGCAGGGCGCCGATGCACAGGGTGCCGACGCCGTCCCAGACACCGTTGCCGGTGAGCAGGGACACGCCGACGCCGATGAGCGCGAGCACGAGGCCGACGAGGGCGCCGAAGTCCTCCAGCAGGACGACGGGCAGTTCGGGGGCCTTGGCGGTGCGGATGAACTGGGCCCAGGTCTGCCGGCCGCGCAGGCCGTTGGACTCCTGGATGGCGGTGCGGAAGGAGAAGCCCTCGGCCACGATCGCGAAGACGAGGACGCCGATCGGCCAGTACCAGTGCTCGACCTCGTGGGGGTGCTGGACCTTCTCGTAGCCCTCGTACAGCGCGAAGACGCCACCGATGGTGAACAGGACGATGGAGACGAGGAATCCGTAGATGTACCGCTCGCGCCCGTAGCCGAAGGGGTGTTCCTCGGTGGCTGCCTTCTTGGCCTTCTTGCCGCCCAGCAGGAGGAGTGCCTGGTTGCCCGAGTCGGCGACCGAGTGGACGCCTTCGGCGAGCATGGAGGACGAGCCGCTGAAGGCGAACGCCACGAACTTGCTCACCGCGATGGCAAGGTTGGCGCCCAATGCGGCGACGATCGCCTTGGTTCCGCCTGACGCGCTCATAGGTGCTGGGTATCCCTTCCGTCGGCCGCCGGCCTTTGCCCGATCTTTACGGCACTACGGCGGGACATTCTTGCAGGCCGGGATCGCACGGGTTCCTCAGGCCACCACGGTGGCGCGGAAGACGGTTCCCTCGCCGAGGAGTTGGACCTGTTCACCGGCGGGCACGTAGGCCGACTGACCGGGGGCCAGGGCGAGTTCCCGCTGCGGCTCCCCGGCGGTGACGGCGTCGCGGACGGTGGCGGTGCCCTCGGTGCAGAGCAGGATCTGCGCGGTGCGGTCGTCGAGGGTGCGCGGGGCGCCGCCGGCGGCGAGGGCGTACCGGGAGAGCCGGAACTCCTCGATGGGGGTGGTGTAGAGCTCCTCGCCGTCCGCGGAGGCCTCGGGGCGCAGGACGCCGGGGTCGGCCGACTCGAAGCGGACGATGCGCAGGAGTTCGGGGACGTCGACGTGCTTGGGGGTGAGGCCGCAGCGCAGGACGTTGTCGGAGTTGGCCATGATCTCGACGCCGAGGCCGCTGAGGTAGGCGTGCGGGATGCCGGCGCCCAGGAAGAGGGCTTCGCCGGGCTGGAGGCGTATGTGGTTGAGCAGCATGGCGGCGATGACGCCGGGGTCGCCGGGGTAGGTGCGGGCGATGGCGGCGTACGCGGCGTAGGCGTCGGCGTACGGGCCGCCTTCGGTGGCGAGGCGGCCGGCTGCCTCGGCGGCGGCGTCGACGGTGCCGGCGACGGCGTGGCGCTCGGCACCGAGCACGGCGGTGAGGACTTCGCGCAGGGCGGCGTCCTCGGGGTGCGCGTGCAGGATGTCGACGTAGGGCTTGAGGGAGTCGACGCCGAGGCCGGTGAGGAGGGCCGCGGTCTCCTTGGGGTGCCGGAAGCCGCACAGGCCCTCGAAGGGCGTGAGGGCGACGATCATCTCCGGCTTGTGGTTGGCGTCCTTGTAGTTGCGGTGCGGGGCGTCCACGGGGATGCCCCGGACCTCCTCGTCGGCGTAGCCGGACGCGGCCTGCGCGAGGTCGGGGTGGACCTGGAGGGAGAGCGGGGAGCCGGCGGCCAGCACCTTGAGCAGGAACGGCAGCCGGGGGCCGAAGCGCTCCACGGCGGCGGAGCCGAGCTCGGCGAGCGGGTCGGCGTCGATGACCTGGTCGAGCGGGACCGGGCCGTCGCCGCGGTCGACGCGGGAGGGGGCGCCGGGGTGGGCGCCCATCCACAGCTCGGCCTGCGGCTCGCCCGTGGGGGTGGTGCCCAGAAGCTCCGGGATGGCGGTCGTGGAGCCCCACGCGTACGGGCGAATGGTGTTGGTCAGCCGATCCATGGGCTCATGATCTCCCGGCGGAAGTGACAGCGAGGTAAACGGAGGCGAAATCCGTGACGGCGAGGAGTTCGACGACGGATTCCAGTGGAGTGCCGTCGGCGCCGGCGGCGAGTTCGCTGAGCGGGGTGTCGTGGGTGGTGGTGAATTCCCGGGCGACGGCGGCGGAGCTGGTGGCCGGGGCCTGGGTGCCGTTGCCGGGCCGGTGCAGGAGGACGACGCGCAGGCGCAGGTCCTCGGGTTCCTCGACGCGGTCGCGGAAGAAGTCGTCGGGGTCCAGGGCTCCGGCGAGCGCGCCCGCGAGCAGCGCGCCGTGGGTGTCGACGGCTTCGGGGAGTTCGCCGTGCAGGGCGGGGCGTCCGGCGCGGGAGGCGATGGTCGCGGCGAAGCGGCGTGCGGCGACGGCGGCCAGGGGGCCCTCGCTCCACAGCACCGGGAGGGACTCGGCGAGTTCGGAGGCCAGCGCCTTGGCCGGGTTGCTGTAGGTCGCGATGGCGGGGCCGCAGCGGGCGGCGACCTCGTCGAGGCGGTCGGCGACCCGCTCGATGGCGTCGGCGGGCGCGGGCAGCAGCCCGATCCGGTCGCCGAGGGCGAGCAGCGGGGTGAGCAGGGCCCAGAAGGCGCCGAGGTCCTCGTCGGGGTCGGCGGCGTCGGGTGCGCCGGACTCGGGGGCAGCGGCGTACGGCAGGACCATGCCGCGTACTTGGGCGATGGCCTCGGCGATGGGCGACCCGGCGGGCACGACGGCGGCGGCGGTGCAGCCGCGGCGGTAGGCCTGTTCGATGAGGTCGGCGATGCCGGCCTCGGTGCCCGTGGGGGTGGCGATGAGCAGCAGGTCGAGGGGGCCGGCCCAGCCGGGCAGGGTCCAGCGCAGGTCGTACGGGGCGGGGCCGGTGGGGCGCAGCGGCAGGACCGGGGCGCTGCCGCTGCCGAGGGCCGCCAGCAGTTCGGCGACGGCGGCGGCAGTGGCCGCGCCGGGGCCCGCGACGAGGACGCTGCGGGGGCGGCCGTCCGGCTTCAGTTCCCCTATGCCCGCCTCCTGTGCCAGGCGGGCGGCGGTGCGCACGCGGGCACCCGCGGCGGCGACACCCAGGAGCCGGCCCCGGGTGTCGGCGCGGGCGAGGCCTTCGGGGTCGTCGAGCAGCGTCTCGTCCAGCATCGTTGCGTGGCCTCCCGGTCCCTTGTCCGTCGCTCGGTCGGTGCGGGCGTTACGCCGGGCGGCGGGCCTCGTCGACGAGCAGGACGGGGATGTCGTCGCGGACGGGGTAGGCCAGGCCGCAGTCGCCGGAGGTGCAGGCGAGTTCGCGGGCGTCGTCGTCCTCGCGGAGGGGGGCGTGGCAGGCGGGGCAGGCGAGGATTTCGAGGAGGCTGGATTCGACGAGCGGCATGGTGGCGCGACTTCCTTCGGGTCGGTGCCCGTGGTGTCCGGGCAGTGCGGGCCGTGCAGTCCGTAAGGGGGCGTACGGGGCGGCTTCCCGGCCACCGGGCCGGTCGGCCGTTTCAGCCTATCGCTGGGGCGTTGGCGGTGCGGGGAGCACGTCCCGCTCGGGGTGCGGGCGTTCCCGGCGCCCCGTGCGGGGGCGCCGGGAACGGCGGACGTGCGGACCGCGGGCCGTCCGGCACCGGGCGGTGGGCGCCGTCAGGCGCGGACGATCGCCAGGACCTCGTCGCGCACCTCGGCGACGAGGTCCGCGGTGCGGGCCTCGACGTTCAGGCGCAGCAGCGGCTCGGTGTTGGACGGGCGGAGGTTGAACCACCAGTCGCCGGAGGTGACGGTGAGGCCGTCGAGCTCGTCGGTGGTGACGCCCGGGCGGTCGGCGAAGGCCGCGCGGACGGCGGCGGTGCGGCCGGCCTGGTCGTCGACGGCGGTGTTGATCTCGCCGGAGGCGGCGTAGCGGTCGTACTCGGCGACGAGCGCGGACAGCGTGCCGTCCTGGCCGCCGAGGGCGGCGAGGACGTGGAGGGCGGCGAGCATGCCCGTGTCGGCGTTCCAGAAGTCGCGGAAGTAGTAGTGCGCGGAGTGCTCGCCGCCGAACACGGCGCCGGTGCGGGCCATTTCCTGCTTGATGAAGGAGTGGCCGACGCGGGTGCGGACGGGGGTGCCGCCGTGCTCCTTGACGACCTCGGGGACGGACCACGAGGTGATCAGGTTGTGGATGACGGTGGCGCCGGGGTGCTTGGCCAGTTCGCGCGCCGCGACGAGCGCGGTGATGGCCGACGGGGAGACGGGCTCGCCGCGCTCGTCCACCACGAAGCAGCGGTCGGCGTCGCCGTCGAAGGCGATGCCGAGGTCGGCGCCGGTCTCCCGGACCTTGGCCTGGAGGTCGACGATGTTCTTGGGGTCGAGCGGGTTCGCCTCGTGGTTGGGGAAGGTGCCGTCGAGCTCGAAGTACATCGGGACGAGGTCGAGGGGCAGCCCGTCGAAGACGGTCGGGACGGTGTGGCCGCCCATGCCGTTGCCGGCGTCGACGACGACTTTCAGGGGCCGGATCACCGTGAGGTCGACGAGGGTGCGCAGGTGGGCGGCGTAGTCGCCGAGCAGGTCCTGCTGGGTGACCGTGCCGGGGGTGGCGTCGCTCGCGGGCAGGCCGGTCTCGGACCACTGCTCGACGAGCTCGCGGATCTCGGCGAGGCCGGTCTCCTGGCCGACCGGCGCGGCGCCCG
Organism: Streptomyces sp. NPDC088732; assembly: GCF_044751205.1. Lineage (NCBI taxonomy): Bacteria > Bacillati > Actinomycetota > Actinomycetes > Kitasatosporales > Streptomycetaceae > Streptomyces > Streptomyces sp. NPDC088732. The sequence goes on from NZ_JBIVLI010000033.1 coordinate 9,905, forward strand.
CGCGGCACATCTTGATGCCGTTGTACCGGGCCGGGTTGTGGCTGGCGGTGAACATCGCGCCGGGCAGGCCGAGTTTGCCGCTGGCGAAGTAGAGCTGGTCGGTCGAGCAGAGCCCGATCTCGGTCACCGACGCGCCGCGGGAGGCTGCGCCGCGGGCGAAGGCCCGGGACAGGCCGGGCGAGGACGGCCGCATGTCGTGGCCGGTCACGATCGCGTCCGCACCGGTCACGGTGACGAAGGCCGCGCCGAAGAGTTCGGCGAGCGGCTCGCCCCATTGGTCGGGGACGACGCCACGGACGTCGTACGCCTTCACGAGCTGCGAGAGATCGGTCACCGCTTGTGCTCCTCTGTCCGGTTGCCGGTCATGGCCTGCGGACCAACCTACCGGGCATACCTGAACATCCGGACGAGCGGTACCCGTCGCGGTGGATCGGGGTGCCAGGGGTCCGGGAGGGCGGCGGAGCGGGGTCAGGAGTCGGGCGAGCGCAGGACGCGCAGGTGGCCGCGCCGGGCGATCTCCATCGGGTCGCCGCCCCGGCCGCCGGCCGGCTTGCCGCCGTCGCGCTCCGGGGGGCGGGCGGCCTCGCGCACGGCGTTGGCGAGCGCCTCCAGGTCGTCACCGCTGGGGCGGGTGGGACCGGTGTCGGTGGCGAGGCGCACGACCTCCCAGCCGCGCGGGGCGGTGAGGCGCTCGGAGTGCTCGGAGCACAGGTCGTAGCAGTGGGGTTCGGCGTAGGTCGCGAGCGGGCCGAGTACGGCGGTGGAGTCCGCGTAGACGTACGTCAGCGTCGCGACGGCGGGACGGCCACACGCGGTGCGCGAACAGCGACGTACAGGGCTCACGACGTTGGACGGTACCGCACTCTTGAGCGGGCCGCGACGACTCCCCGGGACACCACTCCGTCGTGTCGTCCCGGTTCGCCGGGATGGCCCGACCTGCGACCCGCCCCCCTGACCTGCGAAGGGCCGGAAATGCACGGCCCAGCCGACGATGACTGCCGTCACCAAACATGCCAAATGGCGTCATTTGGCGGCAGCCGAACAGTCAGACGTGGGGAATTGTGGAAACGGCACCGGCACGCGACCGTACATTCCGCGACATCGCCCCGGATGTCGGGTCCTCGTAGCCCGTGGTGATGGCACCGGTCACGGGCCGGCATACCCGGGGCTTCCGGCGGCTACTCTCAGAGGTGATGGACACCCCTTCGCCCGCACCCCGCCAGCGCCGCCGCGACCGCCACGGACGCGGCATGCGCGGTCCCATCGCGCCACCGCAGGTGCCGCTGGCGCTCAGCCGCGCCGACGCCTTCGACGACCTCGTCCGGGACGCGGCCGACCGCCTGGAGCGCCGGTGGCCGCAGCTGTCGGAGGTGGAGTTCGCCGTGCAGGAGGTGCCGTGGCCGCCCGGCGGGTCCGACGACGAGGCCGCCGGGTCCTCGGGGTCCGCCGAGGACGGAGTCCCGCTCGGGCGGCTGCTCGGCGGGCGCAAGGGCAGCCCGCACCGCATCGTGGTCTACCGGAGGCCGGTGGAGATCCGGGCCAAGACCCGGGAGGAGCGGGCGCTGCTGGTGCACGACGTGGTCGTGGAGCAGGTGGCCGAACTGCTGGGGCTCTCCCCCGAGAACGTCGACCCCCGCTACGGCGAGGGATAGCGCGCGGGCCCGGTGCGCAGACTTGCGCACCGGGCCCGGACGAGCGGCGGACGCGGTCAGTTGAGGATCGAGAGGTCTTCCCGAGAGGCCGGCACCGCCACCAGCCCGCGGTCGTCCGGCATCGTCTGGACGGTGAACATCGGGACGCCGTCCCGCGGCAGCTCCAGCGTGCGCGAGGCGTAGACCGGACCGCCGGAGGACGGCTCGACCGTGACCGCGTAGGTGCCCTTGCGGGCCGACGGGTCGGGCGGGGAGAGCACCACGGTCGTCCCGGCCTTGACGGAGAGCGTCTTGTCGACCGGCTCGCCGCCCGAGGTGGACGCCGAGGTCGTGATCTTGACCGTGGCGTCCGTCTTCAGCGCGGTCAGGGCCAGCGTGGAGCCCTTGGTGCGGTTGTCCGCGACCGTGGCGCGATCGCCGACGGGCGCGGTGGCGGGCAGGAAGGCGATCTCCTGGTTGCTGCCCTTGCCGCGGGTGATCTGGAGGGCCGCGACGACCGGGGCCGCGCCCGTCGTGCCGCTCGGGGCCAGGACGAGCGAGCCCGCCTCGCCCTTGGTGACGTCGCCGAGGTCGACGGTGGAGGTCATGCCGCTCTTGACGTGGACGGTGTCGTGGCCGGCCGGCGTGATCTCGCCGCCGGAGGCCGCGAGCCGCAGCTTGAGGTCGGCGTCGTCGTCGCCGGTCGCGAAGACGACCAGCCGCACCGACGTGGCGTCGGCGGGGATGCCCGGCATGACCACGGTGTCGGCGGGGTCGGCGGCGGCCGCGAGCCAGTCGCCGCCGGCCTTGCTGTCGGCGGCCTCGACGGTGGCGCCGACCCGGCCGCTGCGGGCGCTGACGTGGAGGGTGAGGCCGTCGGTCTTCTCGGGGGTGAGGGTCGACAGCAGCACCGGGACGGAGGCGCCGGGCGGCACGGTGATGCCGTCGCCGGTCTCGGTCTTGATCTGGCCCTTGGGGCCGTAGAGCTCCAGGTCGACGACGGCCGCGTTGTCGTCGGGGTTGGTCAGGTGGACGTAGTCCTGCCGGTTCGCGGCGGTGCTGACGGCGGGGAACCAGAACTCGCTGTCCGGTACCGCGCAGGAGGTGCCGAGCACCGCGCGCGCCGGGCCGGCGTCGATGACGGTGGTCTGCTGCACGGTCCAGCCGGGGGCCAGGGCCCCGTCCGCGGTGCCGATGAGGGCCGGGGCGTCGGTGCGCCCGGTGGTCGCGGTGACGGGCTTGCCCGCCTCCTTCAGCGGGGCGACCGGCTTGGGCTTGCCCTTGGGCGCCTTGCCGTTCTGGCCCGCGGCGGGCAGAAGGGTAGCGGTGCCGCTGCCGCCGGCCGCGTCGCCCTTCGGCGTGAACGACGTGTACGTCGTCGTCGCGAAGTCCGAGTCGGACGGCGCCGGGCAGGTCAGCGTCGACCGTTCGACGGGCAGCCGGGCCGCGCTCGCGGCGGGCGCGGCTTCCGGGGTGCCCGTGCCGGTCAGGGTGGCGATGCCGGTGACGGCGGCGAGGGCGGCGGTGACGCCGATCAGGGAGAGGGCGCTGCGGTTCACTGCTGGTTTCTCCCGTCGCGGCGGTAGCCGTCCGTGTCGTACGCCGGGTCGTAGGGGGTGTAGGAGGGGTCGTAGGGCTGCTGCTCATAGCCCTGCTGCTGCTCGTAACCCGGCTGCCCGTAGCCCTGCTGCTGCTCGTAACCCGGCTGCTGCTGCTCGTAGCCCTGCTGCTCGTAGCCGTGCTGGGGCTGCTCCTGCTGCTCGCCGTAGCCGTAGGGGTCGTAGACCGGCGCCTGCTGCTCCTGCTGCTCCTGCGGCTGCTGGGCGGGCTGCTCGTAGCCGTAGGTGCTCTGGTAGTCGGCGGCCCACTGCTCCTGGCCGTACGGGTCGTCCTGCTGGGGCGCGGCGGCGTAGGGGTCGTACTCCGGGTACTCGGTGTACTCGGCCGCCTGCTCCTCGGAACCGTCGTGCCCGGTTCCGTCCGGGTCGGCGTCCTCGCCCTCCGCCTCGGCGGCGGCGCGCAGCCTGCGGGCGCGTCGGCCGTCGCCGGCGGCCTGGGCGGGGATGTCGGCGACGGCGGCGGCGCCGGCGGGGACCGGTTCGGTCTCCGGCAGGTCGTCGTCGATCTCCCGGCGGCGTCCGGGCAGGGCCATGACGACCAGGACCAGGGCGAGGAAGCCCTGGGCCCACACCCATACGACGTGGGTGAAGGGGTCGTCGTAGGTGAGGTCCAAGTGGCCGCCGGTGGCGGGGAGTTCGAAGCCCTGGGCCCAGCCGTCGACGGTGGTCGCGGTGAGCGCGCGGCCGTCGAGGGTGGCGTTCCAGCCGGGAGCGACGCTGTCCGCGAGGCGCAGGACGCGTCCCTCGGGGCCGGTGGGGATCGTGGTGTGCGCCTCGACCTTGCCGGAGGCCACCATGACCGGCTGGGCGCTCGCGGCGTCCGCCGGTTCCGTGCCCGCCGTGTCACCGGAAGCCGCGGGCTTGGGGACGATGACGAGGCGTGCCACGTCGTTGTCGACCCGCCACAGCGCGCTGCCGTCGGCCTGGCTGAGCCGGGACAGGCCCGGGGTGCTGTCGAGGGTGCGGCTCATCTCGCGCGGGGCGCCCTGCTGGACGAGGACGTAGCGCACGGCGTAGCCGCCGAGCTGCGTCGCCTGGTCGGCGCCGGAACCGGCGACGAGGTTGGAGACGATCTTGTCCAGCCGGGTGTCGCCGCCCGCGGAGGCCGCGATCTCGGCGTCGCCGAGGCGCGCTCCGGCGCCCCGCACCAGGGCGTACGAGACACGGGCGGGCGTGCCCGACAGCACCAGGGTGCGGGCCTGGTCGCGGGTGGAGCCCTCCTCGGCGACGAATGCCGGGACCTGCGTCGGGTCGCGGCGCTCCAGGGGGCCGTCGGCGCCGCCGGCCATCCAGCCGACCGCGGCGGACAGCGGGGCGAGGACGGCGGCGAGGGCGACGAGGGCGGCAGCGGGCTGGCGCCAGCCGAAGCCGGAGGCGGCAAGCCGTTCCTGTGCGTTCTCGGCGCCGACCGCGGCGGCGGCGAGCAGGGCGAGGCCGTACACCAGGGTGGCGGGTCCCGCCCACGCGGTGGTGTTGGCCGCGACCGCGAAGACCAGTCCGGTCAGGGCGGCCGCCCAGGCGCTGATGATGCTCAGCCGGCGCCCGCCGCGCAGCAGGGCGGCGAGCGCGGCCAGCACGATGCCGGCCAGCAGGAAGCCGCCGGCCGCGCCGGGGCCGCCGGGGTTGACCAGGACGAGGTCGGTGGCGGAGGCGGCGCGCGGGCCGTAGGGCAGGCCGGCCTCGTACAGGAAGCGCTTGGGCTGGGTGAGCAGGTCCAGCGACCAGGGTGCGAGCACCACCATGGGGGCGCCGAGGATCGCGACGGCCCGCATCGCCAGCGGCACGACGAGGTGTCCCTGCCCGCGCACGAGCCGCAGCGCGACGGCGACGCCGATGAGCACCAGTGCGATGGGCCAGGTGACCGGGGTGAAGGCGGTGGTGAGCGTCAGCAGCAGTGCGAAGGCCCAGGCGGCACGCCAGCCGGGGCGCACGCCGCGGTCGACGGCGTCGCGGGACAGCCGCAGGCCGGCGGCGGAGACGGCGGCTCGCGCCATCAGCGGCAGCACGATGGCCAGCACGGCGGTGCCGAGCCGCCCGCCGGCCAGGGCGCCGGTCGCGGCGGGCAGGAAGGCGTACGCGACGGCCGCCCAGGCCCGCAGCAGCCGGGACTCGACCAGCGGCCGGGAGGCGAAGTACGCGCTGAGTCCGGCGAGCGGGACGGAGGCCACCAGGAGCACGGTCAGGGCGAGGCCGGTGCTGCCGAACAGCACGTTCGCCATGACCGCCACGATCGCCAGGTACGGCGGCGCGCTCGCGGTGCTGCCGGTGCCGAAGGCGTGCCAGGCTCCGAGGTAGGAGCCCCACAGGTCGCCCGCCCGGTCGGGGGCGGGCAGCAGGGCGCCGCCGGACAGGGCGCCGCCGCCCAGCAGTTGGCGGCAGGCGATGAGGGAGAACAGCAGCAGGACCGCGAAGAGCACGGGTGCGGGCTGCCGGGCGATCCGCTTGAGCAGGGCGAACTGCTCGATCTCCAGGTACTCGCTGTCGTCGTCGCCGCCGCTGGGGCCGGAGTCGAGGCCGCCGTGGCGGCCGGCGGAGGTGGCGTCGGCCGCGGCGCGGCCGGAGATGTTGCTGACGACCTGCTCGACGGTGGCCCGCACGGTCGCGCCGGGCGACGGGAAGAGCGGCCGCAGTTCCGCGGCCTCGACGGCGGGCCGGGAACGCCGGCGGCGGGCGGCGAGGACGCGGCCGGGCCGCAGCAGCACCGACATCAGGCCGGTGATCTCGTCGACGGCCTGCTTGGGCACCTTGCCGACCAGGTAGGCCAGCGTGCGCAGCACGGTGCCGAGCACCAGGCGCGCGAAGACGTAGGGCAGCAGGGCGCCGCGGGTGTTGGCCAGCAGCGTGTAGACGGCGCCGGCCTTGTCGACGCGGTGCGGGTCGACGGCGGAGCGGCCGGCGCAGTCGACGGGGCGGCGTTCGCGGGAGGCGGCCTCCGCGTGCCGCATGACGGCGTCGGGGGCGATGAGGACGGTGTGCCCGGCGGACTGGGCGCGCCAGCAGAAGTCGACGTCGTCCCGCATGAGGGGCAGCCGCCGGTCGAATCCGCCGAGCTCCTCCCACACGTCGCGGCGCACGAGCATGCCGGCGCTGGACACCGAGAGCACCGGGCGCACCTGGTCGTGCTGGCCCTGGTCCTGCTCGCGGCGCTCCAGCCCGGTCCAGCGGCGGCCGCTGCGGGCGATGGTGACGCCGACCTCGAGGAGCTGGCGGCGGTCGTACCAGCTGCGCAGCTTGGGGCCGATGACTCCGGCGGAGGGCGCGGAGTCGGCGACCTTGAGCAGGCCGTGCAGAGCGTCGGGGGCGGGCTCGCAGTCGTCGTGGAGCAGCCAGAGCCAGTGCACCGGCTCGCCGTGGGGCTGCTCGGGCTCGTCGTAGGCGCCGTCGTCCCAGGAGCGGGAGACCGGGTCCCAGCCGCTGCGGCGCTGGAGGTAGGGGAGCTCCTCGGCGGTCATCGGCGGCGCGGCGCGGACGCACTCCTCGACGGCGGCGCCGAAGCCGCTGCGCCGGGCGAGATGCAGGACGCGGTGGTCGCCGAGGGACTCGGCGAGCAGCCGGGCGGAGTCGTCGGCGCTGCCGGTGTCGGCGGCGATGACGTCCTGGACCGGGCGGTCCTGGGAGACCAGGCCCGCGAGCGCGTTGGGCAGCCACCGGGCACCGTCGTGGGCGACCAGCACGGCGGTGACGACGTGGCGCGGGAACTCCGGAGCCTGGGCGGCGTATTGAGTCCCTGCTGAGCTGTTCACGGACATCGAGGTTCGGGCCCCGGTTCGCTGGACTTCGGACGACGCCTCAGGCGTCTCGGACGGGCCCCCACACTAACGGTTGCGGGAGGCCGCCCTTCCGGGTCCGGAGCACATATGGGAACGAACACGACGTGCCGGGCGTGGGTTCAGACCACGCCCTTCTTCAGGCGGCGCCGCTCGCGCTCGGACAGGCCGCCCCAGATGCCGAAGCGCTCGTCGTTGGCGAGGGCGTAGTCCAGGCAGTCGGAGCGGACCTCGCAGGCGAGGCAGACCTTCTTGGCCTCGCGGGTGGAGCCGCCCTTCTCGGGGAAGAAGGACTCGGGATCGGTCTGCGCGCACAGCGCGCGCTCCTGCCACCCGAGCTCTTCGTCGGCCTCTTCGGCCAGCAACAGCTGGAACAGCTCGGTCATGCGCGCCCCTCGTCTGTTTTCGCTTCCCCGTGATGTTGCCGTTACCTGTGACGGTCGAACGACACGAGTGAAATTACAAGTGTGCCGATACGGGCCAGTCAAGCCGAGATCTGCTATTGGGCCCGTTATTCACCCTGCGGAACCAAGGTCTGACGGAAAGTGTTCAAATCAGTCCAAACGTCCGCATACGTCAATCGTGATCGACGTCCGCGCGGGACCGGCGATCACGATGAGATCACGAAAACACAACGACGTTTCCCGGGGAGACGTTCCTGCGTGCCCGTGGGTTGCGTCCGCACCTTCCCGGGGCGGGGGTGCACAAACCTTTCACCTGGTCGAATAGCCGGATCAGGTGAAAGTTTTCCGACAAACCGGATGTCAAGTTGACAGACACCCCGCAGAGCCGGTGTGCTGGGGCGCATGCCAGTGACCCACGCGCCTTTCCGGATCCGCCGCCTCGGCGAATTCCGTCGTGCCGTGGAAGCTCACTGTCGCTGTTCCAGCTGTTGCCGCTGACGATCTTCCTTCCCAGCCTGCACAGCCTCATGCGCCCTGCCTGACGCTCCTCACTTCCCGTAGGAACTCCCGCACCCATGAACAGCGACGTCTCGATCGCCGGCGACCCGCTCGCCCTCCCGCACCTCCTGCCGCCCGTCCCCGCCCACCCCGTCACGGTGGCCGAGTTCGCCGGGCTGGCCCGCCGCATCGCCGGGGACCGCACCCACTGGGCGCCGCGCGTGCGCTACGACGCCACCACGCGCTGGTACGACCGGCTGCGCACCGGGCCCGGTTACGAGATCTGGCTGCTGAGCTGGGTCCCCGGCCAGGGCAGCGGACTGCACGACCACGGCCGCTCCAGCGGAGTGCTGACCGTCCTGGAGGGCACGCTGACCGAGCGGGCCCTCGGCGGCAACGGCGAGGTGCGCCGTTCACTCTCCGCCGGGCACCAGCGGGTGTTCGCCCCCGGCTACGTCCACGACGTCGTCAACGACTCCCTGGAACCGGCGGTCAGCCTGCACGTCTACTTCCCGGGCCTGACCGAGATGACGCCGTACGCCTGCACCTCGCGGACCCCGGCCGCAGAGGGGACGTTCGCAGGCTGACAACCGCGGCTGCCAGACTGTCCGCATGCGAATCGTGGTACTGGCCGGTGGCATCGGGGGCGCCCGCTTCCTGCGCGGTCTCAAGGAAGCGGCGCCGGACGCGGACATCACCGTGATCGGCAACACCGGGGACGACATCCACCTGTTCGGGCTGAAGGTCTGCCCCGATCTCGACACCGTCATGTACACGCTGGGCGGCGGCATCCACGAGGGCCAGGGCTGGGGCCGCGCGGACGAGACCTTCACGGTGAAGGAGGAACTCGCCGCGTACGGGGTCGGCCCCGAGTGGTTCGGCCTGGGCGACCGCGACTTCGCCACCCACATCGTGCGCACCCAGATGATCGGCGCCGGCTACCCGCTGAGCGCGGTCACCGAGGCGCTGTGCGCCCGCTGGAAGCCCGGCGTACGGCTCATCCCGATGACCGACGACCGCATCGAGACACACGTCGTGATCGACGACCCGGACGGCGGGGCCGGCCGCAAGGCCGTGCACTTCCAGGAGTACTGGGTGCGGCTGCGGGCCTCCGCCGAGGCGTACGCGGTGCTGCCGGTCGGCGCGGAGGCCGCGAAGCCGGCGCCCGGCGTGCTGGAGGCCATCGCCGAGGCGGACGTCATCCTCTTCCCGCCGTCGAACCCGGTGGTCTCCGTCGGCACGATCCTGGCCGTGCCCGGCATCCGCGAGGCCATCGCCGAGGCGGGCGTGCCGGTCGTGGGCCTGTCCCCCATCGTCGGCGGCGCCCCGGTGCGGGGCATGGCCGACAAGGTCCTGGCCGCCGTCGGCGTGGAATCCACGGCCGCGGCGGTCGCCGCGCACTACGGGTCCGGGCTGCTGGACGGCTGGCTCGTCGACACCGTCGACGCGGGCGCGGCCGACGAGGTCGAGGCGGCGGGCATCCGCTGTCGGGCGGTGCCGCTGATGATGACGGACCTGGACGCCACCGCCGCGATGGCGCGCGAGGCGCTGAAGCTGGCAGAGGAGGTCCGGGCGTGACCGCCTCCGCGTCCTACCGCGTCTGGGCGGTCGGCGGACTGCCCGAGATCACGGCCGGCGACGACCTGGCGAAGCTCGTCGCCGCGGCCGCCGGCTACCTGGAGGACGGCGACGTCCTCGTCGTCACGTCGAAGATCGTCAGCAAGGCCGAGGGGCGCGTCGTCCACGCCGACGACCGCGAGGCCGCCATCGACGCGGAGACGGTCCGGCTGGTCGCCCGGCGCGGCCCGACGCGGATCGTGGAGACCCGGCACGGCTTCGTCATGGCCGCGGCCGGCGTCGACGCCTCCAACACGGCGCCCGGCACGGTGCTGCTGCTGCCCGAGGACCCGGACGCCTCCGCGCGGACGATTCGCGCCGGCGTGCGCGAGGCCCTCGGCGTCAACGTCGGCGTCGTCGTCACCGACACCTTCGGGCGCCCCTGGCGCGAGGGGCTCACCGACGTCGCCATCGGCGCGGCCGGGATCCGCGTCGTCGACGACCTGCGCGGCGCGACCGACTCCCACGGCAACGAACTCGCCGTCACCGTCACGGCGCTGGGCGACGAGCTGGCCGCGGCCGGCGACCTCGTCAAGGGCAAGGCGGGCAACACCCCGGTGGCCGTGGTCCGCGGCCTGGAACGCCTGGTGCTCCCGCCCGAGGAGAGCGGCACCGGCGCCCGCGCGCTGCTGCGGTCCGCCGCCGACGACATGTTCCGGCTGGGCACCTCCGAGGCGGTGCGCGAGGCCGTCTCCCTGCGCCGCACGATCCGCGACTTCTCCGACGCGCCCGTCGACGGGGACGCGGTACGGCGGGCCGTGGCGCTCGCCGTCACCGCCCCGGCGCCGCACCACACGACGCCGTGGCGCTTCGTGCTGCTGGAGACCGAGGCCGCCCGGGTGCGGCTGCTGGACGCGATGCGCGACGCGTGGATCGCCGACCTGCGCCGCGACGGCCGCAGCGAGGAGTCGATCGCCAAACGCGTCCGCCGCGGCGACGTCCTGCGCCGCGCGCCCTACCTGGTCGTCCCGTGCCTGGTCGCCGACGGCGCGCACGACTACCCCGACCCCCGGCGGTCGGCAGCCGAACGAGAGATGTTCGTGGTCGCGATGGGCGCGGCCGTGGAGAACTTCCTGGTCGCCCTCGCCGGCGAGCAACTCGGCTCCGCCTGGGTGTCGTCCACGATGTTCTGCCGCGACGTGGTCCGCGAGGTGCTGGACCTGCCCGAGGACTGGGACCCGATGGGCACCGTCGCGATCGGCCGCCCCGCCGTCCCGCCGAAGGACCGTCCGGCACGGGGCGCGGAGGCGTTCATCGCCGTGCGCTAGGCGTCCTTCGGGACGCCGTTACCGATGTAATCAGTCCGGCTGAGGACGCCGGTGACGCTGCCCCGGTACGGATACCGCTCCGTCCGGGGCAGGGACACCTCGGTGAGCCTGCCGTCGTACACCATCCAGAGGCCGCAGCAGTGGTCCTCCTCGTCATGGATCAGGACCTGCACGGAGTCGGGGACGGGCCACGGAAGGGACTCCAAATGCGCCAGCAGGCCCTTCCAGTTGAGACGCCAGAACTCCACGACCCACATCCCGATGCCGAACAGACCGGGCTGGACCCGCTCGAAGCACTGGAGCCACTGCCGTTCGTCGTCGGGACGGGTCAGCGGCTCCATGACCTCGGCGGCGTCCTGCGCGATCACGACGACCTGGGCGAATCTGCTCATGGGCCGCAGTGTGCCGGGCGTCCACGACAGCCGCGCAAGCGGATTTCCCGAGGTCCGGCACGTGGGAAAACCGGTCGACGCCGGGTCGGGCGCGGGGGCAGGCTCCGGCCATGGAAGAACATGTGTGGCCCCTGTACGGACTCCGGATCACCACGCCGCGGCTGGAGTTGGGCCTGCCGGACCTGGCGGGACTCGCGCGACTGGCGGGCGTCGCCGCCGCCGGCGTCCACGACGAGGCCCTGATGCCCTTCACCGTCCCGTGGACCGACGCCCGTCCGCGCGAGCGTGAACAGGCCACGTTCCAGCACGTGCTGGGAACGGTGGCCGCCTGGCGTCCGGAGGCGTGGACGCTGAGCCTGGCGGTGCGGTGCGAGGGAGAGGTCGTCGGCCGGCAGGACCTGTGCGCGGACGACTTCTCCGTCACCCGCGAGGCCCGGACGGGCTCGTGGCTGGGGCTGGCCCACCAGGGTCGGGGCATCGGCACGGAGATGCGGGCCGCGGTGCTGCACCTGGCCTTCGAAGGGCTCGGCGCCCACTGCGTGACGTCGGCGGCGATGACGGACAACCCGGCTTCCCGCCGGGTCTCCGACAAGTTGGGGTACCGGTTCGACGGTCTGGACGTGGCGGCCGTACAGGGCGCCGCCCGGACCCTGCACCGGCTCCGCCTGGACCGCGCGGACTGGGAGGCGCACCGGTCCGTTCCCGTCGAGATCCACGGGCTGAAGCCGTGCCGTGACCTCTTCGGCGCCGGGGACGGCGGTCACTGACGGGGGCCCGCCCCCGAGGCGCGGCCGGAATCACCTGCCGGCGCGGGGCGCGCAGACGTTCGTCGAAATGCGGTGAGCAAGGCCTACGCGGCGTGGGCCACGAAGCTCACGTGTGTCTCGTCTGCCTCGATCGAGAGATCCAACTTGGCGTCGAGTGCCCGCGCGAGGCGGTGCAGCAACGGCAACGTCGGCGTGACGGCACCGCCCTCGATCCGCTCCGCCTCGCTCTCGGGCAACCCGGCGCGTTCGGCGAACTCCCGCTGGGACAGCCCGAGTGCGACACGGCGGTCGTGGACGGCCTGCCCGAGAGCGATCGCCGCACCGGCCTCGACATACGCGGGGTCCGCACGGTGCTCGTCCGGGATACGCCACTGCGTGTGATAGCCCTTGCTCACGTCCGCTCCTCCGGTGCACGGTCGTACGTCACGTGGGCAGGCGGATGCTCCGCTTCGCATTCCTTCTGCTTCAGCATCGCTCGATGCACCTGCGCCTCCTCCCGCATCCGGGACTTCGAGAAGACCGTCATCAGAACGATACGGCGCCCGGGTGCAAGCCAGTAGGTGATCCGAACCGAGTCGACGCCAAGAACGAAGCGCAGCTCCCGGACCGGTCCTTGCAGGTGCCGCGAGTACGGTTCACCGATTGTCGTGGGGCTCGCTGCAAGGCGGTCCGCCTGACGTTCCACTGTGCGGTACTGCACCGTGCTCAGGGTGTCCAACCACTCGCGCACCTCCGGTTCGAGCTCGATCAGCCAGTGCTCCGACATAAGCATCAACGTAGGTAGCTCACGTGGGGCGCACATGCATTCGGCAATCGGTTAGTCACAAAGAGTGACTTCGATGAGTCGTACGGAAGGAGCGCCCGGCGACCGTGGGAGTACGTCCAGCGGGTCAGGGCGAAGCCACGCCTGCGGCACTCGGCATGGCTCCGGGACTGTGCGCGCCTGGAGACGAAGGCGGTGGAACAGCGACAAGACGCTGGGCGGGGGATCGTGCACGTGCGGGACTCCAAGGACCCGGACGGGCCGAGGCTGGGCTTCACCTCCGCCGAGTGGGCCGACTTCGTCGGCTTCGCCGCCGGGCTCTAGACCGCGATCGCCCGGGCACCGCCCGGGTCGGCCGGCGCCGGGAAGCCGAGCCGTTCCAGGAGGATGGCGAAGAGTTCCTCGGCGCATGTCTCCTTCGACCGCAGGACGTCCTCGACCGCGTCGGCCGTCACGCCCTCGCCGAACCCGGCGGAGCGGGCCCAGGCCAGGGCGGCGCGGGAGGCGTCGGGGATGCCGGCCTCCAACTCGGCACGGGTCAGGGCCTTTGCCGCCTCGAACTCCGCTGTGCCGCAGTACTCGCCGGTGTCGTCGACGTCGTCGGGGACGTGCATCAGCAGGGCGGCCGCGTTCCCCACGTTCAGCCATGCCTCCCAGCGTCCGGCGCCCGGCGCGAGGCCGAGTATCCGTGCGACATCGCCGTCGTGCACCGAGGCGACGCAGGCGGGCGCCCCGGTCCAGTGGACGACCTCGCGCAGGACCTCGTCCAGGTCGTCCAGCACCTCATGGTGGAACTCGGCGGTCTGCCAGCCTCCGGGCCTCGGCCGGAGGGTGACCACGGAGTCGCGGTCGTCCCGGACCGCGTCGAACAACGCCGTGTCCAGCAGCGGCCGCTGACTGCGGGCGACGACCAGTACGCGCGAGTACCCCATGGTGGCTCTCCTTCGGCTCCCTGTCCCGGCACACTACGGCCGGCCACCGACAATGGCCTTGGGCAGCGCGCCTACCGGCGCCACCAGCGGCGCGGCCGCTCGGGAGCCACGTCGTACTCGCGCGAGACCACCTCGACACGGCGTGCGGCATGGTCCGCGCGCACGGTGTCCAGGCCCATCGTGTCGAGTTCTCGCGCGGCGGCCGCATCGGCATCGGATTCAGGGCGCAGCACCCGTAGGACGACTTCGCGGGTCTCGGCGCCGAGGGCGATCGCCGAGAGCACGTCCTCCATCAGGGCGTCGGCCGTGTCCGGTTGCGCGGCGTCCGTGAGCGCCATGTGGAGCATGAGCTGCTCCATACCCGTGTCCGTCCAGCGGACCTGCGCGATCCATACGCACCCGATGCCGGGGAAGTCCAGGAGCCGGTCGCGGACCGTGTCGCGCAGCGCCACGGCCATCGGATGCGTGGACCAGCTGAGTTTCACGGTGCGCTCGGCCGTCAGGCGCATGCCCCGCGTGCGCAGGGCCTGTGCCACCAGGCCGAAGGGAACCGTGGCCCAGCCGTGTTCGGAGAAGACGGCGAGGGCCTCGGTGTTCGTGTGCTTCTGGATGTCCATCAGGCGCGTCACGTCGCAATGAAGGGCGGCGGCCGCTTCGGGCAGCCGTTGGTGACAGCACTCCTCGCTGACGTAACCGGGCAGCACGGGCCCCCCGTCCTGCCCCTTCACGAAGATCACTGAGCCGTTGTCGCCCACGGGGACGAACACGCCGAAATCGATGACGGCGGCGAGCAGTTGCTCCGCCTCCTCCTCCGGCCTGCGGCGGTCGAGTATGTCGGCGAGGTCGGCGTTCGTGGTCGTCACCCGCAGAGCATAGGACGGCGTCCCGCGCGTCAGAGGGGGACGATGTTGCCCGGGGCCATGCGGGGGGCGCGGCGCGGGGGGCGGCGGCCGGTCAGGAGGATGAGGCGGGCGGCGCGGTGGCGCTGGCCGGCGTAGGGCTCGAGGAGCTCCAGCATGGTGGCGTCGTCGGTGCGGTGGGCGCCGGTGAGTACGTAGCCGACGGTGTGGGGCAGGTGGAGGTCGCCGACCGTGACGGCGTCGGGGTCGCCGTTGCTGCGCTGGAGGGTCTCGGCGGCGGTCCAGGGGCCGATGCCCGGGATCGCCTGGAGGCGGGCGGAGGCCTCGGCGGGGCCGAGCACGGTGGCCTGCTCCATGCGGGCGGCCGCGCGGGCGGCGCGCACCGCGGCCGCGGAGCGCTTGCCGTCCACGTTGGCGCGGTGCCACTCCCAGGAGGGGATCATGGCCCAGCCGCGCGCGTCGGGCATGACGCGCATGCGCAGTTCCTCACCGGGGCCGGGGGCGGGCTCGCCGAAGCGCCACAGCAGGACGCGCCAGGAGCGGTATGCCTCGTCGGAGGTGACCTTCTGCTCCAGGATCGCGGGCACGAGCGATTCCAGGACCAGGCCGGTACGGGTCAGGCGGAGCCCGGGGTTGCGGCGGTGGGCCTCGTGGACGATCCGGTGGCGGGCGGTGAACGCGTCGGGCTTGTCGGCGTCGCCGAGCAGTTCCGGCAGCCGGTCGAGCAGCCAGTCGGCACCGGGGCCCCACGCCTCGGCCTCGACCTCGCCGCCGGCGGGGCGGGCGATGCGGAGGGTGCCGGGGCCCTCGGGGGTGCGCGAGGCGCGGTAGACCGCGCCGTCGGGGCCCACCCGGAAGGCGGGGTCGCCGGGGCCGCGGCGCAGGGGTCCGAGGGTCAGGCCCAGGTCCAGCGGTCCGCGCGGGGTCCACCGGCGGATCCGGCCCGCGGTGCGCGGGCCG
This sequence comes from Streptomyces sp. NPDC088732, assembly GCF_044751205.1. Classification (NCBI taxonomy): domain Bacteria; kingdom Bacillati; phylum Actinomycetota; class Actinomycetes; order Kitasatosporales; family Streptomycetaceae; genus Streptomyces; species Streptomyces sp. NPDC088732. The sequence continues at coordinate 25,383 of NZ_JBIVLI010000033.1, forward strand.
GGCACGCGTGCCGTCGCGCCGCGGAGGAGTCGGGTCTGCTCGGGATGCACGCCCCGAGCCTACGCGCCGGCGCCCCCCGCACCGGCCGGAATCACTGGTCGGACGAGAAGCGCAGTGCCCCGTCCGGGATGACCGCCCCGCACCAGACCCGCGCGCCGAAGCGCAGTTCGTTGTCCGCGCCGATGCGGGCGGAGTCGCCGATGACCGCGGTGTCGAGGACGGTGCGTTCGCCGATGACGGCGCCCTCGCCGATGAGGGAGTCGGTGACGACCGCGCCGGGGCGGACGACGGCTCCGGCCAGGACGGTGCTGCCCTCCACCACCGCGCCGGCGCCGATGACCGCGCCGGGGGACACGGCCGTGCCGCCGGTGAGCTTGGCGTCGTCGGCGACGCGGGCGCCTTCCATGACGAGGCGTTCGCCGCAGCGGCCCGGCACCGCCGGGGACGGGGCGCGCCCGAGGACGAGGTCGGCGGAGCCGCGCACGAAGGCGTGCGGTGTGCCGAGGTCGAGCCAGTACGTGGAGTCGACCATGCCCTGGAGGTGCGCGCCGGCGGAGAGCAGGCCGGGGAAGGTCTCCCGCTCGACGGAGACCGGGCGGCCGGTGGGGATGGCGTCGATGACGGAGCGGTTGAAGACGTAGGCGCCCGCGTTGATCTGGTCGGTGACGATCTCCTCGGGGGTCTCCGGCTTCTCCAGGAAGGCGGTGACCCGGCCGTCGGCATCGGTCGGCACCAGTCCGTACGCGCGCGGGTCGTCGACCTTGGTGAGGTGGAGGGAGACGTCCGCGCCGCTGCGGCGGTGGGTGGCGACGAGGCCGGCGATGTCGAGGCCGGTGAGGATGTCGCCGTTGAAGATCAGGACGGGGTCGCCGGGCGCGGAGTCGAGGCGGTCCGCGACGTTGCGGATGGCGCCCCCGGTGCCCAGGGGCTCCTCCTCGGTGACGTACTCCAGGCGCAGCCCGAGGTCGGAGCCGTCGCCGAACCAGGGCTCGAAGACCTCGGCGAGGTAGGAGGTGGCGAGAACGATGTGCTCGACGCCCGCGGCACGGGCCCTGGCCAACTGGTGGGTCAGGAAGGGGACACCCGCCGCGGGGACCATCGGCTTGGGGGTGTGCACCGTCAGCGGCCGCAGCCGCGTGCCCTTTCCACCGACCAAGAGGATCGCTTCAGTCACCTGTGTTGTCTCCGCTTCCTGGCGGGGCCGAACGTACGAGCGGCCAATCCTATGCGGGTCTCGTCGCGGCTCCCATCAGCGACCCTGAAGGGCCGCCGCCTTGCGGCGGATGTAGCCGAGATCGTCGTACAGCACCGTTCCTGGGCACTCGGTGGCGAAGCCGTCGCGGTGCCCGGAGATGGAATTGAAGCTGACCCGGACACCCTTCCTGTACTTGTTGCTCCCTCCTGACAAGAGATATGCCGTACCCGCCGGATTGTGTCCGTAGATGCCGAGTTTCCATGCGGCGAGTCGGGCGACCGCGTCGAGTGCCGCCTCGGAGGGCTTGTCGTCGCTGAACGTGCCGAGCACCGCGACGCCCATGCTGTCGGCGTTGAAGCCGAGGGTGTGCGCGCCGAACACGGACTTGGCGACGCCGCCGCCCCGGCCCTCGTAGATGGTTCCGCACTTGTCGACGAGGAAGTTGTAGCCGATGTCGCGCCATCCGCTGCTTTTGATGTGGTAGCGGTAGATACTGCGGATGAGCGACGGCGCGTCGGAGCAGTCGTAGTCGTTGCCCGTGGCGCTGTGGTGGACGAAGACCGCGTCGACGTTGTCGGTGAAGAGGAAGTCCTCGGTGCGCAGGGACTCGTCGGCGTTCCAGCCGGCGCGGGTGACGATGCGGGGACGGGCGCCGATGTACCGGCGGCCGGTGAGGGCCTCGGTCTCGCTGCGGGTGAGGGCGGGGACGACGGGGAGTTCGTCGTCGGTGCCCGAGGTGTCGGTCGGGTCGGTCGCGTCGGGGGCCCCGGACTCGTCGTCCGGGTCGTCGGTGCCGTCCGGGCCGTCCGTGCTGTTCGTGTCCCCTGTCCCGGTGTCGCCCGTGGTGCCGGTGTCGGCCGGATCGCCGCCGCCCGGGGAGTCCTGGTCGCCGGGCCGGTCCTGACGGCCCGGCAGCGCGGGGCCGTCGGCGGGGTCCGCGGAGGACGGCGGCGCGCCCGCGGTGGACGGCGCCGCCGATGGCGCCCCCGGCGGATCGTCCCCCGGGTCGATCATGTCCAGCCGCAGTCCCTCGGGCAGGGCGGGCAGCGCGCCGCGCACGCCGCCGGTCCGCCGGGGCACCACGCGCACCTCGACCCCGTCGCAGCGGCCGACCCACAGCGGGGCGGTGGCGCCGCGCACACCCGCCTCCGTTGCTTCCGGAGAGCCGGCGTCGGGGGCGTCCTCGGAGTGCGACTCGACATCCTGCCAGGCCGACCAGATACCGGTGCCGACGGAGCGCGTGCGCACCTGGACCGTTCCCTCCAGGTCGGTGCGGGCGTCGTCCCAGGTCACACCGAGCAGGGAGAACGGCTTGACGGAGCGCTCGGAGAGCCCTTCGGCCAGGGGTGAGCCGAGCGCCCGGCCGGACGTCGCGAGCGGGGCCAGCATCAGGGTGTGGGTGCTCCCCGACGGGACGTCGGGAGCGGCCGCCCGGTACGGGGTGTGGATCGTCGCGGTGGCACCGGAGGGGAGCGCGAGCGGGAGGGCAAGAGCCGCCATGCACGCGCAGCCGACGGAAGTGGCGATAAATGCACGCATGGAAAAAACACTTACATAAGGCCCATAAACCCGCAGCCGGGATCTGACGGACGTTCCACTCCCGGGCGGCGGTCTGCCGCTCCCTCAGCAACGCCCGTGCGCAGGCCACCTGACGTAGCCTGGGCCGCGTGACATCGACTGCCCGTACGCCCGCCGACCTGCTGCGTTCCGCGCTCGCGACGGACCCCGCCCGCCCCCTGGTCACCTTCTACGACGACGCCACCGGTGAGCGCGTCGAACTGTCCGTGGCCACCTTCGGCAACTGGGTGGCGAAGACCGCCAACCTCATCCAGGACGAGCTCGGCGCCCAGCCGGGTGACCGGGCCGCGCTGCTGCTACCCGCCCACTGGCAGACCGCGGTGTGGCTGCTCGCCTGCTTCTCCACCGGCGTCGTGGCGGTGCCCGGCGGGGACCCGGCCGGCGCCGACTTCGCCGTCTCCGGCCCGGACACCCTGGAGGCGGCCCTCGCCTGCCCGGGCGAGCGGGTCGCGCTGGCGCTGCGTCCGCTGGGCGGGCGCTTCCCGCAGCCGCCGGCCGGGTTCGCGGACTACGCGGTGGAGGTACCGACGCAGGGCGACCGCTTCTCCCCGTACGCCCCCGTGGACCCCGGCGCCCCGGCGCTGGAACTGCCGGGCGGCGAGGTGCTGACCGGCGCCGGGGTGGCGGAGCGGGCGGCGGCGTCGGCGGCGTCGCTCGGCCTGGGCGCGGGCTCGAGGCTGCTGTCGGGCCGGTCCTACGGCGACTGGGACGGGCTGGCGGCCGGGCTGCTGGCTCCGCTGGCCGCCGGCGGTTCGGTGGTGCTCTGCCGTCACCTGGACCGGCTGACCCCCGCCGGCCTGGACAAACGCCGGGAGAGCGAGCGCGTCACCCACACGGCGTAAGCAGCCCCGGGGCCGCGGCTCCCCGGCGGAAGCCGGGCGGTTTGGAAGGCCGAACGCACAAATGAACAACTCCACACAACCGACTGCGTAATTCAACTGTCTGTACGGGTGAGAAGAAAGCCACATCATCCGAAGGACGGGACCGTACGTGACCACGCCAGTCGATTCGCCGGAGTCGAAGGACACCTCACCCGACGCGGTGCCGCCGCCGGCGCGCCCGCGCCGCCGCCGGCGGTGGGTCCGCGTCCTGGCCGGCGTCACCTCGCTGGCGCTGCTCGCCGGCGCGGGCGTCGCCTGGCACCTGTACCGGCATCTGGACGGGAACATCCAGACGGACACCGACACCTCGCGCGAACTGCTGCGCGTCCAGTCCGAGCGGCCCAGCGCGCTGCCGCAGGCGACCTCCGCCGAGAACATCCTGCTGCTCGGCTCCGACAACCGGGGCGGCGGCAACCGCGGGTACGGGCAGGACACCGGCACCCAGCGCTCGGACACCGCGATCCTGCTGCACCTGGCCGCCGACCGGAAGACGGCGACGGCGGTCAGCCTGCCGCGCGACCTGATGGTGCACATACCCTCCTGCCGGCGGCCCGACGGCACCATGTCCAACGCCCAGTTCGCCCAGTTCAACTGGGCCTTCGAGTTCGGCGGGGCGGCGTGCACGATCCGGACCGTGGAGAAGCTGACCGGGATCCGGGTCGACCACCATCTCGTGGTGGACTTCAACGGGTTCAAGAAGATGGTCGACGCGGTCGGCGGCGTCGAGGTCTGCGTCCCGCACGATGTGCACGACCGCGACGCGCACCTGGACCTGAAGGCCGGCCGCCAGGTGCTGCACGGCGAGGACGCGCTCGGCTACGTCCGCACCCGCCACGGCATCGGCGACGGCAGCGACACCCAGCGCATCGACCGGCAGCAGGAGTTCCTGGCCTCGCTGGTGAAGAAGGTCGACAGCTCGGGCGTGCTGCTCAACCCCGCCAAGCTCTATCCGCTGCTGGACGCGGCAACGTCCTCCCTCACCGCCGACCCCGGACTGGACTCGCTGCGCGAGCTGTACGACCTCACCCAGACCCTGCGCCGGACGCCGGCGGGGCAGGTGCGCTTCCTGACGGTGCCGCGCCGCCCCTACACCCCGGACCCCAACCGGGACGAACTGGTGCAGCCCGCGGCCGAGAAGCTCTTCACCACGCTGCGCGAGGACGGCACCGTGGCGGTGCAGGAGGACGACCCGGGTTACGGCCCGGGCGACAGCCCGAGTTCCGGCGCGGGCAGCAGCCCGGGCGACCGCCCCGGCCCCGGCGGAACCACATCCACCGCTTCCGCATCTCCCTCTGCGACGGGGACCGCGACGGACGCCCCCTCCTACCGCGGCACGACCGCGGACCGCGATGTCTGCGGAGGCAGTGGGGATTGAACAGTTTGTCCAGTTGTAGGGACCGGAATTTGTCAGCTGCGCCCCTGGACGCTGAACTGTGGGGTTAGTGTGGGCGATCCGGCCTGACGCAGCGGCCGAGACGGAGGACTCGATCAACCGTGGACACGCAAGGCCGTAAGCAGCACGTCGACCCGGCGGACCAGTGGGTGTTCGATCCCGAGACGGGCAGCTACGAGCTGCGGCTGGACCCGGGAGCGCCCGCGGACCGCGCCGTTCCGTCCCAGGGCGGCCGCCGGGCGCCGCGCGATCCCCAGCGGAGCGGAAGCCGCCACCAGGGGCAGGCCGGTCAGGGCCGCCCCGGCCAGGAGCAGCCGCCCGGCCCGCGCCGGCAGGCCCAGCGCGCGGGTCAGGGCGGACGGCGGGGTGCGGTCCCGGAGACCGCGGGCGGCCGCGCGGCGACCCGCGCCGGCCGGCGCAAGGCGCAGTCGCGCAAGTCGGGCCGGAAGAAGAAGGCCCTGATCTGGACCGCCGGCACGCTCGGCCTCGTGGTGGTGGCCGCGAGCATCGGCGTCTACGCCCTGTACCAGCAGCTCAACGGCAACATCAACACGGTGGACACGGGCATCGGCTCCAGCAGCGCCACCACCAACGGCCCGGTCGACATCCTCGTGATCGGCACCGACAGCCGGCAGGGCCTGAAGGGCAAGTACGGCGACACGGCGAACATCGGCCACGCGGACACCACGATCCTCTTCCATGTCTCCAAGGACCGCTCCAACGCGACCGCGTTGAGCATCCCGCGCGACATCATCACCGACATCCCGGACTGCCCGACGAAGCAGGCGGACGGCTCCACCAAGCTCATCCCGGGCGAGGAGGGGGTCCGCTTCAACACCAGCCTGGGGCAGTACGGGCGCGACCCCGGCTGCACGATGCGCACGGTCCAGGCGCTGACCGGGATCATGCCGGACCACTTCATGATGGCCAACTTCGACGCCGTCAAGGACCTGTCCACGGCGGTGGGCGGCGTCGAGGTGTGCCTGGCCAAGGACATCGACGACCCGGACTCGCACCTCAAGCTGTCCAAGGGCCGCCACAAGGTGGAGGGCGAGCAGGCGCTGGCGTTCGTCCGCACCCGGCACAGCGTCGGCTTCGGCGGCGACCTGAGCCGTATCCAGCTGCAGCAGCAGTTCCTGGGCTCGATGATGCGGGAGATGAAGTCGGGCGACACGCTGACCAGCCCGACGAAGCTGCTGAAGCTGGCGAACACCGCGACCAAGGCGCTCACCGTGGACACCGGCATCGGCAGCGTGACGAAGCTCGCCGACCTGGCCAAGGACCTGAGCCGGGTGAACACCAAGAACATCACCTTCGCCACGGTCCCGGTCATAGACAACCCCGCCGAGAAGGTGCACACGACGGTCGTGCTGGACAAGACCAGGGCGCCGCAGCTGTTCACCATGGTGCGTCAGGACATCTCGCTCACCGAGGTGAAGAAGAAGGAGAAGGACGCGGCCGCGGGCAAGCTCAAGGGCCCGAAGGCCGACCCGGTCAACGTGCGGGTCGAGGTCTTCAACGGCAGCGGGATCTTCGGCGCGGCCCAGGACACCGTCAACTGGCTGCAGAACTCGGAGGGCGTCAGCCGTTCCACCAACGGCGGCAACGCGCCCGCCGAGGTGAAGAAGACGACGCTGGAGTACGCCCCCAACCAGGCCGACCAGGCACGGCGGCTGGCCGAGATGATGGGGCTGCCCGCCTCCGCCCTCACGCAGGGCACCGAGAACGCGGCGCCGCGCGCCAACATGACGCTCACCCTCGGCAAGGACTTCACCACCGCGGGGACGCCGATCACGGCACCCACCAAGGCGCCCGAGGGCATCCAGAAGGTCGAGGCGGACGACAGAAGCGTCTGCGCCAAGTAGTCCGGCGGCCGTGCGGCGACGCCGGCTCGCTCCGCAGCAGCAGGAACACAGCGGGAACACATCTACGGGGATCCAACGGGGCTTCAGGGGTGGGGACCAGACATGACCGACCGTGGCGTACGCGATCTCGGGTGGGACGACAGCCTGTACGAGACGCGGCCGCAGCATGAGGCAAAGGTGCCGGGCGGGACACCGGCGGCGGCCGTGGCGGACGGCGGCGGCGCACAGCCTCCCGCGGGGACGCCGCGGCGCCGCGGGCGGCGTGCGCTGCGCTGGACCGCGGTGGTCCTGGCCCTGCTGATACTCGGTACGGCGGGGGCCGGTTACGCGTACTACCAGCACTTGAGCCACAACATCCGCAAGGGCAAGCGCAGCAGCGGCGCCAGCAACGTGCACAAGGCGCCCACGAACGCGCTCAACATCCTTCTGCTGGGCTCCGACAGCCGCAACACCGACGCCAACCTGAAGCTGGGCGGCGCGAAGTACACCCGCGGGGACAAGCCGCGCGCCGACGTGATCATGCTGGTCCACGTCTCCGCGGACCGCAGCAACATGTCGGTGGTGAGCATCCCGCGCGACACCCGGGTGCCGATCCCCGAGTGCACCGATCCCAAGACGGGCGAGAAGTTCCCCGCCACCACGCACGCGATCATCAACGAGAGCCTCACGCACGGCGGTCCGGGCTGCACGCTGGCCACCGTCCAGAACCTCACCAAGGTCTACATCGACCACTGGATGATGATCGACTTCGCGGGTGTGGTGAAGATGGCCGACGCCGTGGGCGGTGTCGAGGTGTGCGTGAAGCAGAACGTGTGGGACCACCCCACCGCGCAGCAGCCCGGCGGCTCCGGCCTGAAGCTCAGGGCGGGCCGGCAGAAGATCTCCGGGAAGACCGCGCTGCAGTGGCTGCGCACCCGGCACGCCTTCGAGAGCGACCTCGGCCGGGCCGAGGCCCAGCACATGTACATGAACTCGATGGTGCGGGAGCTGCGCTCGCAGAACGTCTTCACCGACAGCGGCCGGCTGCGGAACCTGGCGGAGGCGGCGACGAAGGCGCTGCAGGTCTCCGAGGAGATCGGCACCCCCAAGAAGCTGTACGACCTCGGCATGGAGCTCAAGAGCGTCCCGTCGAACCGGATCACGATGCTCACCATGCCGCCGGCCACGGACCCGGAGAACGACCAGCACTACGTCCCGGACGTGGTGGACGCGCCCAAGGTGTGGGCGAAGCTCGTGAACGACGTGCCCTTCGACAACAACGGCGCGAAGAAGCCGAAGAAGCCCGCCCAGTCGGGACCGCCGGCGCGGCCGGCCGCCGAGATCCCGGTGACGGTGGTCAACGGCACCGCCGGCGACAGCACGGGCGCGCCCGTCAACGGCCGCGCGGGCGTCGTGGCGGGCCTGCTGGCCGGCCGGGGCTTCACGGGCGCCGTGAAGGCCGCCGCGGCACAGCCGTCGGCCACCACCGTGATCGACTACCCCGCGGACCTGGGGGCCCAGGCAAGGTCGGACGCGCTCTCCGTGGCGAAGGCCCTCAAGCTGCCGGCCGCGGTTGTGAAGGAATCCACACACGTTGCGTCCATCACACTCGTGGTCGGCGCGGACTGGCGCGAGGGGACGTCCTACACGGGTGGCGCCGACCCCGACGCGAAGCTCCCCGACAGCGCCGGAGCGCTCAACGGCTCGGACAAATCAACGTGCATGCCGGTGTACGCCCCCTATCGGTGGTAGTCGGGAACGCCCCCCTTTGGGGATACAGGGCCAATCGTTTTACATGACCGATAAGAAGCGAAGGCCTGGACAGTTGTCGTCGTTATGTATCGTGACTCCAACCATCCGCGAGCATCTCTGTCGGACCCCACAGGGCTTTGACAGTCGCGCAGCTGAGAATCACCCACGATGCGCGGCGCCTCGGCGCAGCGGTCGACCGGAGTGTCCAGCGCGCCATGGGAGGCCTGAATGCGCCACGGCAGCGCCCCTGGGGGGCTCAACGCCCCTCGCGAACCTCATGAACCCGGGTGGGGCAACGCTCCGTACAGGGGCGGTGACGGGGCACCGTACATTCCGCAGCAGCCCTCGTACGGCGGCGGTTACCAGCAGCAGCCGCAGCAGCCGCAGGGACAGCAGCAGTACGCGCCCTACGACACCACGGCGTACCAGCCCTCGGCCTTCGACCAGGAGGTGTACGAGCCCGAGCCGTACGCCCCCGAGGAGGAGTACGGCGACGACTCCGCCTCCACCGACCCGCGGACCGGCGGGCCGGGTGACGGCGACGGCGGCGACGACGGCGCGGGGGGCCCCGGCGGTCCGGGCCGGCGCGGCAACCGCCGCCGCAAGAAGGGCAAGCGGCGTGCGCTGCGCTGGGTGGCGATCGTCACATCGCTCGCGATAGTCGGGTCGGCCGGCGCCGCCTGGGCCTACTACGAGCACCTGAACGCGAACATCCGCAAGGACGCTCTCAACCTCGGCGACAGCAAGGTCGACAAGAGCAAGGCGAACGCGGCCGGGCAGACACCGCTCAACATCCTGCTGCTGGGCTCGGACAGCCGGGCCTCCAAGGAGAACCAGAAGCTCGGCGGCGCCAAGGCCGACGCGAACCGCAAGCCGCTGGCCGACGTCCAGATGCTGCTGCACGTCTCGGCCGACCGCAGCAACATGACCGTGGTCAGCATCCCGCGCGACACCCGGGTCACCATCCCCAAGTGCACCGACCCCGACGACGGCACGGTCTACCCCGAGACCAGCGCGGAGACGATCAACGCCAGCCTCGGGCACGGCGGTCCGGGCTGCACCGTGGCCACCTGGGAGAACCTGACCGGCATATCCATCGACCACTTCATGATGATCGACTTCGCCGGCGTGGTGTCCATGGCCGACGCGGTCGGCGGCGTCCCGGTCTGCGTCAAGAGCAACGTCTGGGACAAGAAGTCCGGACTCAAGCTCACCGCGGGCGACCACACCATCAAGGGCCAGCAGGCGCTGCAGTGGCTGCGCACCCGCCACGGCTTCGAGGACGGCAGCGACATCGGCCGCACCCACGCCCAGCACATGTACATGAACGCGATGGTGCGCCAGCTGAAGTCCGGCACGAAGCTCACCGACCCCGGGGCGCTCACGGGCCTCGCGGAGAGCGCCACGAAGGCGCTGACGGTCGACACCGGCCTCGGCACGGTCAAGAAGCTGTACGACATGGGCAACGACCTCAAGGGCGTCCCCACCAGCCGCATCACGATGACCACGATGCCGTGGGGCGCCGACCCCGAGGACCCGAACGCCCACGTCGTGCCGACCCCCGCGGCGACGAAGCTCTTCACGCTGCTCCGCAACGACCAGCCGGTCGACGGCAAGGCGAGCCAGAAGAAGAAGCCGACGGCCACCCCGACCGCGAAGCCCGACGCCAAGGCGGACATCGCGGTCACGGTGGAGAACGGCACCGGCACGGCCGCCCAGGCCGCCGTCCCCGGACGGGCCAAGGCGATCTCCGACCGCCTCCTCGCGCTGGGCTTCACGCAGGCGGCCGCCGAGAGCACCCCGCAGTCGCAGTCCGGCTCGACGGTCACCTACCCCTCCGACGACCAGCAGGCGAACGCCCTGGCGGTCGCGAAGTCGCTGGGCATGCCGACGAGCTCGGTGAAGAAGTCCGACCAGGCCTCCGGGATCACGCTGGTGGTCGGCGCCGACTGGACGACCGGCACGAGCTACCCGAAGCAGAGCTCGTCCGACACCAAGGAAGTGCTGGACAGCGCGAACGCGCTCAACGCCTCCGACAAGTCGGCGTGCATGAAGGTCAACCCGTACTACCGCTGGTAGCAAGCGGAGGCCGGGCCCCCCGCCGGGGCCCGGCCGCGGGTGTCACGCGTCGGCGTCGGCCGTCGGCCGCACCGCGGGACGGCGGCTGGCGATGACCCGGCGGGCCAGCGAACGCGGGCTGGTGAGGAAGCCGAAGCCCCAGGACATGTGCATCGTGGCCAGCGCGACCGGGATCTGCGCCCGCGCCGCGAGGGGCAGACCCTTGCCGGCCGGCAGCGAACCCAGCGCGATGGCGGCCAGATAGCCGCCGGGGACCACGAAGCCCAGCGGGGTGACGGCCGCACCGACGACCACGCCCGCGGCTATCGCCAGGACGGCGCCGGGGGCGGCCAGGTAGCGCAGGTTGACCGACCCCTGGTGGTAGCGGGTGACGACACGGCGCCACCGGCCGTAGTCCTTGTACTGCTTGGCCAGCGCCCGCACGCTCGGCCGCGGCCGGTAGGAGACCCGCAGCTCGGGCGAGAACCAGATCAGGCCGCCGGCCTCGCGGATGCGGTAGTTCAGCTCCCAGTCCTGGGCGCGGATGAACTCCTCGTTGTAGCCGCCCTGCTGCTCCAGCACCTCGCGGCGGAAGACGCCCAGGTAGACGGTGTCGGCGGGGGCCGCCTGGCCGCCGGTGTGGAAGGCCGCGTTGCCGACGCCGATCTTCGAGGTCATGGCGGCGGCGACGGCGCGCTCCCAGTCGGTCTCGCCCTCGGCGTGCATGATGCCGCCGACGTTGGCGGCCCCGGTCTCGTCCATCAGCCGCACCGCGGTCTTGATGTAGTCCGGGGAGAGCATGCCGTGACCGTCGACCCGGACCACGACGGGGTGCCGGGAGGCCTTGATGGCCGCGTTCAGGGCGGCGGGGGTGCGGCCCGTGGGGTTGGGCACGGTGTGCACCCGGGGGTCCTCGCGCACGAGCTCGGCGGCGATCTCGTCGGTGCGGTCCGTCGAGGGGCCGAGGGCGATGACGACCTCCAGCTCGCCCGCGTAGTCCTGCTCCAGGATGTGCCGGACGGACGCGCGCAGATGGCGCTCCTCGTCGAGCACCGGCATGATCACGGAAACGGCGGGCGGCAGGTGGGGGGTCGCAGCGTTCACAGCCGCACACGTTACCGCGAACGGATGACAGCGGTGCGCGGGCCCGGGCGAGGCTCATACCGTAGGACGGTATGACTGCTTAACGTGCCTTTATGACCGCCGCTCGACGCCGCCCGCCGGCGCCCGCCGCCCGCCGGACCCCGGTGCGCCGCGGGATGCGCCTCCTCGGCGCGGTCTCGCTGGTCATCCTGACCGCCAGCGGGATCGGGCACGCCGTCCGCGCGCACATGGACAGCCGTCTCGCGCACGTGGACGCCCTCGGCGGGCAGAAGAGCCGCGCCGGATCCACCAAGGGCACCAACTACCTGATCGTCGGCACCGACCTGCGCCGGGGCCTCACCGCGGCCCAGCGCACCCGCTGGCACCTGGGCGGCCAGGCCTGCGACTGCGCCGACACGATGATGCTCGCGCACGTCTCGCGGGACGGCCGCCGGATCAGCGTGGTCGGCCTGCCCCGGGACTCCTACGCCGAGCTCCCCCGCCCCGGCAAGCTGAAGTGGGCGTACGGGGACGGCGGCCCCGCGCTGACCGTCAGGGCCGTCGAGAAGCTGACCGGGCTGCCCGTCGACCACTACGCCGAGATCGACTTCCGGCGCTTCATGAAGGCCGTCGACCTCGTCGGCGGCGTCGACGTGTGCACCGCCCACCCGCTGAGCGACCGCTACACCGGGATCGACCTGCCCGCCGGGACCGTCCGCATGAACGGCGGCGCCGCGCTCCAGTACGTCCGCTCCGGGTTCGGCCAGGACGCCATGGACGTGACCCGCATGGGCCACCAGCAGCGCTTCCTGGCGGCCCTGGTGCGCCGGGCGACCGAGACCGGGCTGCTGCGCAACCCGGCCAAGCTCGAACAGGTCGCCGCGGCCGCGCTCGGCTCGGTGCGCACCGACCGGCAGACCACACCGGACGACCTGATCTCGCTGGTCACCGGATTGCGCGGCGGCTTCGGCGTGGGGTCGCTGGAGTTCGCGACGGTACCGGTGGAGCCGACGCCCTTCCGGGTCCAGGGGGTCGGCTCGACCGTGCGCTGGTCGACCGGGGGCGCCAAGCGGCTCTTCGACGCCCTCCGGGAGGACCGGCCCTTGGCCGGCCCGGCCGCCGCCCCCGCGAGCGGGACGCCCGCGCCCTCGCGCAGCCCCGAGCAGGTGGACGTGCCGCCCGGCTCGATCCACGTCCAGGTCAACAACGGCACGGCCGTCACGGGCCTCGGCGCCCGCGCCGACAAGGACCTGCGCGGCACCGGCTTCCGCACCACGGGGATGCCGGGCAACACCACGCGGCACGACGCGGAGTACACCGTCATCCACTACGACCCGGGCTGGGACCGCTCCGCGGCCGTGCTCGGCACCGCGCTGCCGTACGCGGAGCTGCGGGCCGTGCCCGGGCTCGGGCCGGTGCTGCGGGTGATCGTGGGCGCCGACTACCGGGGCGTCACGCCGGTACGGGCCGGGGAGCCCGCCCCGGCACCCCAGCCGCGGCCGGAGCCGGTGGGCATCAGGCCGGTCCGGGGCGACCGCATGCTGTGCGGCTGACCGCGGTCAGTCGTCCAGCCCCTCGGCGGCCCGCTTCTGGCGCAGCTCCATGATCGCCCGGCGGCGGGCCAGCCGGTGCGTGCGCCGGATCTGGGCCTCCTGGTAGCGGCGGCGGTCCCGGTCGGTCTCCAGGACCAGTTCCGGCACGGACCGCGGCTTGCCCTCGGCGTCGACGGCGACGAAGACCAGATAGGCGCTGGCCACCTGGGTGCCCGGCCCCGACTCGTTCCAGCGTTCGGCGACCACCCGCACGCCGACCTCCATGGAGGACCGACCGGTCCAGTTGACCTGCGCCTGCACCTTGAGCAGGTCGCCGACCCGCACCGGCTCCAGGAACGCCATCTCGTCCATGGCGCCGGTCACGGCCGGGCCCTCGGAGTGGCGGCCGGCGACGGCCCCCGCGGCGTCGTCCACCAGCTTCATGACCACACCGCCGTGCACGGTGCCCAGGAGGTTCGTGTCGTTCTGGGTCATGATGTGCGCCAGCGTGATCCGCGAGGCGGAGGTCGGCTTGGCCGCGACGGGGTGCGGGGCAGGCTCTTCGAACATGGGCCCAGCCTATGCAGTGGCCCGCGGCGCCCTCCGCCCGGCACACCTTGCCCGGGGACGGGGCCGGGCGGATGCTGTCAAAGGGGGATGTTCCCGATGTTTTCGATGTCCGTGTTGAACCCGCCATCCGAGCCTGTCCTTGAGGTGAGCGCCATGGAGAAGACCTGGACGATCAAGCTGACCCTGGAGGAGGACGGCAACCGCACCGCCTGCACCGCGTCGCTGGCCGGCGACGGCGCCCCGGGAGTCGTGGGGCACGGGTACTCCCGGCGCAATCCCGGCGACGAACCGGACCTGCGCATCGGGGAGGACGTGGCCGCGTCCCGGGCCTGCTCCAACCTGGCCCACGAACTGCTGGAGCAGGCGGCCGGGATGATCGAGACGCACACCGACCTGCCCACCCACCTCACGGGATGACGCGGGACGGGCGCATTGGGTCACGGGGAAGCGGCAGTCCTGTGACCTTTGCATCAGCTCTGCTGCAGAAGCGGAACCGATCTCCTGCTCGGCCCTCGGAACGGGCACACTGCCGTACATGAACGCATGGCCCGACGGCTGGTCCGACAACAGGAACCAGCGGCAGCAGCAGACGCCCGAGCCCCCGCTGCCCCCCGAGCTCTCCCCGCGCCGCGCGGCGGCGGGCCCCGGCAGCGTCCCGCGCCAGCAGGGGTACGGCAGCCCTGCCGCCCCCGCGCCCGCCTACGGCGGCGGCGGGTACGGCGGCGACGGGGGTGACGGGGGCGGCTACGGCCCGCCCACGACCGCCGGCCGGCCTCCCCGTCCGGGCAGCCGCGCACGCCGGGTCAAGGTGACCCTGCTGGCGCTGGTGGTCGTCGTGCTCGCCTGGTCCATCGGCACCTACATATGGGCCGACGGCAAGGTGCGCCGCGAGGTCGACCTCGGCACGGTGATCGACCGGCCGGAGACCGGCAAGGGCACCAACTACCTGATCGTGGGCTCCGACAGCCGCGAGGGCCTGTCCGGCGACCAGAAGAAGCAGCTGCACACCGGCTCCGCCGCGGGCAAGCGCACGGACTCCATGATGATCCTGCACGTCGGCGACAACGGGAACTCGCTGATCTCGCTCCCGCGCGACTCCTACGTCACGATCCCCGACTTCAAGGGATCCGAGTCGGGCAAGACGTTCAAGTCCCCCGGGCAGAACAAGCTGAACGCCGCCTACTCGATCGACGGCCCGACGCTGCTGGTGCGCACCATCGAGTACAACACCGGCCTGCACATCGACCACTACGCGGAGATCGGCTTCGCCGGCTTCGCCAACATCGTGGACGCGGTCGGCGGCGTCGAGCTGGACATCCCGCGCAACATCGACGACAAGAACTCCGGCCTGCACATCAAGAAGGGCACCCAGACCCTCAACGGCGACGAGGCGCTCGCCTTCGTCCGCCAGCGGTACCAGGAGGCGGAGGGCGACCTCGGCCGGACCAAGAACCAGCAGAAGTTCCTGGCCGCCCTCGCGTCCCAGACCGCGACGCCGGGCACGGTGCTCAACCCGTTCAAGCTCTACCCGGTGATGGGCTCGGGCCTGGACACCCTGATCGTCGACAAGGACATGAGCCTGTGGAACCTGGTCTCGATGTTCTGGGCGATGAAGGGCGTCAACAGCGGTGACGGCCTGTCGATGAACATGCCGACCGCCGGCTCGATCAACACCAGCGCGGGCAGCTCCCTGAAGTGGGACATGCCGAAGGTGAAGCAGCTGATCTCCGAGCTGAAGAACGACGAGAAGGTCACCGTCACCCCCGACTCGTGAGCCGGGCGGGACGACCGGGGGCCGGGAAGCGGGCGCTTCCCGGCCCTCACGGCGTACTGGCGCCGAGCCGGTCCAGGGAGTGGCCCGCGACGTAGTCGGCCATGGTGTCGTTGCGCAGGGCCTCCCAGAGCTGGGAGCTGCCGCTCTCGTCGAGCAGCACGACCGACTGGCCCTTGATCATGTCGAGCCCGCCCACGGGCGCGTTCATGAAGACCATGTCGGACGCCCGGACGTCGCGCATCTTCCACATCAGGTCGCGCAGGTCGCCGTCGGAGAGCCGGTCGTCGACGCTGACCACCCCGGTGACCTGGTCCAGCAGGTGCTTGGCCTTGAGCGGGCTGCTCATCGTGGACGGGGTGAGCGTCTTGGCGATCACCGCGCGGAGGAAGGCCTGCTGGCGGTGGGTGCGGTCCAGGTCGCCGCGGGGCAGGTGGTAGCGCTCGCGGACATAGGTCAGGGCCTGGTCGCCGTTCATGTGCCGGCCGGCGAGGTCGACGCCGCCGATGGCGTCGGTCAGGGTGCGGAAGCCGCTCCAGTCGATGACGGCGAGGTGGTCGACCTTGACGTCGGTCAGCCGCTGCACGGTGTCGATGAGCAGCGGGGGACCGCCCCAGGAGAAGGCGGCGTTGAGCTTGGCCTTGCCGTTGCCGGGGACGCTGACCCAGCTGTCGCGGGGCAGCGAGACCACGTAGGCGTGCCGGTGGTCGGCGGGCAGGTGGACCAGCATCATGGTGTCGCTGCGCTGGGCGCCGCGCTTCCACTCCGGCGCCTGCGCGTCCTCGCCGGTGGTGGGCAGGTCGGAGCGGGCGTCCACGCCGACCAGAAGGAACGTTTCGCCGCCCTTGGCGGGAGCCGGCTGCTCGCTCTCGGGCACATTGGTGGGAAAGGCGTTCGGGATCCGGCTCACCTTGCCGGTGTAGTGGTCCACCGCCCACCACAGCGTTCCCGCCACCGCGACCACCCCCGCCGCCAGCAGCGTCAGCGCCGCCAGCAGGACCCTGCGGGTGCGGCGGCGCCGCTTGCGGCCGCGCGCGGCCTCGTCCCCGTGCGTTTCCTCAACAGCCGTGTCCTTGTGACCGACCGGATCCGTCGTCGTCACGCCCCACCCCCACACTGTGCACCCGCTCCCCACGCGTGCGTACGGGGCATTGTGGCGCGCCGAGGCCGTCCATGGCCATGCCCATGGCACCCGTCCCGCCACACGGGCACCACGCCCCCGCCAACCCCGACGCACCGGGCGGACGGGAGGACGTCACCCCCCGCGGTTATGCTCGGCAGCACAGACCGGCCACCACCAGGGGAGGGAGCCTCCATGGCCCTCAAGCTCACCGTGATCGGCACCGGCTATCTGGGCGCCACGCACGCCGCCGCGATGGCGGAGCTGGGCTTCGAGGTACTGGGGCTGGACATCGACCCCGCCAAGATCGAGACACTGTCGGCGGGCCGGGTCCCCATGTACGAACCGGGCCTGGAGGAACTTCTGGGCCGCCATGTCGCGGGCCTGCCCGGCGCGAGCGGCCGGCTGCGCTTCACCACGTCATGGGAGGAGGTCGCCGCCTTCGGCGACGTCCACTTCGTCTGCGTCAACACCCCGCAGAAGCACGGCGAGTACGCCTGCGACATGAGCCACGTCGAGTCCGCCTTCGACCTGCTCGCCCCGCACCTGACCCGACCCGCCCTCGTCGTCGGCAAGTCCACGGTGCCGGTCGGCAGCGCGGCCCGGCTCGCCGGGCGGCTGGCCGAACTCGCCCCGGTGGGCGACCGGGCCGAACTGGCGTGGAACCCGGAGTTCCTGCGCGAGGGCTTCGCCGTCGAGGACACCCTGCACCCCGACCGGATCGTCGTCGGCGTCGCCTCCGAGCACGCCGAGAAGCTCCTGCGGGAGATCTACGCGACCCCGGTCTCCGAGGGCACCCCGTTCGTCGTCGCGGACTACCCCACCGCCGAGTTGGTGAAGACGGCGGCGAACGCCTTCCTCGCCACCAAGATCTCCTTCATCAACGCCATGGCCGAGGTCAGCGAGGCCGCCGGCGGCGACGTCATGAAGCTCGCGGAGGCCATCGGCCACGACGACCGGATCGGCAAGAAGTTCCTCCGGGCCGGCATCGGCTTCGGCGGCGGCTGCCTGCCCAAGGACATCCGGGCGTTCATGGCCCGCGCCGGCGAACTCGGCGCCGACCAGGCCCTGACGTTCCTGCGCGAGGTCGACTCCATCAACATGCGGCGCCGGGCCCACATGGTCGAACTGGCCCGCGAGGCCTGCGGCAGCGGCGGCTTCCTCGGCAAGCGCGTCGCGGTACTGGGCGCGGCCTTCAAGCCGGACTCGGACGACGTACGGGACTCCCCCGCGCTCAACGTCGCCGGGCAGATCCACCTCCAGGGCGGCCAGGTCACCGTCTACGACCCCAAGGCGATGGACAACGCCCGCCGCCTCTTCCCCACGCTCGGCTACGCATCCAGCGCGCTGGAGGCGGTACGCGGCGCCCAGGTCGTGCTGCACCTGACCGAGTGGCAGGAGTTCCGCGAGCTTGACACGGGGGCGCTGGGGGCCGTGGCGGGGCAGCGGCACATCATCGACGGGCGCAACGCGTTGAACGCTGCCGTGTGGCGGGCGGCGGGGTGGACGTTCCGGGCGATGGGCCGCCCCAACGCGTAGCCCTGGCGGGCGGCATGCGGGCCCCTGTCGCTTCCGGTCCGGCGTTCCCTTTTCCCCCGCCCTCCCGCCCGTGTGCCCTGTGAAGTCAGGGCGCCCCGACGCCAGTTGTGGGGGGGGGCCGGGTTCGGGGCCTCCGGGGCTGCCATTCTGGACAGCACATTTAGGTGCCTCAGGCACCCTCGGCTGCGTGCCCCCGGGTTGTGCACCCAAATATGCTCCACAGTCCAGAACGCCACCCCTCCGACCCCGCCCCCTCTGTTTCGTATCGCGCCTGATCCCCGGTGGGTGGGTAGAGACGGCACCGTGTCCGGGCACCCATTGGCGCAGCGCCAACAAAGTGCGCAGCCGTCACCGCCAACAGACACCCCACCGGCCGTAAGTCGCCCCAACGACCCCGGGAGGGGGTGCGCCGGGGTCCGCCCGCAGGCGACGAGCGGCGACCGCGCTGCACAGCACGTTGGCGTAGACCGCGAGCGCCGAGGACGGACTCCGGAGCGGCGCCGACCCCACAACGCACGCAGCGCGGGGCCCGCACATACCGCGCCGGGCAATCGGGCGGGCGGGTGGGGGAAAAACCCAGGCGGCCAGCGCAGCGGAACCGCTAGTGCACGTCGCCCATCAGGGCGACCACCCGCTTGCGGTACAGCACGAACGCGACACCCGCCGCCAGCGCCACGCCGCCCTGGATCGCGAAGGCCGTCTCCGACAGGAACCCCTCCCCGATGACCAGCTGAAGGATCGCCGCCACGCAGTCGCCCGCCGTCACGGCGAGGAACCACAGGCCCATCATCTGGCTGGCGTACTTGACCGGGGCCAGCTTCGTGGTCACCGACAGGCCCACCGGGGACAGGCACAGCTCCGCGGCGGTCTGGATGAGGTAGACCACGGCGAGCCACAGCGGGGTGACCCGGGTGTCGCCGGAGGCGGCGGCCTGGGCCAGCATCATCACGACGAACGAGGCGCCGATGCCGACGAGGCCGAGCGCGAACTTCACGGTGGTGCTGGGGTTCTTCCGGCCCAGCTTCATCCACAGCAGGGCGAAGACCGGGGCCAGGGCCATCACGAAGAGCGGGTTCAGCGACTGGAACCAGCTCTCGGGGAAGTGGAAGCCCCAGAGCTTCGACGCGGTGTGGTCGGAGGCGAAGACCGTCAGGGTCGAGCCGGACTGGTCGTAGATCATCCAGAAGACGGCGGCGACGACGAAGAACCAGATGTAGCCGGTCACCTTGGTCTTCTCGTCCGAGGTGAGCTCCTGGTCGCGGCGGATGCGCATGAAGTAGTACGCCGGCAGCGCCAGGCCCAGCAGTGAGAGCGGCCACAGCACCCAGTTGATCGTGAAGTGGCCGGTGAAGGTGACCACGCCGTAGAAGACGACCGCGGCGGCGAGCCAGAGCAGGGCCTTCTTCATCAGTCCGGCGCGCTCGGCGGTGTCCAGGGGGGTGGGGACCACGCTGGAGACCGGCGCGAGGTGCTTGGTGCCCAGCAGGAACTGGCCGAGGCCGAGGCCCATGCCGACGCCGGCGAGGGCGAAGCCCAGGTGCCAGTCGACGTTCTGGCCGACGGTGCCGATGACCAGCGGCGCGAGGAAGGCGCCGAGGTTGATCCCGATGTAGAAGATCGTGAAGCCGCCGTCGCGGCGGGGGTCGTTCCGGTCCGGGTAGAGCTGGCCGACCATCGTGGAGATGTTGGACTTCAGCAGGCCGGAGCCGACGGCGATGAAGACCAGGCCGACGAAGAACGAGGCCCGGACGGGCACCGCCAGGAGGAAGTGGCCGATCATGATGATCGTGCCGCCGATGGCGACCGTGCGGCGCGGGCCCCACAGGCGGTCGGCGAACCAGCCGCCGGGCATGGCCAGCAGGTACACGGTGGCGGTGTAGACGCTGTAGATGGCGCCGGCGGTGGCGGCCTTCATGCCGAGGCCGCCGTCCGCGACCGAGGCCGTCAGGTAGAGGACGAGCAACGCCCTCATGCCGTAGTAGCTGAACCGCTCCCACGTCTCGGTCATGAAGAGTGTGGCCAGGCCGCGGGGGTGGCCGAGGAAGCTGCCGCCGGAACTGCTGTTCCGTGCGGCGAGGCCCTCAGTCAGGCTGGACGCCATGGGCTTTCCTTGCTGCTCGGGACGCGCCGCGCGAGGGGGGCGCGCCCGGGTGGGGGGTGACCGGCACCGGCGCACGCGAAGGCGCGCCAGGATCCACGGCCACCGCCTTCCCAGGCGGCGGCCCCGGCCTACAGGTCGATGACTGATGCTGGTGGGGACCAGCCCCGCAGCAGTAGGGCCCATCGACGCCACATGAACGTCAAAGGTCCCACGGGGGAACTGATGCGGGCTTTTCGTTACTTTATGACAGCTTCACATGTGTTATATGGGGCGACTTGAGACGCGTCTCACAGCACGCACGGCCCGCCCGGCGTGCGGTTTCTCCGAGCGGACTACCATCAGCGCATGACCCGCGTACTGCTCGCCGAGGACGACGCATCCATCTCGGAACCGCTCGCACGCGCGCTGCGCCGCGAAGGGTACGAGGTCGAGGTGCGTGAGGACGGACCGGCGGCGCTCGAAGCCGCCCTGCTCGGCTCCTTCGATCTGTTGGTGCTCGATCTGGGGCTGCCCGGAATGGACGGGCTCGAGGTGTGCAGGAGGCTGCGCACCGAGGGCCATGGATTCCCGGTGCTGGTGCTGACCGCCCGCGCCGACGAGGTGGACACGGTGGTCGGCCTGGACGCCGGCGCCGACGACTATGTGACCAAGCCCTTCCGGCTGGCCGAGCTGCTGGCCCGCGTGCGGGCCCTGCTGCGGCGCGGCACGGCGGAGGCCCAGCATCCCTCGACCCAGGGGGTGCGGATCGACGTCGAGTCGCACCGCGCCTGGATGGGCGACGAGGAGCTGCAGCTCACGGCGAAGGAGTTCGACCTGCTGCGTGTGCTGGTGCGGGACGCCGGGCGGGTGGTCACCCGTGAGCAGCTGATGCGCGAGGTGTGGGACACCACGTGGTGGTCGTCGACCAAGACGCTCGACATGCACATCTCGTGGCTGCGCAAGAAGCTGGGCGACGACGCGGCCGCCCCGCGCTACATCTCCACCGTCCGCGGTGTCGGGTTCCGGTTCGAGAAGAACTGAGCGAACCGAACACGATGCCCGCGGACCTGTCCGCCCCGGAAAGCTGAGACGCTTCAACCATGCGCCGCCGTCTCATCCAGTCCACGCTCGCCGTGGTGCTCGTCGTCATCGCCGTCTTCGGCGTCTCCCTGGTCATCGTGGAGACCCGGACGATCGAGAACAGCGCCAGGGAGAGCGTGGACTCGGAGGCGGTACGGCTGATCGGCATCGTCGAGAGCCGGATCATCGGCGACGAGCGGATCAGCCGCGCGGTGCTGTCCCAGCAGATCGCGCCGGACCGCTACGCGCGGGTGACGATCCCGGGCGAGACCCCGATCGTCATCGGCACGCGCCCGACGGGCAAGGTGATCTCCTCCCGGCAGACGGGCGAGCACGGCGAGACCGTCGTCGTCCAGGAGTCACGGAGCAAGGTCAGCCAGGAGATCGGCCGCACCCTGCTGATCATCCTCGCGGTGGCGCTGCTGGCGGTGCTGGCCGCCGTGGTGCTGGCGGTGCGGCAGGCGCGGCGGCTCGGCAGTCCGCTGACCGATCTGGCCGAGACCGCGGAACGGCTGGGTTCGGGCGACCCGCGGCCCCGGCACCGCCGCTACGGGGTGCCGGAGCTGGACCGGGTCGCCGACGTGCTGGACCGCAGCGCCGAGCGGATCGCCCGCATGCTGACCGCGGAACGGCGGCTGGCCGCGGACGCCTCGCACCAGCTGCGGACCCCGCTGACCGCGCTGTCGATGCGGCTGGAGGAGATCATCGCCACCGCCGACGACCAGGAGACGGTCAAGGAGGAGGCGACGATCGCGCTCGGCCAGGTCGAGCGGCTGACCGATGTCGTGCAGCGGCTGCTCACCAACGCGCGCGACCCGCGGACCGGTTCCGCGGTGGTCTTCGACATCGACGACGTGATCAAGCAGCAGGTCGAGGAGTGGCGCCCGGCCTACCGCAGCGCGGGGCGGGTCATCACCACGGGTTCCGACCGGATGCGGGCGGTGGGCACGCCGGGCGCGGTCGCGCAGGTGCTGGCCACCCTGCTGGAGAACGGGCTGATGCACGGCGCGGGCACGGTGGCGATCTCCACCCGCGTCACCGGAAACCAGGTGGTGGTGGAGGTGACGGACGAGGGCCAGGGCGTGCCGCCGGAGCTGGGGGCCCGGGTCTTCGAGCGCACGGTCAGCGGGCGCAACTCCACGGGCATCGGTCTGGCCGTCGCGCGGGACCTGGCCGAGGCGGACGGCGGCCGGCTGGAACTGCTCCAGCAGCGTCCGCCGGTCTTCGCGCTCTTCCTGGCCCGCCAGGAACCGCCGCTGTGACGTCAGGGGCGGCGGTCAGCCCGCGCGTCCGACCGGGGCGCCGGGCGCCTCGCCGACGGTCTCGCCCTCGGCTTCGACCAGGAACGATTCTGCCTGCCGTACGGCGCCGTGGCTCGGCAGGGCCTTGAAGACCCAGCTGCGGTAGGACCAGAAGCGGAAGAGGGTGGCGACCCCGATGCCGAGGAACTTGAAGACGTTGCTCTGCAGCGGGCTGTCCCAGTGGAAGCCGTAGGTCGCCATGTAGAGCAGGCCGTTCTCGATCACCAGCCCGATCGCGCTGAAGAGCAGGAAGAGCCCCAGCTCGCGGGTGCGGCCGCCCTTGTCGCGGTCGCGGTAGGTGAAGTAGCGGAAGCCGACGTAGTTGAAGACGATGGCCACGACGGTCGCGATGACGCTGGCACGCACCACCTGGAGGTCCGTGAGGTGCCGGACGAGGTTGAAGACGCCGATGTTGACCAGCACACCCGCGCCGCCGACCGCGCCGAACTTGGCGACCTCGCGCGCTATCCCCCACAGGCGGTCGGTGAGCACCGCCGGCCGGCCGGTGTGCCCCGTCGCTTCGCCCATGTGATCGCCCGGTCCCGTCTGTCTTCGGTCAGAGGCCTTCATGCTAGCCGGGGGGCCGCTGGGACAGGGGTCGGGGCGTCATTCGTACCCAGATATCCTGGTGACTGTGACATTCCCGGTAGTCGGCATGATCGGCGGCGGCCAGCTCGCCCGTATGACCCATGAGGCGGGCATCCCGCTCGGCATCAGATTCAAGCTCCTCAGTGACACGCCCGTGGACTCCGCGGCCCTGGTGGCGGGAGACGTCGTCGTCGGCGACTACCGCGACCTGGGGACGCTGCGCGCGTTCGCGGCGGGCTGCGACGTGATCACCTTCGACCACGAGCACGTACCCACCGAGCACCTGCGGGCCCTGGAGGCCGACGGCATCGCCGTCCGCCCGGGGCCGGACGCCCTGGTGCACGCCCAGGACAAGGGCGTCATGCGGGCGAAGCTGGACTCCATCGGCGTGCCGTGCCCGCGGCACCGCATCGTGGCCGACCCGGCGGACGTGACGCGCTTCGCGGCGGAGGGCGCCGGTTACCCGGTGGTGCTCAAGACCGTGCGCGGCGGCTACGACGGCAAGGGCGTGTGGGTGGTCCGCGACGAGGCGGGCGCCGCCGAGCCGTTCCGGGCCGGGGTGCCGGTGCTCGCGGAGGAGAAGGTCGACTTCGCGCGGGAGCTGGCGGCGAACGTCGTGCGGTCCCCGCACGGGCAGGCGGTGGCCTACCCGGTGGTGGAGTCGATCCAGGTCGACGGCGTGTGCGACACCGTGATCGCGCCCGCCCCGGACCTGCCCGAGGCGCTGTCGGCGCAGGCGCAGCAACTGGCCCTGACCATCGCCAGGGAACTCGGTGTCGTCGGCCACCTGGCGGTCGAGCTGTTCGAGACCCGGGACGGCCGGATCCTGGTCAACGAGCTGGCGATGCGCCCGCACAACAGCGGCCACTGGACCCAGGACGGCGCCGTGACCTCGCAGTTCGCCAACCACCTGCGGGCGGTGCTGGACCTGCCGCTGGGCGACCCGCGCCCGCGGCAGCCGTGGACGGTGATGGCGAACGTCCTCGGCGGCGACTACCCCGACATGTACCAGGGCTATCTGCACTGCATGGCCCGGGACCCGCAGCTGAAGATCCACATGTACGGCAAGGACGTGAAGCCCGGCCGCAAGGTCGGTCACGTCAACACCTACGGCGCCGACCTGGCCGACGTGCGCGAGCGCGCCCGGCACGCCGCCGACTACCTGCGAGGGACGATCACCGAATGAGCAGCAGCCCCCTGGTCGGCATCGTGATGGGTTCCGACTCCGACTGGCCGGTCATGGAGGCCGCCGCCCAGGCACTCGACGAGTTCGAGGTGCGCTACGAGGTCGACGTCGTCTCCGCGCACCGCATGCCGCGCGAGATGGTCGCGTACGGCGAGCAAGCCGCCGGGCGCGGCCTCAAGGCGATCATCGCGGGCGCCGGCGGTGCCGCCCACCTGCCGGGCATGCTCGCCTCGGTGACGCCGCTTCCGGTGATCGGCGTGCCGGTGCCGCTGAAGTACCTGGACGGCATGGACTCGCTGCTGTCCATCGTCCAGATGCCGGCCGGGGTGCCGGTCGCCACGGTCTCGGTGGCCGGTGCGCGCAACGCGGGCCTGCTGGCGGTGCGGATGCTCGCCGCGCACGACACCGAACTGCTGGAGCGGATGCGGCACTTCCAGGAGGAGCTGAACCAGCAGGCGACCGACAAGGGCAAGCGCCTGCGTGCCAAGGTGGAGGGGGCGGCCGGCTTCGGGTTCGGAGGCAAGTAGATGAGCGCGGAGGACGAACTGCTCGCGCGGGCACGGGAACTGCTCGACGCCCATCCCGTCGTGGACGGGCACAACGACCTCCCCTGGCGGCTGCGCGAGCAGGTGCGCTACGACCTCGATCTGCGGGACATCGCCGCGGACCAGTCGGCGCACCTGCACACCGACCTCCCGCGGCTGCGGGCCGGGCGGGTCGGCGCCCAGTTCTGGTCGGTGTACGTGCGCAGCGGCCTGGCCGGCGGGGACGCCGTCGCCGCCGTGCTGGAGCAGATCGACTGCGTCCGGCGCCTGATCGGGCGCCACCCCGGCGACCTGCGGGCCGCGTTCACCGCCGACGACATGGAGTCCGCCCGCACCGAGGGCCGCATCGCCTCGCTGATGGGCGCCGAGGGCGGGCACTCCATCGCCAACTCCCTCGGTGTGCTGCGGACGTTGTACGCGCTGGGTGTGCGCTACATGACGCTCACCCACAACGACACCATCGACTGGGCGGACTCGGCCACCGACGCGCCCCGGCACGGCGGTCTGACCCCCTTCGGCGAGGAGGTCGTCCGCGAGATGAACCGCCTCGGCATGCTCGTCGACCTCTCGCACGTCTCGCCCGACACGATGCGCGCAGCACTGCGGGCGTCGCGGGCACCGGTGCTGTTCTCGCACTCCTCCGCGCGGGCGGTCTGCGACCACGTGCGCAACGTGCCCGACGACGTCCTGGAGCGCCTGCCCGGCAACGGCGGGGTCGCCATGGCGACCTTCGTGCCGCAGTTCGTGCTGCCCGCAGCCGCCGAGTGGATCGTCGGAGCCAACGCCGAGATGACCGCGCACGGTCTGCACCCGCTGGACCAGACGCCGCAGGCGCTGGCGGTCCAGCGGGCCTACGAGCAGGCCAACCCCCGGCCGGTCGCGACCATCGGCACCGTCGCCGACCACCTGGACCACATGCGTGAGGCCGCCGGTGCCGACCACATCGGGCTCGGCGGCGACTACGACGGCGTCTCCTACCTGCCCGAGGGCCTGGGCGACGTGTCCGGCTACCCGCGGCTCTTCGCCGAACTGCTGCGCCGCGGCTGGTCGCGGGAGGACCTGGCGAAGCTGGCGTGGCGGAACGCGGTGCGCGTCCTGCGGGACGCGGAGTCGGTGGCGGCGGACCTGCGGGACGAGCGGCCGTCCAACGCCTCCATCGAGGAACTGGACGCCTCCGCCGCCCACGACGGGGAATGACCACCGGACCTGACGGATGGTCAGGCAGGCGGGGGCGCACGAAAACCGACGCACCGTGGGATGCGCCGGGACAGCAGCGGTGGAGGCCGGGGGACCGGCTACGCGGGAGCCGCGACCTCGGCCCAGACCGTCTTGCCGGGCTGCCCGTCCATGCCGCGCAGCACACCCCAGTCCAGGCAGAGCCGCTGCACGATGAACATGCCGTGCCCGCCCGGCCGGCCGGCGCGGTGCGGGGTCCGCGGGGCGGGGTCGCCCACGCCGCCGTCGGCGACCTCCAGACGGAGCGACTTGGGCTGCCGGTGCAGCCGCAGTTCCTCGGGGCCGCCCGCGTGCAGGCAGGCATTCGTCACCAGCTCGGAGACGACCAGCAGGACGTCCTCGGCGGCGGCCCGCCGGTCCGCGGAGTCGGCCGGGAGCCAGCCCCAGTCGTTCAGTGCCTGCCGCGTGAAGTCACGTGCCATGGGCACGGCACCCGCGACACCCGACAGATGGAGCCTGCGCACCTGGGCCTCCCCCGGTCCGGAGGGCAGCGCGTCCGCGCCGCCCGGGTCGCGGTCGTCCGCCGCAGGGGGCCGCGTGGTGCTCATCAGCGCCTCCACTCACCGATGTCCGCCAGTGTCAGATGTGATCCCGAGGTGTCTCCTGCCCTGCCCTCCCCGCGGGACACATCCCGATTGCCGGACGATCAGGGCACACCTCACGGGCCCCGCGCGGGGCCCGCCGGAGGATCACTCCTTGAGCGCGTCGTCCAGCGTGTCGTGCACGGTGAACACGGCCTCGGCACCGGTGATCGAGAAGACCTTGGCCACGGCCGGCCGCATCCCCGCCAGGTGGACGGAACCTCCGGCCGCCTCCGCCTTCAGACGGGCGCCGAGCAGGACGTTCAGTCCGGTGGAGTCGCAGAACTCCAGACCGGTGCAGTCCACGACGAGCGTGCTGTGACCGTCCTCGACGAGCTGGTCCAGCGGCTCCCGCAGCAGGTCTGCCGTGTGGTGATCGAGCTCACCGGTGGGCGCGACGACCGCGCTCGTGCCCGAGCGGCTCACAGCGACACGCAGCCGGTCACGGCCGGTCGTCCCGACCATCTCGCGGTCCATGCGCACTCCTCCCGGATGAATCGGCCATGCGCATCTCGCACCCTACGCGCTTTCCTGACCTCGGTGGTAGTCGCTCCGGGAGACCCGCGGCCCCTGCCGGGACCGCGCCAGGACCGGACCGGTCCGAGTTGCAATATCCGCGCCAAACGGGGTAGGCGTGGAGTGTGGGCTGAATTCCTGGTTCCGCATGCCCCCGTCACCGCACCGAGGGAGGAGAGCATGGCATCCCGGCTCGACGCGCGCGACGCGTCGGCGACTACGGAGACCACCGTTCACAAGGAGTACGGGACCCCGGAGGGCCTGGAGGACCTGCCGGAGATCCCGCCTTACGACGAGGTGGGGCCGGTGGACGCACGGGCGCTGTCCAAAACGCTCTTCCAGCGGCTGGAGACGCTGGAGGAGGGCACCCACGAGTACAGCTATGTGCGCAACACCCTGGTCGAGCTCAATCTCGCCCTGGTGAAGTTCGCGGCGTCCCGGTTCCGCTCCCGCAGCGAACCGGTCGAGGACATCGTCCAGGTCGGCACGATCGGGCTGATCAAGGCCATCGACCGCTTCGAGATGAGCCGCGGCGTCGAGTTCCCCACCTTCGCCATGCCGACGATCATCGGTGAGATCAAGCGGTTCTTCCGCGACACCTCCTGGTCCGTGCGCGTCCCGCGCCGGCTGCAGGAACTCCGCCTGGACCTGGCCAAGGCCGGTGACGAGCTGGCCCAGAAGCTGGACCGCGCGCCCACCGTGGCGGAACTCGCCGAGCGGCTTCAGATCAGCGAGACCGAGGTCGTCGAGGGCATGAGCGCCAGCAACGCGTACACCGCGAGCTCGCTGGACGCCCAGCCCGAGGAGGACGACTCCGAGGGCGCGCTCGCCGACCGGATCGGCTACGAGGACCACGGTCTGGAGGGGATCGAGTACGTGGAGTCCCTCAAGCCGCTGATCGCCGAGCTCCCCTACCGCGACCGGCAGATCCTGTCGCTGCGCTTCGTGGGCAACATGACACAGTCCGAGATCGGCCAGGAGCTGGGCATCTCGCAGATGCACGTGTCCCGGCTGCTGACCCGCACCCTCGGACGGCTCAGGCGCGGCCTCCTCGTAGAGGACTGACCCCCTCCGCCTCTCCCCTCCGAAACGGCCCCCGCCCCTCTCACCAGGCGCGGGGGCCGTTCTGCGCCATGACCGCCGGTAGGGCTTCAGCGCGGCCTTTGCGCCCGCCCGGACCGCCCTCACACCCCCCACCGGGGATCAGGCGCATGACGAAACGGAGGGGGCGGGGTCGCAGGGGTGGCGTTCTGGACACTGGAGCATATTTGGGTGCGTGACCCGGGGTGCTCAACGAAAAGCGCCTGAGGCACCTAAATGTGCTGTCCAGAATGGCAGCCCCGGAGGCCCCGAACCCGGCCCCCCAACAACGCGCGTCGGGGCGCGTGACCTCGCCGGGCACACGGGCGGGAGGGCGGGGGAAAAACCCGGTGCAGCGGAGCGCAGCGCTACGCCGGGACCCGCACCCCCCGCCGCCACACGCCGGCCACCAGCGGCACCCCGGGCCGGTAGGCCAGGTGCACGTGCGAGGGCGCGTCCAGCAGCACCAAGTCCGCCCGCGCCCCCGGTGCCAGGTGCCCGACGTCCTCGCGCCGCAGCGCCCGCGCCCCGCCCCACGTGGCCGCCCGCACCGCCTCGTCCGGGGTCATCCGCATGTCGCGCACGGCCACGGCCACGCAGAAGGGCATCGAGCTGGTGAAGGAGGAGCCGGGGTTGCAGTCCGTGGACAACGCGACCGTGACGCCCGCGTCGATCAGCCGCCGCGCGTCGGGATAGACCGCGCGGGTGGAGAACTCGGCGCCTGGCAGCAGCGTGGCCACCGTGCGGCCGCTCGCCAGGGCATCGACGTCGGCGTCGGTGAGGTGCGTGCAGTGGTCCGCCGAGGCGGCGTCCAGCTCCACGGCGAGCTGCACACCGGGGCCGTGGCCGAGCTGGTTGGCGTGGACGCGCGGGACCAGGCCGCGGGCGGCGCCGGCGGTGAGGATCGCGCGGGCCTGGTCGCCGTCGAAGGCGCCGCGCTCGCAGAAGACGTCGACCCAGCGGGCGTACGGGGCGCAGGCGTCGAGCATCGGGCCGGTGACGAGGTCGACGTAGCCGGCGGGGTCGTCGGCGTACTCGGGGGCGACGATGTGCGCGCCGAGGTAGGTGACCTCGTCGGCGTGCGCGCCCGCGATCCGCAGTCCGCGGGCCTCGTCGTGCGGGGTGAGGCCGTAGCCGGACTTGGTCTCGATGGTCGTGGTGCCCTGGCGCAGCGCCTCGGCGACGTAGCGGGCGACGTTGGCGTGCAGTTCCTCGTCGCTCGCGGCCCGGGTGGCGGCGACGGTGGTGCGGATGCCGCCCGCGGTGTAGGCCCGGCCGGACATGCGGGCGTTGAACTCGCGGGTGCGGTCGCCGGCGAAGACCAGGTGGGAGTGGGAGTCGACGAAGCCGGGGACGACCGCCCGTCCCGCCGCGTCGTACGCCTCGTCGGCGGCGGGCGCCTGCGCGCTGGGGCCGACCCAGGCGACGTGCTCCCCGTCGATGACGACGGCGGCGTCCTCCAGCAGGCCGAGCGGGCCCTCGCCGAGTGCCGGGTCGTTGGTGACCAGGCTGCCGATGCCGGTGATGACACTGCTGCTCATGAGGGGTTTCCTTCTGCGGCGGAGACTTCGGCGATCGCGGCGGCGAGCGCCCCGCCCACGTCGCGCACGAACTGGTGGGCCCCGTCGCGCACGATGTGGCGCCCGCCGACCACGGTGTGCCGGACATCGGCGTTGGTGGCGGCGAAGACCGCCGTCTCCACGCCCAGCCGGGGCGGCGGTCCCGCGGTGCGGACGGAGTCCAGCGCGACGGTGGTGAAGTCGGCGAGGGCGCCCGGCTCCAGCCGGCCGCCGTCCGCCCAGCCGAGCGAGGCGTGGCCGTCGGCGGTGGCGGCGCCCAGCAGGGCGGCGGCCGTCCAGTGGCCGCGGGTGCGGGTGCGCAGGCGCTCGTCGAGCTCCATCGCGCGCGCCTCCTCGAACAGGTCGATCACCGCATGGCTGTCGCTGCCCAGGCTGAGCGGGCTGCCCGCCTCCTGGAGCGCCCGGGCGGGGCCGATGCCGTCGGCGAGGTCGCGTTCGGTCGTGGGGCACATGCAGATCGTCGTGGCGGAGCCGCCGAGCAGTGCGATGTCCTCGTCGGTGAGGTGCGTGGCGTGCACGGCCGAGGTGCGCGGGCCGAGCACGCCGTGGTCGGCGAGCAGCCGTGTGGGGGTGACGCCGTGCGCGGCCAGGCAGGCCTCGTTCTCCGCGGGCTGCTCCGACAGGTGCACGTGCAACGGGGCCTGCCGGTCCCGCGCCCAGCGCACGACGGTGCCCAGCTCCCCGGCGGGAACGGCCCGCACCGAGTGCACGGCGGCGCCGATCCGCACCTGCGGGCCGTCGCGCAGCACGGCGGCGCGCTCGGCCCAGGACTCGGCGTCGCCGTCGCTGAACCGCAGTTGGTGCGGCTCGGGGGCGGCGCCGAAGCCCGAGGAGAGGTAGACGGTGTCCAGCAGCGTGATGCGGATGCCGGCCTCGTGAGCGGCGGCGATCAGGGCCTGACCCATCGCGTTGGGGTCGGCGTAGGGGGCGCCGCCGGGCCGGTGGTGCACGTAGTGGAACTCGCCGACGCAGGTGATGCCGGCCAGCGCCATCTCCGCGTACGCGGCCTTGGCGAGGGCGAAGTAGTTCTCGGGCGTGAGCCGCCCGGCGACGCCGTACATCACCTCGCGCCAGGTCCAGAACGTGCCGGCGCCCGCCTGCACGGTGCCGCGCAGCGCCCTGTGGAATGCGTGGCTGTGGGCGTTGGCCAGGCCCGGCAGGGTCAGCCCGCGCAGCGTGACCGCGCCCACCGGCGGGGCCGGGACACCGGTGCGCAGCGCGGCGATCCGGCCGTCGGCGGTGGCCTCCACGACCACGCCCGCCCGGACCCGGCCGCCGGTCCAGGCGTACTCGGCCCAGTAGCTCTGCGGGGTCAGTGACACGCCAGGCCCTCCAGTACGTCGGCGAGTGCGGTCACCCCGGCCGTGCAGTCGTCCTCGGCCGCGGTCTCCGCCGGGGAGTGCGAGACCCCTGTGGGGTTCCGTACGAACAGCATGGCGGTCGGGACCGCCTCGGAGAGGATGCCGGCGTCGTGTCCCGCGCCGGTCGGAAGCACGGGGGCGCCACCGAGCAGCTTGGCGAGTGCGTCGCGCAGGCCGTGGGCGAACTCCACGACCGGGGTGAACGACTCGCGGGTCACGCCGACGGCGACGCCGTCCCGCCCGCCCCGCTCCACCGCGGCCCGCTCGATCTCGGCGACGAGTGCGGCGAGGGTCGCCTCGTCGGCCGCGCGGGAGTCCAGCCAGCCGCGGACCAGGGAGGCGATGGCGTTGACGCCGTTGGGTTCGACGCCGACCTTGCCGAAGGTGGCCAGGGCCCCGGCGGACCGGGCCTGTTCGCGGGCCGCGAGCACGGTGGCGGCGTACGTCAGCATCGGGTCGTGGCGGTCGTCCAGGCGGGTGGTGCCCGCGTGGTTGGCCTCGCCGTGGAAGTCGAACCGCCAGCGGCCGTGCGGCCAGATCGCGGAGGCGACGCCGACCGCGTGCGGGGTGTCGGCGAGGAAGCGGCCCTGCTCGACGTGGAGTTCGACGAACGCGCCGATCCGGGCGAGGCGTTCGGGGTCCGGGCCGATCGCCTCGGGGTCGTGCCCGGCGCGTTCCATGGCCTGCGCGAGGGTGACACCGTCGCCGTCGCGCAGCTGCCGGGCCTTGTCGGGGGTGAGCTGCCCGGCGGTGAGCCGGGAGCCGACACAGGCCAGTCCGAAGCGGGCGCCCTCCTCGTCGCCGAAGTTGACGATCGCCAGGGGCTTGTCCGGGCGGGCGCCGCGGGCGCGCAGCTCGTCCAGCGCCGCGAAGGATGACACGATGCCGAGCGGGCCGTCGAAGGCGCCGCCGTCCGGCACCGAGTCCAGGTGCGAACCCGTGACGACGGCGTCCCCGGCAGTGGGATCGCCGAGCCAGGCCCACTGGTTGCCGTTGCGGTCCAGCTCGTACGCCAGGCCCCGGCTCTCGGCCTGCGCCCGGAACCAGGCGCGGCAGTCGGTGTCCGCGCCGGTCCAGGCGTGGCGGCGGTAGCCGCCGGAGCCGGAGTCGCGGCCGATCGGCCGCAACTCCGCCCACATCTCGTGGAACGAGGAGGTCACGCGGTTCCGTCCTCGCGCATCGGGACGCGCACCCCGCGCTCGGCCGCGACCTCCTCGGCGCGGTCGTAGCCCGCGTCGACGTGCCGGATGACGCCCATGCCGGGGTCGTTGGTGAGCACGCGGCGGATCTTCTCGCCCGCGAGCTTGGTGCCGTCGGCGACGGTGACCTGGCCGGCGTGGATCGAGCGGCCGATGCCGACGCCGCCGCCGTGGTGGATGGAGACCCAGGAGGCGCCGGAGGCGACGTTGACCATGGCGTTGAGCAGCGGCCAGTCGGCGATGGCGTCGGAGCCGTCGAGCATGGCCTCGGTCTCGCGGTACGGGGAGGCCACCGAGCCCGCGTCGAGGTGGTCGCGGCCGATGACCACCGGGGCGGCCAGGGTGCCGTCGGCGACCATCTCGTTGAAGCGCTCACCGGCCTTGTCGCGTTCGCCGTAACCGAGCCAGCAGATGCGCGCCGGCAGGCCCTGGAAGTGGACGCGCTCACCGGCCATCTTGATCCAGCGGGCCAGGGACTCGTTCTCCGGGAAGAGCTCCAGGATCGCCTTGTCGGTCTTGGCGATGTCGGCCGGGTCGCCGGACAGCGCCGCCCACCGGAAGGGGCCCTTGCCCTCGCAGAACAGCGGCCGGATGTAGGCGGGGACGAAGCCGGGGAAGGCGAACGCCCGGTCGTAGCCCGCGAGCTGGGCCTCGCCGCGGATGGAGTTGCCGTAGTCGAAGACCTCGGCGCCGGCGTCCATGAAACCGACCATCGCCTCGACGTGCTTGGCCATCGCCTCGCGGGCCCGCTGGGTGAACTCGGCGGGCTTCTCGGCCGCGTAGGAGGCCATGTCCGCGAAGTCGACGCCGATCGGCAGGTACGCCAGCGGGTCGTGCGCGGAGGTCTGGTCGGTGACGATGTCGATGGGCGCGTCCATCGACAGCAGCTGCGGCACGAGTTCGGCGGCGTTGCCCAGCACGCCGATGCTGAGCGCCTTGCGCCGGTCGCGGGCCTCGGTGGCCAGGGCGAGGGCGTGCTCCAGGGAGTCGGCCTTCACGTCCAGGTAGCGGTGCTCGATACGGCGCTCGATGGCGCGCGGGTCGACGTCGATGCAGATGACGACGCCGCCGTTCATGGTGACGGCGAGCGGCTGGGCGCCGCCCATGCCGCCGAGCCCGGCGGTGAGGGTGATGGTGCCCGCGAGGCTGCCACCGAACTTCTTCTCGGCGACAGCGGCGAAGGTCTCGTACGTGCCCTGGAGGATGCCCTGGGTGCCGATGTAGATCCACGAACCGGCCGTCATCTGGCCGTACATGGTCAGGCCCAGCGCCTCCAGGCGGCGGAACTCCTCCCAGGTGGCCCAGTCGCCGACCAGGTTGGAGTTGGCGATGAGCACACGCGGCGCCCACTCGTGGGTCTGCATCACGCCGACCGGGCGGCCGGACTGGACGAGCATCGTCTCGTCCTGCTTCAGCCCCTGGAGGGTGCGGACCATCGCGTCGAAGGAGCGCCAGTCGCGGGCGGCCTTGCCGGTGCCGCCGTACACGACGAGCTTCTCGGGGTGCTCGGCGACCTCGGGGTCGAGGTTGTTCTGCAGCATGCGCAGCGCGGCTTCCTGCTGCCAGCCCTGTGCGGTGAGCGCGCTTCCGCGCGGTGCGCGCACGGTCCTCGGTCCGCTGCCGGTTGCGGTCATGCCCCTGCCTCCTCGCGACTGGATTGAATCATTCACATCCTTGCCTGGTGAATAGCCCCAGTCAACCGGGTCTCTTCCCCTGAGGGAATTGTCCGCCCGCGCCACCATGGAGGCATGAGCCGACGGGGGAACGTCCTGCGCGCCGCCGTGGAACACGGACTGGTCGGACCGGAGCAGCCGCTGGCCGGCCTGCTGGACCTGGACGGGATCCGCGCCTCCGCCGCGGCCCTGCGGGAGGCATTCGCCACGCCCGGCACCGAGGTCACGCACACCTTCGCCGTCAAGGCCGCCTCACTCGTACCGGTACTGCGGCTGCTGGCGGAGGAGGGCATCGGGGCCGAGGTCGCCAGCCCCGGCGAACTCGCCCTCGCCCGGGCGGCGGGCGTCCCCGCGGACCGCACCGTCCTGGACTCCCCCGCCAAGACACCCGCCGAACTCGCCGAGGCCCTCGCCCTCGGTATCGCCGTCAACGCCGACAACTTCCAGGAACTCGCCCGGCTGGACCGGCTCGTACGGCCCGGGACGGCCACCCCCCTGGGACTGCGCGTCAACCCGCAGGTCGGCGGCGGCAGCATCGGCGCGATGAGCACCGCGACCGCCACCTCGAAGTTCGGCGTCGCCCTGCGCGACGAGGGCGCCGCCGACCAGGTCGTCCAGGCCTTCCTCGACCGCCCCTGGCTGACCCGCCTCCACACCCACACCGGCTCCCAGGGCGTCCCCCTGGAACGCATGGCGGCCGGCGTCCGCGCCACGTACGAACTCGCCGAGCGCGTCAACCGCGCGGCCGGACGGCAGCAGGTCCGCGTCATCGACATCGGCGGCGGCCTGCCGGTCGACTTCACCACCGACGAGGTACGGCCCACCTTCGCCGAGTACGCCGGGATGCTGCGAGCCGCCGTCCCCGGGCTCTTCGACGGGCGCTACGGGCTCGTCACCGAGTTCGGCCGCTCGCTGCTGGCCCGGCACGGCACGGTCCTCGCGCGGGTCGAGTACACCAAGTCCGCGGGCGGCCGGGCCATCGCGGTCACCCACGCCGGCGTGCAGGTCGCCACCCGCACCGTCTTCGCCCCGCAGTCCTGGCCGCTGCGGGTACTGGCGCTCGACGGCAAGGGCGTCGCGAAGCGGGGTGAGCCCGTCCTCCAGGACATCGCCGGCCCCTGCTGCTTCGCGGGCGACCTCGTCGCCTCCGCACGCGCCCTCCCCCTGCTGGAGGAGGGCGATTTCGTCGCCCTCCTCGACACCGGCGCCTACTACTTCTCCACCCACTTCGCCTACAACTCCCTCCCCCGCCCCGCCGTCCACGGCCACACCGGCGACCCCCCGCACTTCCGCACCCTGCGCCGCGCCCAGACCCTCGCGGAACTCGTCGCGGAGTCCGGCGGCTGAGCGGCGGCGCGGGGCGCCGCACGACCGGGCCGACCCCGGCCACGTTCCCCTCGCCCCCACCGAACTCGCGCCTGCGGCGCCCGGCCAGCGGGCCGCAGCCGCGCCACGCGGAACGCCACCGCGGCCGAGCCCGACCCGGCTCGGACGGCTGCGCCCGGGCCGAAGCCGCCGCACGCCCGCCGGCATCGCCCGGTCGACGTCGCGCAACTGCGCCGCTGGGCACGGCCCCGGGGAACACCGCCGTGGCCTGGCGGGTCGGCTGAGCGCCGGAACTGCACGAGCGCGGGACGAGCCCGACCCGGACCGCCGCACGACCACGGCTGCGCGCGCGCCGGCCCCGAGCCGCACGCAACACCACAGGGCCCGAAGCGGGCGCGGGGCCGGACGACCGCACCAGGGCACCCCGGGCCGAAGCCTCCACACACACCCGGCAACCCCGCCACGACCGCACCGCACCGCACCAGCGCCTGCCTCTCGGACTGCCGCACCACAGGGCCCTCCGCCACCCGTCAACGACTCCCCGTCCGCACCGAACTCGTGCCCGCGCCCCGCGCCCCGCGCCACCAGGGCCGGGGACGCACACGAACTGGACGACCAGATCGACACGACGGGCGGACTGCGCCTGCGCCGCCCAAGCGGGCGCGGGGCCGGACGACCGCACCAGGGCACCCCGGGCCGAAGCCTCCGCACACACCCGGCAACCCCGCCACGGCATCGCCCGGCCAACGGACGACAGCCGAGCCGCACAGACCCCGCGGAGCGATGCCGGGGCCGAACCGCCCAGGCGTCCGGCGGCAGCACTCACACCTGTACGGCCAGGTCGACGGCCGACGGCTGAGCCGCACAGGATGCCGCACCATGGGGCCCTCCGGGCCGAACGCCCGCCCACCCGGCCGGACGGCGCGTGCCGCCGCACCCCCACGGCGCACCGGGCCGAACCGCCCGCGCGGTCGGCGACGTCACCCTGCCCAAGGCGACCCGGCGATCGTTGCGAAGGCCCGCACAGCAGGCCGCACGGAAGGCGCGGCCCCCGCGGCCGAATCAGCGGCCGAAGGCAACGCCCGCCCGCACGGGACGCGCGCCCCCGCGGCAAGAGCCGGTCAGCGGCGGGTGCCGCCGGGGGCGGCGTCGCCGGCGGCCGGGCCGGTGGTCTCGTAGGACGGGACGGACGGCGCGGCGGGGCCGCGGCCCGCGTGCTCGGGGCGGACCCAGACCAGTTCGTCGTGCGCGCGCTCCCAGCGGCCTATGCCGACCGCCTTGGCCCACAGGCCCGCGCCGAGGCCGGCGAGCAGCATGCCGCCCGCCGCCGGGACTGCGGCGCTGGACGCGAGGGCGACGGCGAAGGCGCCCAGCAGCCACCAGCGGCGGGAGCGCGCCCAGCCGCGGGCCGTGACGCGGCGGTCCTGGAGGAACACGGACCTCGGGGCCCGCTCCGCCCGCCCGGCCAGGGCCGCGTACCGGCGGCGCCGGACGAGGAAGGCGGCGAAGGCGGCCACGACGAACAGGGCGGCGCCGCCGAGGACGCCGATGCGCCGCCCGGTCAGGCCGGGGACGAAGACCCCGGTGCCCGCCGCGACGACCCCGAGCCACCACAGCCAGCGTGCTTCCGTCCGCACCAGGACCGCGACCCTTGCCAGCACATACGTTCCGCGCACCACGTCCTGCCCCTCCCTCGCGCTCCGTCACATGTCGAGGGGGGAGATTACTCGGCGAACTTCAAGATTCCGTGAGGAGAACGGGAGCCTTTTCCGGGGCCGCCGTCATTCCGCGAACAGCCCCGCGGCCGCCGCCTTCGCGTCGAACTCCTCCAACCGCGCCTGGGCGTCGGGCAGCCCGTCGCACATGGCCTCCAGCAGCACCCGCCCGAGCAGCATCGGTGCGCACGCGGTGTCGAAGGCGAGGCCGGTGCCGACCGCCGCCGGGAGCAGGATGTCGGAGTGCGCGGCGACCGGCGCGAACGCGCTGTCGGCCACGGTCACGACGGTGAGCCCCGCCCCGCGGGCGTACGCCAGCGCCTCGACGACCTCGCGCGGGTGCCGCGGCAGGGCGAAGCACAGCAGCGCGCTCGCCCCGGCCAGCACCGCCGCGTCGACGCGGTCGGCGAGCATGCTGCCGCCCTCGTCGAGCAGGCGCACGTCGGGGTGGACCTTGCCCGCGAAGTAGCCGAAGCCGCGGGCCTGGGCGGCGGCCGCGCGCAGGCCGAGCACGAGCAGCGGCCGCGATCCGGCCAGCAGCGCGCCGGCCCGGGCGACGGGCGCCGGGTCGGCGAGGAGGGCCGCGAGGTGCCGCAGGTTCTCGATCTCGGCCTGGACGGCCTCCTGGTACTCGTTGTACGTGTCGCCCGCCGGCCGGCCCTCGGGCACCGCGGCGGGGACGACCTCCCGCAGGTGGCGGCGGAGCGCCGGGTAGCCGTCGAAGCCGAGGGCGACGGCGAAGCGGGTCACGGAGGGCTGGCTGACGCCGGCGAGTTCGGCGACCTCGACGCTGGACAGGAAGGGCGCGTCGGCGGCGCGCCGCACCAGGCAGTGGGCGATGCGGCGCTGGGTGGGCGTGAGGCGGTGGGCCTCGAACAGCTTCATCAGGCGCGCCGACGCGGTGTCGTTGTCCGTCGACATCTGGCTCTCCCCGTCCGTTCCCGCTCCTCCGGCAAGCGTGCCATGCCGTGCGGCCCGCGCACCTACGCGGGCGGCAGCAGCTTCTTCTGGGGCTTGCCCATCGCGTTGCGCGGCAGTTCGGCCAGGAAACGCACTTTGCGGGGGCGCTTGTGGACCGACAGGTGCCCGGCGACGAAGTCGATCAGCTCCCGCTCGGTCACCCCGTCGGCGACGACGTACGCGACGATCTCCTGGCCGAGGTCCGCGTGCGGGGCGCCGACCACCGCCGCCTCCCGCACCGCGGGGTGGTCCAGCAGCGCGTTCTCGACCTCGCCCGCGCCGATGCGGTAGCCGCCGGACTTGATCAGGTCGGTGGAGGCCCGGCCGACGATGCGGTGCATGCCGTCGGGGTCGACCGCCGCGATGTCGCCGGTGCGGAACCAGCCGTCCTCGGTGTAGGAGGCGGTGGTGGCCTCCGGGCGTCCGAGGTAGCCGTCGAAGAGCGTCGGCCCGGTGAGTTGCAGTTCCCCGATCTCCTCGCCGGGCTGGGCCGCGATCCGGGTGCGGATGCCGGGCAGGGGGAGGCCGACGGACCCGGGCCGCCGCTCGCCGGAGGCGCGGGTGCTCACCGTGATCAGGGTCTCCGTCATGCCGTAGCGCTCGACGGGCCGCTGCCCGGTCAGCGCCTCCAGGTCCCGGAAGACCGGCGCGGGCAGCGGCGCGCTGCCGGACACCAGCAGCCGGGCGCCGGCGAGCGCCTTGGCCGCCTCCGGTTCGGCGGCCACGCGGCCCCAGACGGTGGGGACGCCGAAGTACAGGCTGCCGCCCGCCTCCGCGTACGCCTGCGGGGTCGGGCGCCCGGTGTGGACCAGGCGGCTGCCGGTGCGCAGGGCGCCGAGGACGCCGAGCACCAGGCCGTGCACGTGGAACAGCGGCAGGCCGTGGACGAGGGTGTCCTGCGCGGTCCACTCCCACGCCCCGGCGAGCGCGTCCAGGTCGGCGGCGATCGCGCGGCGCGGTACAAGGACGCCCTTGGGGGCCCCGGTGGTGCCGGAGGTGTAGAGCACGAGGGCGGTGGTGTCCGGTCCCGGCTCGGGGCCGTCGAAGGCGGCGCTCTCCGCGAGGTCGACCGGGGGTGCCTCGACCGCCCCGGAGTCGCCAAGGATGTGCCCGCGCTCGGCCGGGCCCGCGTCGGGCGGCACCGGCACCACCGGCACTCCCGCGAGCAGCCCGCCGACGACCGCGACGACCGTCTCCAGGGTCGCGGTGGCGTGCACGGCCACCGCGGGCGCCCCCGCGATCCGCCGTGCCACGGCCCCGGCCGCGGCCAGCAGCCCTTCGCGGGAGCTGGCCGCCCCCGCGACGACGAGTGCGTCGGGGCGGTCGCCGTGGTCGCCGTACAGCGCGGTCAGCAGGGGCCTGGGTGCGGTCACGGCACGACCCTACTGGGGAGGGGGGAGCGCCCCTGAGGGAGTTCGGGGGTTTCCCCCAGTGCCCCGGCGCGCCGGTGTCCGTACGGTGGCGTCATGGACGCCCGCGACCCAGAGCTCAAAAAGGAATTCGCCGCCACCCTTCAGGCGCGCAAGGACCTCGGTGAGGAGTACGAGTCGGCGCTCGTCGACTCCTTCCTGGAGAAGATCGACCAGCGCATCGACGCCCAGGTCGAACGGCGCGTGCGCCGCGAACTGGCCGAGCACCAGACGGCGTTCGCCCGCGCCGGCCGCCAGGTCGGGCCGAACGGCGACGAGGGCCGCAGCCGGTTCGGCGCGCGCTACGGCTTCGCCGGCTTCTCCCTCATCATGGCCATCCCGCTCTCCGCGATCGGCGCGAACGAGCACCTGCCCGGGCTGCTCATCGCCTGGGCCGGGATCGTGGGCGTGAACGTCGCCCAGTCGATGGGGTTCCTGTTCGCCGAGCGCGAGCAGGACCGGCGCGCCCGCCGCAGGAACCCGGACGCCTGGGAGGACTGACCCCGAGGAGCGTCAGCGCGCGAACAACGCCACGACCCGCTCCGCCACCGCATTGCCACGGGCCGCCGCGAACTGCTGCGGCCCGCCCGCCTGGCGACGAGGTCGTGGGCGTGAACGCCGCCCAGTTCGCCGAGCGCGAGCAGGACCGGCGCGCCCGCCGCAGGAACCCGGACGCCTGGGAGGACTGACCCCGAGGAGCGTCAGCGCGCGAACAGCGCCACGACCCGCTCCGCCACCGCCT
>NZ_JBIVLI010000033.1:65953-91374 GCF_044751205.1 Streptomyces sp. NPDC088732
CGCCCAGTTCGCCGAGCGCGAGCAGGACCGGCGCGCCCGCCGCAGGAACCCGGACGCCTGGGAGGACTGACCCCGAGGAGCGTCAGCGCGCGAACAGCGCCACGACCCGCTCCGCCACCGCCTTGCCACGGGCCGCCGCGAACTGCTGCGGCCCGCCCGCCATACGGAACGGCAGCCCGTCCGCGGACAGCACGGTGCCGCCCGCCTCGGCGACGAGGAGCACGCCCGGGGAGTGGTCCCACGGGTTGTCGTAGGCGTACGTGGCCGCGTCGAGCCGGCCCAGGGCCACGTCGAGGTAGTCGCAGCCGGCGGAACCGCTCGCGCAGGGCTTGATCCCCTGCGCGGGGCCGAGGTCGTACAGGGCGCGGTGCTGGCCGGGGGTGAGGTTCGCCGGGCGGGCCCCGGCCACCAGCAGCACCTCGTCCGGTGCGCCGGGGGCGGCCGGCAGCCGCAGCGGGCGCCCGCCGGACCACGCGCCCTCGCCGCGCCGCGCGGTGGCGAGGACACCGTCCACGGGCCGGTAGACCCAGCACGCCAGCAGCTCGCCGCGGGCGGCGAGCGCGACCTGGGTGACGAAGGAGGTGTCGCCGCGGACGAAGTTGGAGGTGCCGTCGACCGGGTCGACGATCCAGACCGGGGCCTCGCCCAGCCAGGCGTCCAGCAGCCCCGGGTCGCCGTGCACGGCTTCCTCGCCGATCACCGCGGAGCCGGGGAGCAGGTCGGTGAGGATCCGCGTGAGGCGTTCCTCGACCCGGCGGTCGGCGACCGTGACCAGGTCCCGCGGCCCCTTCTTCTCGCTGATGTCGCCCGCGGCGAGTCTCCCGAAGCGGGAGAGCGCCTCCTCGTCGGCGACGGCGCGGACGGATTCCTCGACGGCGGCGAACACGTGTGCGTTGATCACGCGGTCTCTTTACCAGAAGAGCGGCCCGCGTCGTGACGCGGGCCGCTCCTGGACGCCTTGCGCGGGGACCGCCGCACCCCCGGTCGCCCGGGGGGCGGGACGACGGCGGTCCCCGCGAGGGACGCGGGCCGGATCAGGGCCTGGCCGCACGTCCTGGGGTCACCAGGGAGGTCCGGGAGCCGCTCCGGAGGTCCTTGGCGCCACATCCACGCCGCCGGCGGGCCGTCCG
Organism: Streptomyces sp. NPDC088732; assembly: GCF_044751205.1. NCBI lineage: Bacteria > Bacillati > Actinomycetota > Actinomycetes > Kitasatosporales > Streptomycetaceae > Streptomyces > Streptomyces sp. NPDC088732. The sequence continues at coordinate 67,084 of NZ_JBIVLI010000033.1, forward strand.
GGGGCTTCCCGTCCGTCCTGCCGACATCCACCAATGTGCCGGAGCCGTGTTAAGACCGTGCTGCGCGGACGTGACGCGGATGTACCACTTCTGCGAAACCCTCGCCGCTCCCGCGGAAGGCCCCCGCGATGCGGCTACTTGGCGGTCCCGGCGAGGAACGCCAGCAGGTCCTGCCTGCTCACGACGCCCGTGGGCTTGCCCTCGACCAGGACGACGGCCGCGTCGGCGGTGCCGAGGACGGCCATCAGGTCGGCGACCGGCTCGCCCGAGCCGACCTGCGGCAGCGGCGCGCACATGTGCCGCTCCAGCGGGTCCTCGAGGGTGGCGCGCCCGGTGAACAGCGCGTCCAGCAGCTCGCGCTCCACGACGGAGCCGATGACCTCGGCGGCCATGACGTCGGGGTGGCCGGCGCCCGGCTTGACGATCGGCATCTGCGAGACGCCGTACTCGCGCAGCACCTCGATGGCCTGGCCGACGGTCTCCTCGGGGTGCATGTGCACCAGGTGCGGCAGGCCGCCGTCCTTGCGGTCCAGGACGTCGGCGACGCGGGCCTGGCCGCTGCCCTCCTCCAGGAAGCCGTAGTCGGCCATCCACTCGTCGTTGAAGATCTTCGACAGGTAGCCGCGGCCGGAGTCCGGCAGCAGCACGACGACCACGTCGTCCGGGCCGAGGCGCTCGGCGACGCGCAGCGCCGCGACGACCGCCATGCCGCAGGAGCCGCCGACCAGCAGGCCCTCCTCCTTGGCCAGGCGCCGGGTCATCTGGAAGGCGTCCTTGTCGGAGACGGCCACGATCTCGTCGGCGACGGTGCGGTCGTACGCGGTGGGCCAGAAGTCCTCGCCGACGCCCTCGATCAGGTACGGGCGGCCGCTGCCGCCGCTGTAGACGGAGCCCTCGGGGTCGGCGCCGACGACCTTGACCGCGCCGTCGGAGGCGTCCTTGAGGTAGCGGCCGGTGCCGGAGATGGTGCCGCCGGTGCCGACGCCCGCCACGAAGTGCGTGATCCGGCCCTCGGTCTGCTCCCACAGCTCGGGGCCGGTGGAGTGGTAGTGCGAGGCCGGGTTGTTGGGGTTGCTGTACTGGTCCGGCTTCCAGGCGTTCGGGATCTCACGGACCAGGCGGTCGGAGACGTTGTAGTACGAGTCGGGGTGCCCGGGGTCCACGGCGGTGGGGCAGACCACGACCTCGGCGCCGTAGGCGCGCAGCACGTTGATCTTGTCGGTGGACACCTTGTCGGGGCAGACGAAGACGCACTTGTAGCCCTTCTGCTGGGCCACGATCGCCAGTCCCACGCCCGTGTTGCCGGAGGTCGGCTCCACGATCGTGCCGCCCGGCTTGAGCTCGCCGCTCTTCTCCGCGGCCTCGATCATGCGCAGCGCGATCCGGTCCTTCACCGAGCCGCCCGGGTTGAAGTACTCGACCTTGGCCAGGACGGTGGCCTGGATCCCTGCGGTCACGCTGTTGAGCCTCACGAGCGGGGTGTTGCCGACGAGGCTGATCATCGAGTCGTGGAACTGCACCATTGTCTCCGGGTTCTCCGAGATTGTGAGGCCAGGGTAAGCGGTTTTCGGGCGTGGCGGCCGCTCCCGGGGGAGGCGGTCGCCGCACGCTTCACACGGGTGTTACGTACGCCCCGGAAGGTCCGGAGGTAGAGTCGCACCGTGGCGCGATCACGACACGTCGCACCTACGACACCGGGCCAGTACAACCGGGGGGTGAGCCATGACCGAGCGGCACCCGAACCGCACCGGGGCCGGCCCGGACACCGCCGACTACGCCGCCGCGCTCAGCGGTCTGGCCGCGGTGGAGTCCGGCCTCGCCGCAGTGCGCGAGCGGCTCACCGCGCTCGCCGCCGCCCGTCCTTCGCGACCGGCCGAACCGGTGATGCCCGGCGGCATCGCCGAGGTCGTCCACGGCGAGGCCGAGCAGCAGCACATCATCGAACAGCTCCAGCGCGAGGCGCGCAAGGAGGTGCTGACCTTCGTGCGGCCGCCGTACGTCTCCTCCGAGGGCAACTTCGTGCAGAAGGAGCGGCTGGCCTCCGGGGTCGAGTACCGCTCGCTGTACGAGACGACGGCGCTGGTCTACCCGGGCGCCGCCGACATGCCCGGCTTCGTCGAGCCCGGCGAGCTGGCGCGGGCCGCGCCGACCGTGCCCATGAAGCTGATGATCGTCGACGCGGAACGGGCGCTGCTGCCGCTGTCCGGGGGCCGCGACCGGTCGGTGGTCTCCTCGGCCGGGCTGCTGCTGCTGCACCCGTCGGTGCTGGTGGACGCCCTGCTGGAGCTGTTCGAGGACCGCTGGCTGCGCGGCACGCCGCTGCGGATGCCGGTGGTGGGCGACGCGGAGGAGGACCCGGAGTTCCCCGGCTCCCCCGAGCTGGACGAGCAGCTGCTCTCCCTGCTGATGTCGGGGCTGCCCGACAAGGCGATCGCCTCGCAGCTCGGCATATCCCTGCGCACGCTGCAGCGCAGGATCCGGTCGCTGATGGAGTCCACGGGCACCGCCAACCGCACCCAGCTGGCCTGGTTCGTCGCGCAGCAGCGCCTCACCTGAAGAACGGTTGCGCCGGGCATCGGACGGGGCAACAAGGTGTTGTAAGCAATGCGGGCCGACGGGGGCCCGTGCGCGGCACGGGAGGTGGACCTTGTCCAGGGCAAGGGTGGCGCGGCGGATCGCGACGGCCGCCGCGTACGGAGGAGGCGGGATCGGGCTCCTGGGCGGAGCGGCGGTCGGCCTGGTGCTGACCGAGGCCGCGCTCGCCCGTCGCGTCGTCGGCGGCTCGGACGCCATCCCCCCGCGGGCGGGCGGTCACTACGGCGCCGCCTTCGCACTGAGCAGCGACGAACGGCCCATCGTGCTCGCCCTCACGGGTGATTCGACGGCGGCGGGCCAGGGCGTCCACCGGGCGAGCCAGACGATCGGGGCGCTGCTGGCGTCCGGGCTGGCCGCGGTGGCGGAACGGCCGGTGCGGCTGGTCAATGTGGCCAACCCCGGTGCGAAGTCCGACGACCTGGCCCGCCAGGTCGATCTGCTGCTGGCGCAGGACGCGGGCCCGCCGCCCGACCTGTGCGTGGTGATGATCGGCGCGAACGACGTGACGCGGCGGATGCCGCTGGCGGTGTCGGTGCGGATGCTGTCCGACGCGGTGGGGCGGCTGCGCGAGGCCGGCGTCGAGGTGATCGTGGGCACCTGTCCCGACCTCGGCTCGGTCGAGCCGGTCTACCAGCCGCTGCGGTGGATCGCCCGCCGCCTGAGCCGGCAGCTGGCCGCCGCGCAGACCATCGCGGTGGTGGGCCTGGGCGGCCGTACGGTGTCGCTGGGCGACCTGCTGGGCCCCGAGTTCGAGTCGCGGCCGCGCGAGATGTTCGGCCCGGACAACTACCACCCGTCGGCGGAGGGGTACGCGACCGCCGCCATGGCGATGCTGCCGACCCTCTGCGCGGCGCTCGGGCTGTGGCCCGAGGAGGACGAGCGTCCCGACGCCCGCCGCGGCGAGGGCTTCATGCCCGTCGCCCAGGCCGCCGCCGAGGCGGCCGGCGAGGCCGGCACCGAGGTCGCCGCCGCCTCCGGCAGCGTCTCCGGGCCCCGCGGCCGCTGGGCCCTCATCAAGCGCCGCCGTCGCCGCCGGCTGCCCGACACCACCGATCCCACGCTCGCCGCCGAGGCGGCCGAAGCCGCCGCGGCGGCGGCCGAGGCCGCCCAGAACTGACGCCCGCCCCGCGCGGCGCCTCCCGGGGCGCCTCAGCGGGGCTGGTTGAAGCGCAGGAGGTTGCCCGAGGGGTCGCGGAAGGCGCAGTCGCGGACGCCGTAGGGCTGGTCCATGGGCTCCTGGAGGACCTCGGCGCCCGCGGCGCTGATGCGTTCGAACGTCGCGTCGCAGTCGGGGGTCGTGAAGATGACGCCGCGGAGCATGCCCTTCGCCATCAGCTCGGACATGGCCTGCTTGTCGGCGGGCGAGGCATTGGGATTGGCGAGCGGCGATTCCAGGACGATGGTGACGTCCGGCTGCGCCGGGGAGCCGACGGTGACCCAGCGCATGCCCTCGAAGCCGACGTCGTTGCGGACCTCCAGGCCCAGGACGTCGCGGTAGAAGGCGAGTGCCTTGTCGTGGTCGTCGACGGCGATGAAGCACTGTGAGAGCGTGATGTCCATGGCCCTCACGCTAGGGCTTGTTTCACGCCGAGGCGCTGCCCGCCGCCGTGTTCCTGACGGGGCGGGTGAACATCTTGGCCACGCACGCCGGGATCGGCGCGCCCTGCGCGTGGTCGCGGGCGCGGTAGGCGCTCGGGGTCTCGCCGACGAGTTCCGTGAAGCGGGAGCTGAAGGAGCCCAGCGAGGTGCAGCCGACGGCGAAGCAGACCTCGGTGACCGACAGGTCCCCTCGCCGCAGCAGCGCCTTGGCGCGCTCGATCCGGCGGGTCATGAGGTAGCTGTACGGCGTCTCGCCGAACGCGGCCCGGAAGCTGCGGGCGAAGTGACCGGTGGACATCAGGGCCCCGCGGGCCAGCGCGGGGACGTCCAGGGGATCGGCGTAGTCCCGGTCCATCGCGTCCCGCGCCTGCCGCAGCCGTACCAGGTCCTCGGAGTTCACCCCGACAGCATCGCATGCGCGCCGCGGGCTAAGCGGGCGCTCAGAAAGAGGCCCGGGTCACAGCGCACAAGACGTGACTGAGTGCTCTACGTACAGGTAACTTCCCCAGGAGTACAGCCGTTCCGACGCCGCCTCGACGAGGAGTCGCGATGCCCGAAGCCGTGATCGTCTCTGCCGCCCGCTCCCCCATCGGCCGGGCCGTGAAGGGGTCCATGAAGGACCTCCGCCCCGACGACCTCACCGCCACCATCATCCAGGCGGCGCTGGCCAAGGTCCCGCAGCTCGACCCGCGGGACATCGACGACCTGATGCTCGGCTGCGGTCTGCCCGGCGGCGAGCAGGGCCACAACCTGGGCCGGATCGTGGCCGTGCAGATGGGCATGGACCACCTCCCGGGCTGCACCGTGACCCGCTACTGCTCCTCCTCGCTGCAGACGACCCGGATGGCGCTGCACGCCATCAAGGCGGGCGAGGGCGACGTCTTCGTCTCGGCGGGTGTCGAGACGGTGTCCCGCTTCGTCAAGGGCAGCTCCGACGGCATGCCCGGCACCCACAACCCGCTGTTCGCGGAGGCCGAGGCCCGTACCGCGGCCCGCGCCGAGCAGGGCGGCGGCGAATGGCACGACCCGCGCGAGGACGGCCTGGTCCCGGACGCGTACATCGCGATGGGCCAGACCGCGGAGAACCTGGCCGCGCTGAAGGGCATCACCCGCGCCGAGCAGGACGAGTTCGGCGTGCGCTCGCAGAACCTGGCCGAGGAAGCCATCAAGAAGGGCTTCTGGGAGCGCGAGATCACGCCCGTGACGCTGCCCGACGGCACCGTGGTCTCCAAGGACGACGGCCCGCGCGCCGGCGTCACCCTGGAGGGAGTGCAGGGCCTGAAGCCGGTCTTCCGGCCCGACGGCACCGTCACCGCCGGCAACTGCTGCCCGCTGAACGACGGCGCGGCCGCACTGGTCGTCATGAGCGACACCAAGGCCCGCGAGCTCGGCATCACCCCGCTCGCCCGCGTGGTGTCCACCGGTGTGTCGGCCCTGTCCCCGGAGATCATGGGCCACGGCCCGGTCGAGGCCTCCCGCCAGGCGCTCAAGCGGGCCGGGATGACCATCGGCGACATCGACCTGGTCGAGATGAACGAGGCCTTCGCCGCGCAGGTCATCCCCTCCTACCGGGACCTGGGCGTCGACATCGACCGCCTGAACGTCAACGGCGGCGCGATCGCGGTCGGCCACCCGTTCGGCATGACCGGCGCCCGCATCACCACGACGCTGATCAACTCGCTCCAGTGGCACGACAAGCAGTTCGGCCTGGAGACGATGTGCGTCGGCGGCGGCCAGGGCATGGCCATGGTCATCGAACGCCTGTCGTAATGCCCGTGTGCGTGTCCTAAGTCGCAATCGAACCGCCCCCGGGATGTGACCTTCCCCCGGGGGCGGTCGTTTGCCCAGGTCAGGAGTGCATCACTCGACCGGCCCAAGACTTTGGACCTGCTCATATCGTGACGTTCCGCACTGCGAAGGCCATGGATTTGAGTGCACAGTGGTGTGTACAGGGGGCCAGGCTCGGGAAAGCACAGTCGGGAGTACGCCAGTGAGCGCCATGTTCCTCGTCCTGCTGACGGGTGCGGCAACCGCCGTGGCCGCCGGCTCCGCCGCGCTGTTCGCCACGCGCGGCGTTCGTCGTGACGTCGCCGCCCTGCGCGCGGACCTGGCGGCGGCCACGGCCGCTCATGCCTCCGTGCCGGCCGCGCGCGCGGCCGCGGAGACCCCCGGCGTCGAGGCCATACGCACCGCTGTCGCGGACGCCCTCGCCGACGAGCGCGAGCGGGAGCTCGCCGAGGCGCGGGCCTTCTGGGCCGCCCAGGAGGCACCCCTGGCCTACGGCGCCGGCGAGGCGGGCGACGCGGTCGCCGATGCCCAGCTGGACGTCCAGATCTTCGGCGGCACCGGTTCCGGCCCGGGCGCCGCGGGCTCGGACTACGAGGTCCTGCCGTACGGCCCGTTCCTGCCCCGCCAGGCGGACCTGACCGGACTGGAGCCCGGCCCCGTCGGCCCGGTGCCCTTCCGGCACCCCTCCGACCCGGACTTCGCCGTCCCGGCCCCGGTCGTGGCCAACCAGGAGCAGACCGCCGAGCGCCTCGGCGAGCTCGCCGACCTGCGGATGCCGCTGGCCGACGTACGGCCCGGCCCGCTCGGCACGCTGGACGTGTACGTCTTCGCCGACGGCACCACGCTCTGCATGACCCCGGGCGACCGCGAGACCGCGGACCGGCTCTGCGACGCCCTGGACCGCGGCGAGTCCCCGGTCCTGCTGGGCGGCTCCGCGGTGGCCGGCGGCTACGCGCTCACCTTCACCTTCGGCGAGGAGTCGGTGTACGTCCTGGCCGACCGGGTGGTCGCCTCCCTCTGACCGGCGACAGCCGCTACAGACCGCAGCGCGAGGCCGTGTCCCGGATCAGGGACACGGCCTCGTCGCGTACCGCGGCGAGGTCCGGGTGCGGCTCCAGCGCCGCGGCCAGCTCGTGGGCGGCCACCGCGATCTGGTCCCCGACGGCGAAGACGCCGTCGTCCGGCATGAGCAGCGGCTCCCGCCCGGGGAACTCGACTCGCTGCGCCCGCACGGCCAGCTCCCGGGCCAGCCCGAGTCCCGCGGCCGCCACCTCGCCGCGCAGCCTGCTCTGCGGCAGGGAGCGGTAGCGTCCGGCCAGGGCCCCGGCGGCCTCGCGAAGCGTCGTACAGTCCAGCACGGCCGGGAGCCTACCGGTACGTACACAGAACCGACGCATCGCACTGTTGCCATCGGGAGAAGCCTCAGGCACGGTGGGGTGACCGGAACGCATACCGGAGGCGCCGATGTCCCAGACCTTCTCTGAAGAGACCCACCGGAACCTGCTCTCCCACATCCCCCACTGCACCGGCCGCGAGATCGGCGAATGGCTTCGCACGGTCGACGAGGGCCCCGCCTTCCTCCGCTTCGACGAGAAAGTCAGCTGGCTCCGCAGCGAGCACGAGCTGTCCTACGGGCACGCCAAGGCGATCGTCCACGAGTACGACCTGAGGCGCGCCGCCCGGAGGCTCGGCTAGCGTCCTCCCCCGCGCATGCGAACGGGCCCCGAAAGGCACTGCCTCCGGGGCCCGTTGAATGCCCGCCCGGCCGGGCGGGCGCTGTTCGCGTCAGTCGTCGCCGCGCAGGATGGCGATGAGGCGCAGCAGCTCCAGGTAGATCCAGATGAGGGAGAGGGTCAGGCCGAAGGCCGCCCACCACGCCTCGTTGGCCGGGGCGCCGTAGCGCACGCCGTCCTCGATCTCCTTGAAGTTCAGCGAGAGGAAGAAGGCGCCGAGCAGCACGCCGATGACGCCGACCGCGATGCCCAGGCCGCCGCTGCGCAGGCCCAGCCCGTCACCGCCGCCGATCGCGGCGGCGATCAGGTTGATGACGATCAGGATGAGGAAGCCGACGGCGATCCCCATACCGATGCGGTAGTAGCGCCGGGTGACCCGGATGAGCCGGGTGCGGTACGCCACGAGCATGCCGGCGAAGACCGCCATGGTGCCCAGCACCGCCTGCACGGGGGCGCCGCTCCAGACCGTGTTGTACATCTCGCTGATGATGCCGAGCGCGATGCCCTCGAAGGCCGCGTAGCCCAGGATGAGGCCGGGGACCGGACGGCGCTTGAACATCAGGATCACGTAGAGGACCAGCGCCACGAGTCCGGCGCCGCCCGCGAGGGTCCAGCTGCCCTGGCTGACCGGCAGGACGAACCAGGCCAGCAGCGCGCCGACCACGACCGTGCCCAGGGTGATCGCCGTCTTGGAGACGACGTCGTCCATCGTCATCCGCCCGGTCTGCACCGGGGCGGCGGGCGGGGCCTGGTAGGTCGCCGTGTCGTAGGGGTTGGTCCCGGCGTACGGGTTCCCGCCCGCGTACGGGTTGCCCTGCGGCTGCGTCTGCGCACCGCCGAAGCCCGCGTAGCCCTCCCCGCGGGAGAACCCCCGCCGGGAGAAGACCGGGTTGCTGCTCCTCATCTGTCACTCCTCCATGCCGTGCGATACGGCTTCGCACCCAGAGTAATGGCATGGCAAAGCGGGCGGTCTAGTCCTCAAGGAGGATCTTCTTCCGTTCTTCACCCCGATGCCGCCCACGGGGACGGTCCGGACGGGTGAACCGCGCGCGGCGGCGACGGCGGAGCCCCGGGGCGTGATCGCCCCGGGGCTCCGGTGTCAAGCGCGTCAGCGCGTCAGCGCGTCAGCGCGTCAGTCGCCCGGGTGCGCATCGCTCAGCGGCGCGTCAGGGCCTGGCGCAGCACGTCGTAGACGTAGGTGTTGGCGTGCTTGCCGGTGAAGCGGTCGGACAGCGGACCGGCCGCGGTCACGGGCACGTCCACACCGGTGTGACCGGAGGTGGTCCAGTCCATGTAGAAGGTCTTCTCGCTGCCGCGGATGCTGAACGGACCGTCCTCGGCGGAGATGCCGTCGCCGGACTCGTCGGCGGCGTCGGCCTCCTCGACGGCCAGGCCGCCGGTCTCGTGGTCACCGGTGACGACCAGCAGGGTGTCGGGGTGGGTGGCGACGTACGCACGGGCCACGGCCACGGCCTTCTCCAGCTCCTGCATGGACTGCAGGGTGCGGGTGGCGTTGTTGGAGTGCGCGAACTCGTCGGTGCCCTCCTCCTCGACCATGAGGAAGAAGCCCTTCTTGTTCTTGTCCAGCGTGCTGAGGGCCTTGCTGGTCATCGTGGACAGACCGACGACCGGGCTGTACACGTCGCCCTGGCCCTCGGGACGCTGCTGGAACATCTCCTCGTTGGCGAAGAGGCCGAGCAGCTTGCCGCCCTTGGCGCGGCTGAGCTGGTCCGCGCTGTGGACGTAGGAGTAACCGGCCTTCTGGGCCTTCTTGATGAGGTCGCCCTTGGTGCCCTTGCTCGCCTCGGACGTGTCCTCGGCGGGCTTGTCCTGGAACGCGCCGGCGCTGCCCGCGGGCAGCCACCAGTCCTCGCCGCCGCCCAGGATGACGTCGGGCTTGCTGACCTCGATGTACTGGCGCGCGATCTCGTCCTGCGCCGAACGGTTGGCGGTGTTCGAGAAGAACGCCGCCGGCGAGGCGTCGGTGACCTGCGCGGTGGTGACCAGGCCGGTGGCCTTGCCGGCCGCCTTGGCCTGCTGGCCGAGGGTGGCCAGCGGGTTGCCGTCCACGTCGACGCTGATCGCGCCGTTGTAGGTCTTCTCGCCCGTGGCCCACGCGGTCGCCGCGGCGGCCGAGTCGGTGATGACGGCCTTCGGGTCGTCCGGCTCGGTGGTCAGCTGGCCCGAGACCGGGAGCTTGTCCATGGCGAGCTGGCCGTTCAGGCCCGAGAAGTGCAGGCGGGCGGCCTGACGCAGGGCCGGGCCCATGCCGTCGCCGTTGATGAAGATGACGTTCTTGGCGGTCGGGGTCTTGGCCTTGGCCGCCGGCGGCGCCGTGGCGGAAGCGCCCAGCGTCGGGTTGACCACCATCGTCACGACCGCGGCGGCTATGGCAGCGACTGCGGGAGCGGCGAACCGCCGGGCCCTACGAGCATCCAGGGACACAACGTCCTCCGTTGTAGTTCTTGCCCATTACTTGACCGCGACCATAGGAGCCCTCGGGGGGAGGTTGACCAAGAGCAGATGACCAGTACGCAACGAGATCTTCAGGGGGAAGTAAAGGCGCAGGCCCCGCACTTGTCCGGACAGGTAGCGCAGGGGCGGAATCCGGCCGCCCGGCGGCCGCGCGCCGCGGGTGCCGAAGGGGAGGCCGCCGTACCGCTCCCGCCGTCGGTCATCGCCCCGGCAGGGGCCCGGTATTCGGCCGCCGGGGGCCGGTCTGCGGGTGCGGGGAGCGGTGGCCGGGCATCCGGGCCGCCCATGGGACCGCCCGCTCCGGGAGCCCGGCGCGGTACCGGTCCTGCGTACAGATGCGCGCGTCCCACGGGGTGGCGGAAGGGCCCGGACCGGCGGATTCCACCGGTCGCGGCGGCCTCCGGGGCTTTGCCGCGGCGTTGCCCTTCGTATACCGGCGGCAGGGCGGCTCATGGGCCCGGGCGGTCCCCGGCAGCGTGGTCGGCGGGGATGAGCCGGCCGCGGCCGGCCAGGCGGAAGAGGAGCACGAGGGAGGGGAGGATCAGCAGCCCCGCCACGATCGCCACGCCGACCGTCACCCACAGCGTGGCGGTGGGCGCGGCCGCCTGGGGGATCTCCAGGTGGGTGCCGAGGAGGTACGGGTACTGGGCGACGCCCCAGCCGAGGACGACCAGGGCCACCGCGGCGGCGGCGAGCGCCCGCAGGCCCGTCGTCCGGGTGCCGCGCAGCAGGACCAGGCCGGTCGCGCCGCAGAGGGCCGCGGCCAGGACCAGGGGCAGCGCGCGATGGCTGAGTTCGTGGAAGAGCCGCGGGGAGTCGTGCCGGAGCACGAAGATCCCCGCGATGCTGACGGCCCCGGTCAGCAGGCCCGCAAGCAGGGCCCGGTCGCGGAAGTACCGGGCGAGCCCCGGCTCGTCCTGCCGCCCGGCGGCCACGTGCAGGTAGACGGCGGCCAGGTAGGCGCAGACCAGGACGGCCAGGACGCCGCCGAGGACGGAAGTGGGGTTGAGCCAGCTGCCGAGCGCGTCCCCGTTGCCGCCGGCGGGCACCCGTCCCGAGGCGATGCCTCCGGCGACGGAGCCGAAGCAGTACGGGGCCAGCAGGGACGACAGTGCGAAGGCGGCCCCGTACACGCGCTGTTCGGGCGTGCGCAGGGAGGCCTTGCGGAACGCGAACCCCGCCCCGCGCAGCACGATGCCCAGCGCGGCGAGGCCGAGCGGCAGGTAGAGGGTCGTGGTGATGGCGGTGTACGCGGTGGGGAAGCCCGACCAGAGGAACACCAGGCAGTACACGAGCCAGGTGTGGTTGGCCTCCCACACCGGCCCGAGCGAGGTGTCGACCAAGTGCCGCGGCTGCCTGCCCCGCTCGGCGCCGCCCGCCGTGAGGTCCCAGAAGCCGGCGCCGAAGTCGGCACCGCCCAGCACGGCGTAGGCGATGACCCCGATGAACAGGAAGACGGAGACGAGTTCGGGCATCACTGCCCCGATCCGACGCCGGCGCCCGCGCGGTCCGGGCCGGTGCCGGGTCCGTAGGGCACGGGCACCTCGTCGCCGCCCTCGGCCTGCCAGCGGCGCTTCATCGACAGCAGCACTCCCACGGCGCTCGCCCCGACGGCCGCGTAGATGACCAGCACCGCTCCGAAGAACGGCCACAGGTTCCCCTGGGTGGTCACCGCGTCCCTGGTGAGGAGGTACCCGACGACCGTCCAGGGCTGGCGCCCCAGCTCCGTGACGATCCATCCGGTCTCCAGGCACGCCACCGCGGCCAGGCCGCTGACCGCGCAGCACCGCAGGAACCAGCGCCGGCCGTCGACGCTGCGGTGCCGCCACCACAGCCAGGCGAACCACAGGACCAGCAGCATCAGCACGGAGGACAGTCCGACCATGACGTCGAAGGCCAGGTGCACGGTGCTGACGGCCTGGTCGGAGGGGCGCACGTCCGGCGGGATGGCATCCAGCCCGCTGATCCTCGTGGAGGGGCTGAACGCCGCCAGCAGGGACGCCACGTCGGGGAGGGGCAGGCCGTAGCGGACCTCGCCGTCGACGAGGATGCCGCCGAGGGTCTCGGGGACGTGGGTGCCGGTGGTCGGCAGGAGTTCGATCGCCGCGAACTTCGCGGGCTCCGCCTCGAAGACGTACCGGGCGATCGTGTCCCCCACGATCATCTGGAAGGGGAGCACGACCGCCGCCGTGACGAACCCGATGAGGAACCCCAGCCGGTGGTAGCGGGAGGTCCGCCCGCGCAGCATGCCCACCGCGTAGACGCTCGCCACCCCGAAGCCGGCCACGATGTAGGCGGCCAGCAGCATGTGGAGCATCTCCCACCAGAAGGCCCCGTTGAAGAAGACCTCGGCGGGGCGGACGGCGACCACGCGGCCGTCCCGCAGGGTGAACCCGCCGGGCTGGTTCATCCAGCTGTTGGCGGCGATGACGGCGGCCGCACCGCCGATGCTGGACAGGGCCACCGGCACACCGGTCCAGAAGTGGGCCCACGGCGCCATGCGGTCCCAGCCGTAGATGTAGATCGAGACGAAGATCGCCTCGAGGAAGAAGAAGAGTCCCTCGATCGCGAAGGGGAAGCCGAAAGCGGCCCCGTAGCGGCCCATCAGGCCGGGCCACAGGATGCCGAGTTCGAAGGAGAGCACGGTGCCGGTGATCGCACCGACGGCGAACAGCACCGCGGCGACCTTGGACCAGCGGCGGGCCAGGAGCAGGGCGTCCTGGTCGCCGCGGCGCAGCCCGCGGTGGTTGGCGACGAGCATCAGGGTGGTGAGCGCGACACCGAAGGGCACCAGGATGATGTGGAAGCCCAGGGTGAAGGCCATCTGCTGACGCGCCGGCAGGAGCTGGTCGGGGTCACCCGCGGCAGCCAGGCTCCGCACGGCATCGAGCGCGAGGGTCATGACGGACCCCGCCGGTGGACTGTCACCATGCATCACCTTGGGATTATTTGCCCGGTTTCGTGGTGACACACGGTAGGTGACGGCGCCGCCGCCGCCCGGTATTCGGCCGTTCCCGGGACCGGCGGCGCCGCACCCCAGCCGGACTCAGCCGACGCACTCGTTCTTGTCGGCCTGCGCCTTCTGGATGTCGGCCGGGGGCTTGTCCGGGTCGGCGAGCGGAACGCCCGCGCCCTGGTAGTCGCCGCCGAGTGTGAGCGTCATGGCCTTGCCGGGACCCGCGGCGTCCGTACCCGGGCGCAGCGCCGAGGCGGGCAGGCCCATCATCGCGGCCAGTGCCCGGGCCTGGGCGGCCTGGTCGGGCCCGTAGACCAGGGTCGTGCGGGCCTGCTTCCCGCCGGGCGCGTTGCCGCCGTTGGTCGCGTGGCCGACGCCCTTGGTGTTCTGCAGCCACTCCGACGTCGTCTTCGCCGCGCCCTGCGGGCCGCCACCGTTGTAGACCTCGACCCGCACCTGCGACGGGTCGGCCTTCGTGCCCTTGAGCTTGGCATCGGCGGCCGTGGGCTTCTTCTTCGTCCCGCCGGACAGCGAGACGTCGTTCTTGATCGCCGAGAAGACCTGGGGCGCCCTGGTCTCGTCGACCATGACCGTCGCGTGGAAACCGATCTCGTACGGGTTGTCCTTGACCGGCAGCGTCGTGAACGTGATGTGCTTGGGGTCGACCGCGCTCAGGTCCTGTGCGAGGCCGGTGAGCTTCGTGACGCTGCCGATGCCGGTGTCCACGGTGAGCGCCTTGGTGGCGGCGTTGGCGAGCTTGAAGAGCTTCGTCGGGTCAGTGAGCGTGTTGCCGGACTTCATCTCCCGGATCATCGAGCCCAGGAACTGCTGCTGGAGATGGATGCGGTCCAGGTCGCTGCCGTTCGTCAGCGAGTGGCGGGTCCTGACGAACTGCAGGGCCTGCTCGCCCTCCACGCGGCTCGGTCCCTTGGGCAGCTTCAGGTGCGAGCCCTGGCCCTTGGAGTCGGTGTCGTCGATGGCGTGCGTGAGGCAGATCGGGACGCCGCCCACGGCGGTGGACAGGGTCTTCACGGCCTCGAAGTTGACCATCATGAAGTGGTCGATCGGCAGGCCGGTGATCTCGGTGACGGTCCGCATCGTGCAACCCGGGTCGCGGCCCTCCTGGCCGAGGCTCTCGTTGAAGCGAGGGCTGAACTTGGCCTGGGCCGTGGCGGGGATCGTCTTGGTGGAGCCGTCCTTCTGCTTCGTGGGGCAGGCCGGGATGCCGATGATCATGTCGCGCGGGATGCTCATGACGGTCGCGTTCGACCGGTCCTTCGCCACGTGCACGAGGAGCGTGGTGTCGGCGTGGCCGATGTTGTCGGAGTCCCCGTACTTCCCGCCGAGGCCGACCCGGCTGTCGGTTCCGATCACCAGGATGTTCACCGCGTCGTGGCTGGTGGCGTTCTTGTTGCCCGCCGTGCCGACGTCGACCGTGGAGATGTTGCCGTCGAAGTGCCGGTACAGGAAGTACGCGCCGGCGCTGCCCGCGAGCAGCACGAAGCCGAGCGTGCCCGCGGTCCACATCAGGACCCGGCGCTTCGTGGACCGCTTGGCCTTCCGGGACGCCTTGGCCCCGCCGCGGCGACGGCCCTCGGGGGCCGGTTCCGGGGCGGAGCGCTGCTCCTCGCGGCGCGCCCTGCGCCCGCCCTGCGGCGGGACCGTGGCGGCCTGGGCGCCGACAGGTCTGTCCGGGCCGCCGGGGCCGTTGGGTCCGTCGGGGTCCAGCCGCAGCCGGTAGGTACCGGTCTCCGGGTCGAGGACCCACTGGTCCGCGGGGTCGATGTGACGGCCGTCGTGCGTGTCCACGGTCGTTCGGGCCCTCCGTCCGCGCCCGCGGCCCCGCCCCTTGGCGCTCGATCGTCGTCTGTCCTGTCCCGGACGCCCCGTTGCCGCAGCGGGACATGGGTTCAGACATACGAGTCACGCGCATGGTTGCGCTCAGGAACGGTCAACTTGCGCTCCTCAAAGCGCATTTACCTGCACCGATGGGCCCATCCCGGACCAACGGACAGGCCCGGAGGGCCCCTTCCTCCCCGGAGTCACCTCACTTGAGGATCTCCAGCAGCCGGTCGGCCAGCACCCCGGCGGAGTGGGGGTTCTGGCCGGTCACCAGATTGCGGTCCTCGACCATGTAGGGCTCCCAGATCGGGCCCCGGCTGTACTCGACACCGACCTGCTCCTTGAGGGCCGTCTCCAGCAGCCAGGTCGCCCGCGGGGCGAGTCCGACGGCCGCCTCCTCCTCGTTGGTGAAGCCGGTGACCCGGTAGCCCTTGAACGGCGATACGCCGTGGATGCGGGTGGCCAGCAGCGAGGCGGGGGCGTGGCACACAATGAAGAGCGGCTTGCCGGAGGCGAGTTGCGCCGTCAGCAGCCGGCCGACGTCGGCGTCCCACGCCAGGTCCGCCATCGGGCCGTGGCCGCCCGGCAGGTACACCGCGTCGTAGTCCTCCAGCCGGACGTCCGACAGCGCCAGCGGCCGCCGCATCACCTCGGCGGAACGGATGATCTCCTCGAGCTCCAGGGCGCCCTCCTCGCCACCCGCCATGGAGGGGCGCAGGCTCATCATGTCGACGTTCGGGACCACACCGCCCGGCGTCGCCACGACCACCGCGTGACCGGCTTCCGTGACCTTCTTGTACGGCACCGCGAACTCCTCGGCCCAGTAGCCGGTCGCGTGCCTGGTGCCGTCGTTGAGCACCCAGTACGTCGCTCCGCTCACGATGAAAAGCACCGTCGCCATCGGGTCCACCTCCTGGCTCGCCCCCTACCAAAAGCGTAGGTAAGCCATGAGGACGGCGCATGCGCGTGAGCAGCGGGACGTCCCCGTCACCCGAACGGCCGCTCTCCGCGTGCGCACCCGGCGGGGGCGGCTCAGGCTGGCCACGGCAGAGGGCGGCGCCACGGAACCCGCCGGACCTCACCGCCATGGGCAAGCCCCCGCCGCCCCGTCGCGGCGGGGGCTGCTCCTCGCAGGCAGCAGCGCCGGAGCGGCTACATCTTCATGCCCTTCATGCCGCGCATGCCCGATCCGCCGTTCATCTCCATGATCATGTGGTGAATGTCGTGCACGGCGGGCGGCATGATCACGAAGGGCCGCATCATGCCCTCGTCCTCATGGTCGAGGAGATGACAGTGGTACATCACCTTGCCGGTCTGGTCCGCGAGCCGTCCGGCGACGGTGACGAGGGTGTTGGCGTTGACGGTGATGGTGTCCTTCCAGCCGGATTCCTCCGGCGCGACCGGTACCGGCCCGCCCACCGTCAGGGGCCGCACGGTCCGCGCCGCGGCGAAGTCCATTCCGGACGCGTCGACCGTCCGGCGGTCGACCACCTGGAAGTTCATCAAGTGGATGTGCATCGGGTGGTAGATCGGAACGCCGGCGGGCGCGGCGCTGATGAAGTGCCACTTCTCCCAGGTGCCGGACGCCGCGAAGAACGTGGTCGTGTCCTCGAACATGGTGCCGGTGCGCCGCAGGGTCCGCGTGCCGCCGGGCATGTCGACGGTGACGACACCGGTGCCCGGCGCCGTCCCGGCGGGCACCTCCTGCATCTCCCAGATCTGCGGCATCGCACCGGTCTTGTCGAAGCCGAGGACGACGAAGCGCTCGGTGGCGGTCCGGGGAACGTCGGCGAGACCGATCCTGCGGAAGGACGCTGACAACGTTGTCGGCATGCGGAACGACGCGTGGCGCTGCTTCTCCACGCGGAACTGCATCACCTCGGGGTGCGGGACCATGAAGTCCGGCAGGGCGGCGCCGGGGGTCTGGCCCTCGACGGTGTTGACGAGCGTGAGCTTCTTGCCGGGGTGGGCGGCGAAGTCGATGACGACGTCCGCGCGTTCCGCGGGCGACAGGGACAGTGCCTCGTCGATGGTCTGCACCTTGCCGAGCAGGCCCATGTCGGTGCCGATGAGCTTCATGGCGCCGCGGACGGGCTTGCCGGTCTCCTCGTCGACGACGACCAGACGGTAGATGCGGGCCCCGGAGACGTTCACCAGCCGGAGGCGGTAGGCGCGGGCCTCGACGTCCATGTGGGGCCACACAACGCCGTTGACCATGGTGAACGGGGCAAGGGAGGCCAGCGACGGCGGTATGGAGCCCGGCATCGGCATGGCCCCGCCGCCGACGATGCGCTTGGCCAGGATCTGCCCGGTGAGCCGGCCCTGCGCGTCCGTGTCGAAGTTGGCGTCCTGGATCGTGAGGGGGATCTCGTACTTGCCGCGGGGCAGGTCGATCCGGTCCTCCTCCGCGTCGCGCACGATCCAGTTGCCGATGAGGCCGGCCGTGACGTTGAGCGAGGTCACCGCCATGGCGTGGTCGTGGTAGAAGAGGTGCGTCGCCGCCTGGTCGTTGGCGTACTCGGCCAACTGGGAGCTGCCGGGGGCGACTCCGTACTCGGCGGCCCCGTCGTTGAGGGCGTTCTGGTGGCCGCCGTGCACATGGACGGTGGTCCATGCGGTGAGCCGGTCGACCTCGGGACGCGGGACACCCCCCGGCGCACCCGGGCGGTTGTAGGGAAGCAGGCCGGGCCCGGGGCCTTCGGGCTGCACCCACACGGCCTTGACGGGCGTCGTGCCCCTGAGCCTGTTGTTCCAGGCGACGCGGACCTGGTCCCTGCTGCGCACCTCGACGGTCGGGCCGGGGAAGTGGCCGGCGTATGTCCACATCCGCGTGCGCGGCATCTGGGAGTGCAGCCGCACCGGCGACTCGACCAGATCGATCTCCGTGATCCGGTGGCCCTTCGCGCGCAGCGTCGGCGGTACGCGCAGCGGGTCCCGGAACGGCGTCAGCTCGGTGAACGTGGGCTCGTTGACGCCCTCCAGCGCGTCGGCCGCTTCCGCCTTGCGCTGGAAGGCGCCGGTGCCACCGAGGACTCCCGTGCCGGCCACGGCCACGGCTGCGGCAGTGGCCCCGGCCATGCCGAGAACGGTCCGCCTGCTGGTCGTTGACATGAAGGTGTTCCTGTTCTTGGTGCTTGTCGATGAGGGGACGCAGCACCGGAGGGGGCGCCGGCGGACCGGCGGTGAGGGGAGCCGCGCGTGAGGCGGGCCGGATGGATTCCCCGTCGTCGCGGGCGGAGGTGTCGCCGGTTCGGTGCGCTCGGCGCCTGCGGACTCGCGGTGGGATCGCCACGCGAGGTCACGCCCCCGATGTCCGGCAAGGTGCGTCCCCATCCGCAGCGCTTGCTGCGTCAATCAACTAGTACAGGAGGTGTATTTGTACGTGCAAGTAGCCTGACCGGCACTTACCTATAGATCCGCACTCCAGGGTCTCCGGCCGCGTCACCCATGAGCCTGTGGAGAACGGCGAGGTCGGCCGCGGACAGCCGCAGGCCCGCGGTACCCGCGTTGTCGAAGAGGTACTCGGGGGTCTTCGTGCCGGGGACCGGGACGACGTGCGGTCCCTGGGCGAGCAGCCACGCGAGGGCGACCTGCGCCGGGGTGGACGGCACCGCCGGCCACCGCCTTGTCGCCCACTACGCGGACGCCGCGAGCCCCGACCACGACGCCATGGTGCTCCTGGACATGCTCGGCGGCCCGCACAGCCCGCAACCGACGCGGTCGGGCGCGACCAGGCGGGCCGACCGACCGGCGGACGCGCCGCGTCGGGCCGGGCTGTCACGTGTCACGCGTACGCCCCGGACACGGGCCCGGTCACGCCGGTGGGTAGTCTCGGCGGCCGATGCGGCCTTCCACCGCATCGCCACGGGCTCCTCGGCGATCTCCCCGCTGCGAGATCCGCGAGCCGACGCAGCGAAAAGGACACGGCATGGCCAGAATCGAACGCGCGGCCCTTGCGCCGCGCCCCTCGTACGGGTCGGCGGACGGACAGGCCGCCACCGCGGGGAGCGGTGCGCTGTGACGCTGTCGGACACGGCCCTCATACCCGCCGGCACCGGCGACACGGCAGCCGCGCCGGCGAAGACAGGGACAGGGGCAGGGACGAAGCAGGGCCGCGGCGGGCAGCGCCTGTACGCGCTGGACGGGCTGCGGCTGCTGGCGGCGCTGTCGGTGCTGTTCTTCCACTACCTCTCCCGCGGTGGGGAGGCCTCCGACGCCTGGGGGCAGCCGAGCCGCGAGATCCTGCCGTCGGTGACCCCGTTCACGGACTACGGCTGGCTGGGCGTGGAGTTCTTCTTCCTCATCAGCGGATTCGTGATCTGCATGAGCGCCTGGGGCCGCGGCCTGGGGCAGTTCTTCCGCTCCCGGATCACCCGGCTCTACCCCGCCTACTGGGCGGCCATCGTGCTGCTCAGCGTGGCGACGGCCGTCTTCCCCGTCCTGGCGCACCGCCCCGACGTCCACAGGGTCCTGCTGAACCTCACGATGCTCCACGAGCCGCTCGGCACGCCGGCCGTGAGCGGCGTCTTCTGGAGTCTCTGGGTCGAGCTGCGTTTCTATCTGCTGTTCGCCCTGGTCGTGTGGAGGGGCGTCACCTACCGCAGCACCGTCGCCTTCTGCTGCCTGTGGACCGTCGGCACCGTGATCACCCACGCCGCCAACGACAGGCTGCTCAACAACCTGCTCGTGCCGACGTACTCGGCCTACTTCATCGCCGGCATCGGCTTCTACCTGATCCACCGCTTCGGCTCCCACGCGATGGCGTGGGGCATCGTGGGCGTCTCCTGGCTCATCGCGCAGGAGACGGTGCTCGCGGAGACGGAACGTTTCAGCAAGATAATCCACGCCGATCTGTCCGGTGGGGTGGCCTCCGCCGTGGTCACCGCGTGCTTCGTGGTCATGGCCGGCGTCGCCCTCGGCTGGTTCCGGCACCTCAACTGGCGCTGGCTCACCTTCGCGGGCACCCTGACCTACCCCCTGTACCTGGTCCACGAGAGCCTCGGCCACCTGATGATCTACGGCCTGCACGACCACCTGAGCCCCGCCACGACTGTCGCCGCGACGACGGTCGCGATGCTGGTCCTCGCCTGGCTGCTGCACGTCCTCGCCGAGAAGCCGCTCGCGCGCCGCCTCAAGCGCACCTTGGAGCGCCCTCTCCCGAGCAGCGGCATCGGCCGACGCGCGAACGCGCAACCGCCGTCGTGAGCGGCCTCTCGGCGCGGATGGGCGGGTGGACGGGTTCGGCCCGGTGATTCCACGGATCACGGCGAGGCGGTAAGACGTCGGGCAATGCCGGGGCCGGCTTGACCGGGCAGCACATCGGCTCGGCAATTCAGAGTTTGCGAACGGCGAGGTGCCCAATGGCACGCGACCACCCGTTCCCGCGGGTCGGCGCCGCGGTGAAGGGTGGTGCCCGGAACCGGACTCGAACCGGTACGCCCGCAAGGGGCAGCGAGGTTTAAGCTCGCCGTGTCTGCATTCCACCATCCGGGCGGGGCGGCGCCGAAGCGCAGCACGAGCCTATCCGGGAAGGTGGGTGGGAAGCGGCCCGGGATTCGTCATGTTGTCTGATTCTATTGCTCCCTGACGGATCATCAGATGACCTCGGACACAGCGAAACCACAGGCCCGGGGCGGTACCCGGCGTGTTCGGCGCCGCCTGCATATGACGCGAAATAGTTCCGCCGCAGGACGGGCGCATCGGGGTGGGTGTCATCCCCTGGTATGACCCGGGGGTCCCCGGATACCTCTTGCGACTGCCTCAGGAACCAGGTCAGGGACGGATTACCGCGGCCGTTCACGCCGGGACGATGGACGGAGTCCGCACCACCTCCCCCAGCGTTTCCGACAGGAGCAGCCTGCCGTGACCACCACCACCGCACCCCCGACCGCCATGGCCACGGCCGCGCGGGCCACCGACCTGAGCAAGGTGTACGGCGAGGGCGAGACCCGTGTGGTCGCGCTCGACGCGGTCTCCGTGGAGTTCCGCAGCGGTGAGTTCACCGCGATCATGGGCCCCTCGGGTTCCGGCAAGTCCACGCTGATGCACTGCATGGCGGGTCTGGACACGGTCTCGTCGGGCTCGGCGCGGATCGGCGACACCGAGCTGGCCTCGCTGAAGGACAAGCAGCTCACCAAGTTGCGCCGCGACAAGATCGGCTTCATCTTCCAGGCGTTCAATCTGCTGCCCACGCTCACCGCGGCCGAGAACATCACGCTGCCGATGGACATCGCCGGCCGCAAGGCCGACCAGGAGTGGCTGGGCCGGGTCGTGGAGACCGTCGGCCTCGGCGACCGCCTGAGGCACCGGCCGTCCCAGCTGTCCGGCGGTCAGCAGCAGCGTGTCGCGGTCGCGCGGGCGCTGGCGAGCCGGCCCGCGATCATCTTCGCGGACGAGCCGACCGGCAACCTCGACTCCCGTTCCGGCGCGGAGATCCTGGGCTTCCTCCGCAACTCCGTGCGGGAGCTCGGCCAGACGGTCGTCATGGTCACCCACGACCCGGTCGCCGCCTCCTACGCCGACCGCGTCGTCTTCCTGGCCGACGGCCGCATCGTCGACGAGCTGCACGGCCCGACCGCGGACTCGGTGCTGGAGCGCATGAAGCGCTTCGACGCCAAGGGCCGTACGAGCTGACCGTCCGACGCCACCGAGACCACCGAGAGACCACGCCTGCCATGTTCCGTACCGCCCTGCGCAACGTCCTCGCGCACAAGGCCAGACTGCTGATGACCGTGCTCGCCGTGATGCTCGGCGTGTCCTTCGTGTCCGGCACCCTGGTCTTCACCGACTCCATCGGCGACGCCCTCCGCAAGGCGTCCTCCAGGAGCTACGCCGACGTGTCGGTCGCCGTCACCTACGGGGATCCCGACCACCGGCTCCCCCAGCGGCTGGTGGACGAGATCGGCGGCCTGCCCGGCGCCGGGTCCACCACCGCGACCGTCACCGGCTTCACCGCTCTCGCCGACAAGCAGGGCAGGCTGGTCGGCGACGGCTGGTCCACCCGCGGCGGCAACTACGCCGGGGCGAACCGCTATCCGATACGCGAGGGACGCGCACCGTCCGACTCCTCCGAGGTCGCGCTGGACTCCAGGACGGCCGAACGGACGGGCTACGGGGTCGGTGACACCGTCCGGATGTCCATCGACGGCCCGGTGATGCGGCAGAAGGTGACCGGCGTCTTCACCACCGACGACGGCAACGTCGCCGCCGGCGGCAGCCTGGTGCTCTTCGACACGGCCACGGCCCAGAAGCTCTTCGGCACGCCGGGCACGTTCGAGGAGATCGACGTCAAGGCGGCCCCCGGCACCGCGCAGGCGACGCTGAGGTCCGCGATCGAGAAGCTGCTGCCGCGGTACGCCAAGGACGCCACGGCGACCACCGGGCAGCAACTGGCGGACGACGAGGCACGGCAGATCGCCGCCGACCTCAGCAACTTCAACACCACGCTGCTCAGCTTCGCCGGCATCGCGCTCTTCGTCGGCGTCTTCATCATCGCCAACACCTTCACGATGCTCGTCGCCCAGCGCACCAAGGAGCTGGCGCTGCTGCGCGCCGTCGGCGCCAGCCGCCGGCAGGTGACCCGGTCGGTGCTGGTCGAGGCCCTCGTCGTGGGCGCGGTGGCCGGGGCGACCGGCTTCCTGCTGGGCATCGGCATCGCGGCCGTCATGCGGGCGGTCCTCGGCTCGGCCGGGGCGGAACTGCCCGACGGCCCGCTGTCGGTGCAGCCGGGCACCGCGGGCGCGGCGCTCGCGGTCGGTGTCGGCATCACCCTGCTCGCCGCGTGGCTGCCGGCCCGCCGCGCCGCCAAGATCCCGCCGGTCGCGGCGATGAGCAGCGTGCACGCCCCGGCCACCGTCAAGGGCCTGCTGCTGCGCAACACGTTCGGCGCGCTGCTGTCGGCCGCCGGTGTCGTCCTGGTGCTGGCCGGCTCGGGCATGAAGAACGACGGCAACATGGTGCTCGGCGGCGGCGCGGGACTGCTGCTGATCGGGGTGTTCGTCCTCACCCCCCTGCTGTCCCGGCCGGTGGTCGCGGCGGCCGCGCCGCTGCTGCGGCCCCTCGGTGTCACGGGCAAGCTCGCCCGGCAGAACTCGGTGCGCAACCCCCGGCGCACCGCCGCCACGGCTTCCGCCCTGATGATCGGCCTGACTCTGATCACCGCCCTCACGGTGGTGGCCATCTCGGTGAAGACCACGGTGGACGAGCTGGCGGCCGCCCATCTGAGGGCCGACTACCAGATCACCATGGCCACCGGCCAGAACCTCTCCCCCGAGGTGGCGAAGCAGGTCGCGGGGACCGAGGGCGTCAGCGACTCCAGCGCCGTGCGCGACGCGCACACCGAACTGGACGGCGAGGACGAGTGGGTCACCGGCGTCGACGCGCCGCAGATCGAGCGGCTGCTCGCCCTGGACTTCACCCACGGCTCCCTGGCCGCGGCGCACGGCGACTCGGTGGTCGTGGACTCCGACACCGCGAAGCGGCACGGCTGGCACCCCGGACAGAGCCTGCCTGTGCGCTACGACGACGGCGCCAAGGGGCGGTTGACGATCGGCGGTGTCTTCGTGGGCGGTGACCTCATCAACGGCGTGATCATGGACAACGCCACGGTGACCCCGCACACCCCGGAGGCCGGGGACATGCGGGTGCTGGTGAAGATGGCCGGCGGCCCCTCCGAGGCCCACCAGGACGCGCTGGTGAAGGCGCTCGGCGAGAACCCGGTCGTCAAGGTGCAGGACAAGGCCGACATCTCCCGGGAGCTCAGCGCCACGATCGACCTGATGCTGAACATCCTCTACGGGCTGCTCGCGATGGCCGTGCTGGTCGCCGTGCTGGGTGTGATCAACACGCTGGCGATGTCGGTCTTCGAGCGCAAGCACGAGATCGGCATGCTGCGGGCGATCGGCCTGGACCGTGCCGCGGTCAAGCGGATGATCCGGCTGGAGTCCCTGGTGATCTCGCTCTTCGGCGCGGTGCTCGGCCTGGGCCTGGGAGTCTTCCTCGCCTGGGCGGTCGGCGGGCTGATCAGGCCGAACCTGCCGAGCTACGCGCTGGTGCTGCCCTGGGACCGGATCGCGGTGTTCCTCGCGATGGCCGCCGTGGTGGGCATGCTGGCGGCGCTGTGGCCGGCCCGGCGGGCGGCCCGGCTGAACATGCTGGAGTCCATCAAGGCCGAGTGACGGACCGGCCGGGACGGCGTGACACGGCGGGGCGGGGGCCGCGGCGGCCCCCGCCCCGCCGTGTCACGCCGTCCCGGCCCCGGCCGCCCCCCCCGCGGGGGTGGTGGGCCACCCCGCGGCGGGCCCC